>JAFDWD010000600.1 GCA_018268695.1 Actinomycetota bacterium
CGGTAGACGACGCCCATCCCGCCGCGGGCGAGGCGGGCGTCGATCCGGTATCCGGCGACTTCGTCGCCGACGGAGAGGTCTGCCACCGGGCGGGTTATACCGCCCGGTGGCGTCGCTCACCTGGTTCCGGGCGTCACCTCAGCGCACCGGCTGCCAGTCGATGACGGGGCCGAAGGTGTCTTCCGCGCCTTCTTCGCCGCCGTAGGCTTCGGCCAGGTCGTGCTTGACGCCGTTCTTCAGGTTGATCGACATCAGCTCCTGGCCGTGGTCGGCTTCGATCAGCGTCGCGACGGACTTTCCGTCGGAGCTGAAGACCGAGTTGGTCTGCGAGCCGTCCGGCAATTCGGCGACCTTCTTCGCCTTGCCGGGGCCGATCTTCTTCACCCAGAGGCCGCGGTCGCGACGGAAGATCAGCGTGTGGCCCTGCGGCGAGACATCTTCGACGTAGGCGGAGCCGACGCCTTCGACCAGCGGCTTCACCTTGGTGCCGTCGGCCTTCATCGTGTAGATGTCGGCGTAGCCGGCCGGGCCTTCGGACTGGTCGCCGCGGCTGAAGACGATGCCGCCGGCGAAGTAGCGCGGGTCGAACTCGTCGACCCGGCCGGTGGTGGTGAGGCGGGTGAGGCCGGAGCCGCTCGGGCGGATCGAGTAGAGATCGGCGTTGACACGGCTGCCGCCCGCGATCGTGGCGCGGACGAAGACGATCGTCTTGCCGTCGGGGGCGAAGCGCGCTTCGGTCGCTTCTTCGGGACCCGGGGTCAGGTCCGTGGCCGGGCCGCCGCCCACCCGCACCGTGTAGAGGTTGGCCGGCTGGCCTTCGGCGGTGCGCCGCTCGAAGACGACGATCTGGCCGTTCGGCGAGATCTGCGGGCGCGAGTCCAGGGCGGAGCCGTTGGTGAGGCGCCGCTCACCGGAGCCGTCGGGCCGCACCGTGTAGATGTGGCCGTCGCGAGAGAAGGCGATGGTCCGGCCGTCCGGCGAGAACGAGGGTTCGGTGTCGGCGGGGTCTTCGGTCAGCTGGTTCTGGTGGCCGGCTTTCACCGCGAACAGGCCGCCTTCTTCGACCCCTTCGTTGGTCCAGTGCTGGGAGAAGACGACGGCACTGCCGTGCTGGGCGGCCGAGGCGGCCGCGGGAATCGCCAGCGCGACGAGCGCGATGACGGCGATGAAAAGGCTGCGAATCGACATGCGAGGTGACATGACGTGCTCCTTTCGAGCGTCGGTTACTTGATGCACCGATGCTCGAATGCGGAGCCGTACCCGCCAACGACACCCCCGCCCCCCACCGGGCCACGTCTGTCCCCCACCGAGCCACCCCCTTGCACGCTTGTCTCGCATAGCGAGACAAGCGTGCAAGGGTGGGGGTCACCTGGTTCGGATGCGACGGGCCTATCGGCGCGGACTCAGGAGACCGAGGTCGCCGTCGTACAGACGACGTAGGCGTTGAATTTCTGGGTCGAGCCGGTGATGTTTTCGACGTCGACGATCCAGGCGTTATTGCCGCTCGGAGCCGAGCTCGCGATGTTGAAGCCGAAGCTGGCCTGCCCGATCATGCCGCCGCCGGTGTCGTGGAAGCCACTCGGGCAGAAGACTTGCGCGGTTTCTTTGCCACCGGCGCCAACGCTGACCGTCGGGCCTTCCACGTAGCGGAGTTCGACCGGGCCGGCCGGCCCGGCTTCACCGCGGTCGCCCTTCGCTCCGGTTTCGCCGCGGTCGCCCTTCGGCCCCGTGGCACCGCGGGGCCCGATCGCGCCCTGGATCCCCGCCGGGCCCGCCGGGCCCCGTTTGCCGCGCGGGCCCCGTTTTGCCTTCGAGGCGGACGCGGTGGCTCGGTGGGCGAACTGACCCGCTGCATAGCCCGTCCCTCCCATCGCGGCGAAAAGGGCGACGCAGGCGACGATCATCGCTGGGCTGGGCAGCTTGAGCTTGGACATCGATCCTCCTCGGAGTGGTTGCGAGACGGACCGCGACGCTAGCCGTAAGCTGCCGCGCTGCCGAGCGTTTGGGACCAAGTCGGGACTTGAAGGCCCCCGCGGCTTGGCCGACCATCGCCGTGTGAAAGCCATCGCTCGACCCCCCGCGCTCCTCGTCCTCCTTGTCCTTGCCTGTGTGGCTCTGGGCGGCACGGCGGCCGCCGCCACCGCAGCGACCATGACGCCGACCACCTGGAAAGCCGGCTACGACGAAAATTTCATCGTCAAGATCGAAGGCGCCAACTGCAAGGGCTACGACCTCAGCATGATCGACCGCCTTCAGCTCAAGGATCAATACTCGACCTCGGCCGCCTTCTACGACTACGAACCGACCCTGCTGGAACCGCCCGACAAAGAAGTGCCGGGCCTCTACGAAGGGAACGTCCTGGTCCAGAGCGGCGCCACCAACGGCGTCCACAAGATCGATGTCTACTGCAACGAAACCGATCTCCTGGTGGGCGAGTTCGACGTCACGATCGTCGGTGGCAAGTCACCGAAGAAACCGAAGAAGTGCAAGCCCGGCATGGTCGCGAAGCACGGCAAGTGCGTCGCCAAGGGGCCGGTGAAGCTCAACCCCTGAGGCTCGCGCCCAGGCCGAATGGGTGGGCCGTCTGAACGGCTGGTCCGGTGGCGCCTATATTGGCGCCGGTGTCGGTCCAGGTCGAAGAGCCAGGCTTCGTCGGTCGCGAGGACGACCTGGCCCGGCTCGAACGCCTGCTCGACGATGACGCGCCCGCTCCGGTCGCCTTCCTCCACGGCCCCGGCGGGATCGGCAAGAGCTCGCTGCTGCGGGAGCTCGGCCGGCGAGCCGAGGCGCGCGGGCTCACGGTCCGGGCGGTCGACGGGCGGGATACCGACGCCGCCCCCGCGGCGCTCGCGGCGGCGCTCGCGGCGCTGCGCCAGGGTCGCTGCGCGGTTCTCCTGCTCGATACCTATGAGCAGGCGACGGCGCTGGGGGTCGAGCTGCGGGAGGGGATCGACGCGGCGCCGCCCGGCGCGCGCATCGTCGTCGCCGGGCGGCGGCCGCCCGATGGCGCTTGGCTCGGTGAGAAACGCGCGGGCCGGGTGTTGGTGCGCTCGCTCGCACCGCTGGGAAGTGCCGACGCGCGGCAGCTACTCCTCGAACGAGGCCTCGCCGACGATGCCGCGGTCACCCGGATCGTTGCCTGGGCGGCCGGCTCGCCGCTGGCGCTGAGCGTCGCCGCGGACACCCTGCTCGCCGGCAACGAGGTCGACCTCGACCAGCTCGATGCCGACCAACTCCTCGCCCACACCCTGGTCAGCCATCTCGCCCGCGATGAGCTCGACGACGCCGACCACGACATCGTCGCTGTCGCGGCGATCGCTCGGGCCGTCGACCCGCAACTGCTCGCCGCGGCGCTGCCAGGCGTCGACGGCGACCACGCCGAGGCCTGGCTGCGAACGCTTTCCTTCGCCGAGACCCTCGGGACCCGGGTGACCCTGCACGAGCGGGTCCGCCGCGCGGTCCGCGCCGCGCTCGCCGCCGAGGACCCGGAGCATGAGCGGGCGCTGCGCCGCCGCATCGTCGACCATCTCCATGCCCGCGCCGAGCTCGGCGAGCTGCGGCTGATCGTCGATCTCGCCGAGCTGATCGACAACCCGCAGGTCCGCTGGGGGATCGCGCCGCCGCCGGTCGGGGTGAGGGCCGACCGCTTCCGAGCCGGGGACCGCGAGCGCCTGGCGCAGTTGCTCGGCGGGGTCGAGGGAGCGGGCTGGTGGCCCGGCGTCGTGCGCTGGCTCGAGCAGGCGCCTGAGCATGTGATCGCGATCCGCGACGAGGCAGGCCTGCTGGTCGGCTGGCGGATCTGGGCTACCCCCGCAAGTGCCCCCGAGTGGGTCGAGGAGGACGCGATCCTCGGTCCCTGGCTCGCCGATGCGCGGCGCCGTGCTCCGGACGGTGAGGTCCTGCTGCTGCGCGATGGCAAGGATCTGATCCGCGAGCGCGACGCCGAGCCGACCTCGCCGATCGTCAGCGCCGCCAACTACGCCAGCGTGCTCGGCTCGGGGCTGCGCAGCGTCCGCTACGTGTACGCGACGACCGATCCGGCCGACCGCCAGATCCACGAGTTCCTGCTGGCGATGGGCTACGAGCGCCGGCTCGATCTCGACGTTGCAGACGGCGGCCGCACGGTCCCCTCCTACGTGGTCGACTGGGGTCCCGGCGGCGTCGTCCGCTTCATCCGCGACCTCGTCTATTACGACCTCGGGATGACGCCGCCCCCGGCCTCGCCGACGGGTGCGCTTGCCGCCGACTCGGTCCGCGACGGCCTTCGTTCCTTCCACGACCCGATCGCCCTCGCCGCCAATCCTCTGGCGCGCGGCCGCCGCGCCGACCAGCGGGCGTCCTCGGTGCGACAGTCGATCCTCACGGCGGTCGCCGAGGCCTTCGGCGACACCCCCGACGAGCGCCTTCAGCGGGCGGCGATCGAGCGCGGCTACCTGGACCCCGACGGCGGCCACGTGATCGCGATGCAAGAGCTGAACTTCAGCCGCAGCACCTACTTCCGCCGGCTCGCGGCGGCCTCCGACCGGGTCGCGGAGCACGTCCTCTCGGCCCGGACCGGGTAGACGCGCGCCGAGTTCGTGCCTAGCGGCGGTCGAGGCCGAGTTCGATCACGCGGGCGGCGATCTGGCGGGGGCGGTCGCGGCCGGCGTCGCCGCTCACCTCCAGCTTGGCCGCCAGGGCGTCGAGGCGGCGCTGGGCGGTGCGCTCACTCACGTGGAGCTCGGCGGCGATCTCGGCGCGGGTCGCCGGACGGCCCGCGAAGGCGCCCTCGGTCCGGTACGGGGCGACCAGCGCCGCCGCCGTCGCCCGCTCCTCCTCGGTCAGCGCCAC
>JAFDWD010000601.1 GCA_018268695.1 Actinomycetota bacterium
CCGTCCTGGTCGCGACGACGGCGCTGCACCAGCCAGTAGCCGATGCCGATCACGATCGCGGCGGCGACGACGTAGTCGAGGTAGCCGAGGTTGTGGCGCCAGGTTTCCCAGTTGTCGCCGACCGCCTGGCCGACGAGGCCGAGGGCGAGGACCCAGGGGATCGAGCCGAGTGCGGTGAGGACGGAGAAGCGCACGATCGGCATCCGCGCGACGCCGGCGGGGAGGGAGACGAAGGTGCGGACGATCGGGAGCATGCGGGAGAAGAAGACGGTCGCGTCGCCGTAGCGCTCGAAGTAGCCCTCGGTCTTGCGTAGCCATTCCGGATTGACGTGGAACAGGCGGTGGCGTTCGAGCAGGTCCGTGCGTCCGTAGTAGCCGATCGCGTAGCCGATCCAGGAGCCGACCAGGTTGCCGAGCACCCCCGCGGCGACGATCCCGAACAGGGTCAGTTCGCCTTTGGAGACGGCGAATCCGGCGAAGAGCATAATCGCCTCGCTGGGGACCGGGAGCAAGGCCGACTCCATCGTCATCAGCACGAAGATGGCCGGGTAGCCCGCCGAGCTGATGAAGTCGGTGGCGGCGTTGACGATCGGGTTGAGGACGAAATCGGTGACCGACGCTTGGACGAACATCGCCCCACCGTGGCGGCCGTTGCTTAAGGAAAGATGAGAGGGCGCGCTCACCGTGACGAGAGTCCACAGCCTCCCACGCGATTCTCATCTCCCGTTCATGTAGGGGGAAGATGCTCGGTGGATGCGAGTTCTGGTCGTCGAGGACGAGGTGAAGATGGCGGCGCTGCTGCGGCGCGGCCTCAGCGAGGAGGGCCTCGCGGTCGACGTGGCCGAAGAGGGCGAGCGGGCGCTGACGATGGCGGGCGCCACCGACTACGACGCCGTCGTGCTCGACGTGATGCTCCCCGGCATCGACGGCTTCGAGACCTGCCGACGGCTGCGCCGCGACGGGGTCTGGGCGCCGGTGCTGATGCTGACCGCGCGCGGCTCGCTCGACGACCGCGTCGTCGGCCTCGACGGCGGCGCCGACGACTACATGGTCAAGCCCTTCGCCTTCGCCGAGCTGCTGGCGCGGCTGCGCGCCCTGGTCCGCCGGGGCACGGTCGAGCGCCCGCCGGTGATCGAGGTCGGTGACCTGCGGCTCGACCCGGGCACCCGCCAGGTCTGGCGCGGCGAGACCGAGATCGACCTGTCCTCGAAGGAGTTCACGCTCCTGGAGACCTTCATGCGCCACGCCGGCTACGTCCTCTCGCGGGCACAGCTCCTGGAACAGGCCTGGGAGTACGACTTCGAACACCGCTCCAACGTGGTCGAGGTCTACATCCGGTACCTGCGACGCAAGATCGACGTGCCCTTCGACGTGACCTCGATCGAGACCGTGCGCGGCGCCGGGTACCGGTTGCGGAAGGATGGGGGGCGCTGAGCCGCCTCTCGATCCGACTTCGCCTCACCCTCGTCTTCGCCGCGGTCATCGCCGTGGTCCTGGCCGGCACGGGCTTCTTCGTCTACCTGCAGTTCCGCAATGACGTCGACACGGCGGTCGATTCGGGCCTGCGATCGCGCGCCGACGAACTCTCCGCCGTGGTCCGCCGCGAGGAGACCAGCCTCGCCGCGCACGAGCAGCACCTGGTCGGCAAAGCCGACAGCTTCGCCGAGGTCCTGACCCCGGCTGGGGAAGTCCTCGACTCCTCGCCGGTCATCGGCGGCGTCAACCTGCTGCAGCCGGACCAGCTCCGCGCCGCCGCCATCGCTCCCACCTTCGTCACCCGTGGGGACCTGCCGAGCCTCGACGGCGAGGCCCGTCTCCTCGCCGCTCCGGTGGCCACGCCTGCCGGCAGGCGGATCGTCGTCGTCGGCACCTCGACCGCCCCCCGCGACGAGTCCCTCACCGACCTCGAGCAGTTGCTCCTGGTCGCGCTCCCGGCGGCCTTGCTCCTCGCCTGCGTGGCGGGTTACTGGGTCGCCGCCGCGGCCTTGCGACCGGTCGAGGCGATGCGCGCCCGGGCCGAGGAGATCGGCACCGCCGCGCCGGACGAGCGCCTGCCGGTACCCGACACCCGCGACGAGGTCGCGCGGCTGGGGGAGACGCTGAACGAGATGCTGGCGCGGATCGGCGACTCGATGGAGCGCGAACGCGCCTTCGTCGCCGACGCCAGCCACGAGCTGCGCACGCCGCTGGCGATCCTCCGCGCCGAGCTCGACCTGGCGCTGGCC
>JAFDWD010000602.1 GCA_018268695.1 Actinomycetota bacterium
CTGCGGCGCCGACAAGCTGCCGCCGATGCTCGCCCGCGGTGTGCTTCTCGACGTCGCGGGCGAGGACGAGCTGCCCGCCGGGACGCCGATCGGCCCGGCCGAGCTGGAGGCCGCCGAGCGCGCCGCCGGGGTCGACGTCGGGGAGGGCGACGTCGTCCTGGTCCGCACCGGCTGGCTGGGGCGGACCGGCGCGGAAGCGTCCACCTACTACGACGGCGAGCCGGGCCTCGACACCGATGCCGCGCGCTGGCTCGCCGAGCGCCGCCCGGCGATGGTCGGCGCCGACAACTTCGCGGTCGAGCGCATTCCTTTCCTCGAGGGCGAGGCGTTCCCGGTCCACCAGATCCTGATCGCCGACCACGGCGTGCCGCTGCTGGAGAGCGTCGTGCTCGACGAGCTCGCCGCGCGCGCCACCGGCCCCTTCCTCTTCGTCGCCCTGCCGCTCGGCCTGGTCGGCTCGACCGCCTCGCCGCTGACCCCGGTGGCGGTGCTGTGAGCGCGGCGCCGCGCCAAGGCCTGCTGCGCCCGCTGGAGGGGACGACCGTCGTCGACCTCTCCCAGCAGCTCCCCGGCCCGTTTGCGACGCTGCTGCTGCGCACGCTCGGCGCCCGGGTGGTGAAGGTGGAACCGCCGGGCGGCGACGCGGCGCGGAAGATCGACCCGGAGATGTTCCGGCGGATGGCCGCCGACAAGGAGATCGTGACGCTCGACCTGAAGGACGAGGCCGACCGGGCGAAGCTGCACCGGCTGGTCGCCGAGGCCGACGCCTTCGTCGAGGGCTTCCGCCCCGGCGTCGCTGCCCGGCTCGCCGCCGACTGGGACACGCTGCGCGAGCTCAATCCGCGGCTCGTCTACTGCTCGCTCTCGGGCTACGGCGCCGACGGGCCGCTGGCCGACCGTCCCGGCCACGACGTCAACTACCTGGCGCTGGCGGCGGGACTGGCGGCCGGGCCGCTCGACGGTGAGGCCCTGATCCGCGTCCCCTGGGTCGACCTCGCCGCAGGCACCAACGCGTCGCTCCTGATCCTCGCCGCGCTGATGCAGGCCCGCGACACCGGCCTCGGCCGCCACCTCGAGGTGGCGATGCTGGACGCGGCGGCGATCTGGGCCGCCGCCAAGCCGCCGCGCGCCGGCGGCGAGGGCGCCTACGGTGTGTTCGTCGCCGGCGACGGCGGGCGCGTCGCCGTGGCCGTGCTCGAGGCCGAGCAGTGGGCCCGCCTCTGCCGTGCGTTCGGCTGGGAGGATTGGCTCGCCGACCCCGCCTTCGCCGACCACGATGGCCGCCGCGCGCGCCACGCCGAGGTCACCGCGCGACTGCGCGAGGCGATCGCCGCCCGCCCCGTCGAGGCGCTGGTCGAGCTTGCCGTCGAGCACGACGTCGGCATCTCCGCGGTCAACGACGCCGCGGCCGCGGCGAGCGATCCGCAGCTGGCGACGCGCGACCTCTTCCACGGCGGCCAGGACTGGCGACCGCTCGGCCGCGCCGCCGTACCCGTGCCTTTCGCGATCGCCGGTGCGCCGGCGGAGGAGGAGTGACCAGATGGGTGTAGTCAGATCGAGGGTCCGGATCACCGGCATCGGCGAGTCGGGCGGGGCGATCCCCGACCCCGAGGCCTCGCTGGAGACGACGATCTTCGCCGCCGCCTCGGCGGCCCTGGCCGACGCCGGGATCGGCCGCGACGAGGTCGACGGGATCGTCCTCGCCGCCTCCGACCAGACCGACGGGCGGGCGATCTCCTCGATGCTCACCTCGGGCCCCGCGGGCGCCTACCTGAACGACGAGATCAACGCCGCCTCGAGCCCCGGCCACGCGCTGGCGCTGGCCTGGATGCAGGTCCTCTCCGGCACCCACCGCCGCGTCCTCGTCAGTTCCTGGGGCAAGGCCTCGGAGTCGACCTTCGGCGTGCAGGCGGCCGAGCGGCTCTCCGCCGAGCCCTTCTACGAGCGCGACGGCGGTGCCTCGGCGCTGGCCGCCGCGGCGATCCAGGCCTCCGTCCACCGGGCCGCCTCGGGCGACCCGGAGAAGGCGGCGCGCGCGGCCGCCGCGCTCGCCGCCCGCAACAACACCACGGTCACGGAGGAGGCGGTCGCGGCCTCCGACTACGTCGCCTCGCCGCTCCGCCGGCTCGAAGTGCCGGCCGAGATCGACGGCGCCTTCTCGCTGGTGCTGGAGCGGGCCGACCTCGGTTCCGACGGCGTCGACATCGGCGGGATCGGCTGGCGCTCCGACATCGGCCGGCTCGGCGATCGGTCGCTGGGCCGGCTCGAGCACCTCGAGCACGCGGTGGCCGACGCCTACGGGCGCGCCGGAATCGACGACCCAGGAGGACAGGTGGACACCTGGTACCTGCACGACTACACTCCCGACGCCGAGGTGCTGGCCTACGCGCCGTTCGGCGTCTGCGCCGCCGGCGAGGCGCTCGACCTGGCGCTGGAGGGCTCGCCGAAGGTGAATCCCGACGGCGGCAGCCTGCGCGGCGAGGCCCCCTTCGGCGGGCCGCTGCGCAAGGTCCTCGAGGGCGTGCGGGCGATCCGCGGCGGCACCGCCGGGCGCGCCGTCGCCCACCTCACCACCGGCTTCGCGGGCCAGTTCCAGACCGCCGTCGTCCTGGAGGCGAAGGCATGAGCGCGACGATCGAGCTGAACCGTCCGGTCGCCGCCGTCGGGGTCGGCCAGACCCCGTTCACGTCGACCGATAAGGCGCCGACCTACGTCGAGATGCTGAAGCGCTCGGCGAGCGAGGCGCTCGACTCCGCGTCGCTGACGATCGACGACATCGACGCGGTCGTCCTCGCCCTCGCGCCGGAGTCGCTGATGGGCGTGAACCACGCCGAGCGCTGGTGCATCGAAAACCTCGGCGCCCGCGACAAGCCGGTGCTGCGGATCCAGACCGGCGGCGCGACCGGCCTCTCCGCCGTCCAGGCGGGCTTCTCCCACATCGCCTCGGGTCTCTACGAACGGGTGCTGGTGGTCGGCGCCGACCGGGTCCGCGAGAGCGGCGACGCGCAGAAGATCTTCAACAAGATCTGGGACCCGTTCTACGAGCGGCCGCTGCCCTTCACCACGATCACGATGATCGCGATGTCGGCGGTCCGGTACATGGCCAAATATGGCCTGACCGAGAGGCAGATGGCGCGGGTGTCGGTGAAGGCCCACCACAACGGGGCGCTCAACCCCAACGCCCACATCCGCAAGGAGGTGTCGATCGAGGACGTGCTCGACTCGCGCTACCTCGCCTGGCCGATCAAGCTGCTCGACGCCTGTCCGCAGTCGGCGGGCGGCTGCGCGGTGGTGCTCTCCTCGGCCGACGCGGTGAAGCCAGGGTCCCAGTCGCCCGCCTGGGTCACCGGGATCGCGATGGCGGGGGAGAGCTACTACATCGGCGACCGCCTGGAGACGTCGGAGCGCGGCTATGACTACGGCGACGCCGAGGCGCTCGCCGTCGCCGCCGAGCGCGCCTACGCGATGGCCGGGATCACCGATCCCAGGTCGCAGATCGACGCGATCGAGACCTACGCCTCCTTCACCCCGGTCGAGGTCCACAACGCCGAGGCGCTCGGCTTCGCCGATCTCGGCACGGCCGGGCCGCTGTTCGAGGAAGGCTTCTTCGACCTCGACGGCGAGTTCCCGCTGAATCCCTCCGGCGGGGTCATCTGCACCAACCCGATCAGCGTCACCGCGATGGTCCGCTTCGTCGAGGCGGTGCTGCAGGTGCAGGGCAATGCCGGCGCCCACCAGGTGGAGGGCGCGAAGACCGTCGTCGCCACCGGCGCGGGCGGGTCGCACCAGTTCTTCAACGTCGCTGTCGTCACCTCCGAGGAGCCGAGCAAATGAGCACCACCGTCGAGCCGCTGGTCGTCGACCAGCACTGGGACCTGACCTACAACCACACCGCCGACCCGGTCACCGCGCACTTCCTGCGTAGCCTCGGGGAGGGCAGGCTGCTGGGCATCAAGTGCCCGGTCTGCAAGCGGACTCTGGCGCCGCCGCGGCCGATCTGCGACCGCGACTTCTGCGAGACCGAGGGCTGGGTCGAGCTGGAGCTGACCGGCACGCTGGAGCTGTTCACGATCATGAACCTGAAGATCGCGGGGCTGCCGGAGCCGCCCTACGTGCTCGCCTACGTGACGCCGGAGAACGCCGACACCGCGATCGGCGGCTTCCTCTCCGGGGTCGACCTGTCGTCGTTCGACGACGCGCTGACGCGGCTGAAGGTGGGCGCGCCGGTGGAGATCAAGTTCAAGGACGAGCGCGAGGGGCGGATCACCGACCTGTACTTCCAGCTCGCCGACTGAGCCGATGGCGGGGCCGCACCCACTCGCGCGCAACTTCGGCGACCTGGTCGCCGAGATGGCGGCGCGCGACGCCGACGCGCCCGCGGTGATCGAAGCCGGGGTCGAACTCTCCTACGGGGAGTTGGACGCCAGGGTCGATGCCTTCGCGGAGGGGCTGGCGGCGCTCGGGGTGCGGCGCGGCGCCACCGTCGGCCTCCTCTGCACGAACCGCTGGGAGTGGCCGGTCGCGGCGCTCGGCGCACACCGGGCGGGCGCCCGGGTCGCCGCCTTCAACACCTTCGCCAAGGCCTGGGACCTCGAGTACATGCTCGGCCACTCCGGCGCCGAGGCCCTGGTCTGCGTCGAGCGCTTCCGCTCGCGCGACTTCCGCGAGACGCTGGCCGAGCTGATGCCGGAGCTGCGCGACGGCGGCGGGCCGTTCGAGCGCTTCGCCCAATTGCGCGAGGTGATCGTGATTGGCGTGCGCGGCGACCTTGCCGGAGCACGCGGCTTCGAGGAGGTGCTCGCGCTGCGGGGCGAGGTGGACCGGGAGACGGTCGCTCTCTCGGGCGCCGACGCCTTCGTCCTCTACACCTCGGGCTCCAGCGCGCGGCCGAAGGCGGTGCCGCTGGTCCACGGGGCGGCGATCGAGAACGGCTTCGCGATCGGAGAGCGGATGGGGTTGCGGGCCGCGGACCGGGTCCTCGTCACGGTGCCGCTCTTTTGGGCCTACGGGGCGCTGAACGCGCTGCCCGCGAGCCTCGGCCACGGCGCGGCGATGGTCCTGCAGGCGGCCTTCGAGCCGGGCGGCGCGCTCGACCTGATCGAGGAGCACCGGGCGACCGCGATCTACACGCTTCCCAACATGACGGCCGCGCTGGTCGAGCACGAGGCCTTCGCGCCGGAGCGGGTCGCTTCCCTGCGGACCGGGCTCACCCTCGGCACGCCGGGAGAGATCGAGCGCGCTGCGATCGGCCTCGGCGCCCCCGAGATCTGCAACATCTACGGCGGGACCGAGACCTACGGCAACTGCTGCGTGACGCCGTCGAGTTGGCCGCTCGAGCGCCGCATGGTGAGCCAGGGCCCGCCGCTGCCGGGGGTCGAGCTGCGGATCGCCGACCGCGAGACCGGCGCGCCGGTGCCGGTCGGCGAGGTCGGCGAGATCCAGGTGAAGGGCTACCTGGCGCGCGGCTACCTCGGCGACACCACCGGCGCCTCGGCCGCCTTCGGCGCCGACGGCTGGTACCGCTCCGGGGATCTCGGGTCGCTCGACGCCGACGGCAACCTCTGCTTCAGCTCGCGCGCCACCGAGATGATCAAGACCGGCGGCATCAACGTCGCCCCGCGCGAAGTCGAGGAGTTCCTCGCGATGCACGAGGCGGTCGCGTCGGTGGCGGTGGTCGGGGTGCCGGACGAGCGCTCGGGCGAAGTCGTCGTCGCCTTCGTCGTCCCCCGCGAGGGGACCAATCCGGCCGAGGAGGAGGTGCGCGCGTTCTGCGCCGAGCGGATCGCCGGATACAAGGTGCCGGTCCGGGTCCACGTGGTCGCGGCGATGCCGGCGACGGACACGGGGAAGCTGGCGCGTCGAAAGCTTGTCGAGATGGACACGAAAGGGGTGGGTGCGTGATGGCTCAGGCCACGGAGACTCTGGAGGCCTTCGTCGGCGGGGAGCGCGTGCCGCTGGCCGATCCCGACGCGGTGGTGGAGACGGCGGTGGCGGGGCTCGTCGCCGCGGCGGCGGAGGCGCACGCGCTCTCGAGCGCCGAGCGGGCGGCGATCCTCGACCGCATCGGCGCGGCGCTGGGCGAGCGGGCCGACGAGCTGGCCGCGGAGCTTGCCGCCGAGGCGAGCTTCCTCACCGCCGAGGACATGGTCGGCGAGATCGCCCGGACGATCGACCTGGCGACGCTGACCGCGGCGGCGACCCGCGAGGGCTTCGACGAGCTGGTCAACCTCGACGCCTCGCCCCGCGGGCGCGACGCGCTCTGCACCGTGCGCCGCGTCCCGATCGGGCCGATGCTCGGGATCACCGCCTTCAACGGCCCGATCCTGACGGGCGCCCACAAGCTCTTCCCGGCGATCGCCGCCGGGTTTCCGACCCTGCTGAAGCCCTCGCCGTGGGTGCCGCGCGCCGCGGTCACGCTGGCCGAGCTGGTCGTCGGGGCGGGGTGGCCCGCCGGCGCCCTCGCGGCGCTCCCGGTCGACAACGAGATGACGATGCGGCTCGTCCACGACGAGCGCCTGCCGGTGATCAGCTTCACCGGCGGTGAGGTCGGCTGGGCGATCAAGGACGCGGTGCCGCGCAAGCACGTGCACCTGGAGCTCGGCGGTCCGGGCGCGGTCCTCGTCGCCGCCGACGGCGATCTCGACACGGCGGCGGCGGAATGCGTGATCGGCGGCTTCGTCCGCTCCGGCCAGGCCTGCCTCTCGGTACAGCGGATCTTCGTCGTCCGCGAGGTGCACGACGAGCTGGTCGCGAAGCTCGCGGCCGAGGTCTCGAAGCTGGCGGTCGCGGGCCGCGATCCCGGCGACCCCGACATCGGGCCGCTGGTCTCGGAGGCCGCCGCCGATCGGGTCTGGGAGATGCTCGAGGACGCGCGCGAGCGCGGGGCGGAGGTCGTGGTCGGCGGCGAGCGCGACGGGGCGGTGATCACGCCGACGCTGCTGGCCGGGGTGACGCCGGAGATGGCGGTGATGCGGCGCGAGGTCTTCGGTCCGATCATCGCCGTGGTCGCCGTCGACTCGCTCGCGGAAGCGATCCCGGAGGCGAACTCGATCGACGGCATGCTCCAGGCGGGCATCTTCAGCCGCGACATCGACCTCGCCCTGACCCTCGCCGACAAGCTCTTCACCGGGACCGTGGTCATCAACGGCTCGAACGCCTGGCGGATCGACTCGTTCCCGTTCGGCGGTGTCGGCAAGGCGGGCACCGGCCGCGAGGGCGTGCGGGCGATGGTCCGTGAGATCACGACGACGAAGAACGTCGTCATCCGCCACCGCCCGGTCGAGCTCTGATGCGCGCCGCCGACGCGCGTCGCTGGCGGATCGCCGTGATCGACGGTCCCAACATGCCGAACCTGGGCCGCCGCGACGAGGGGATCTACGGCAAGGTCGCGAGCCTCGCCGACCTGCAGCGCTTCGTCGCCGGGGTCGCGGACGCGGTCGGCGTCGAGGCCGTCCCCTTCGCCTCCAACCACGAGGGCGAGATCCTCGAGTTCATCCATTCCTCGGCGGCCGAGGTCGACGGCTACCTGATCAACCCGGCCGGCCTCACCTTCCCCGGCGAGGCGACCCGCCACGCCCTGGTCGATTCCGGCAAGCCCTACGTCGAGGTCCACTTCGCCAACCTCTCCCGCCACGTCGCGACGATCGACCCGACCGCCCAGATGCGCTCCCGCTTCACCCACTCCGCGGCCGGCGTCTCTTTCGGCCTGCGCCAGTACAGCTACGCCGGTGCGCTACTCGGCCTGGCGCTCGCCC
>JAFDWD010000603.1 GCA_018268695.1 Actinomycetota bacterium
CTTCCTCGACGTCGTCCTCGGCCTGCTGCCGCCGAGCGCCGGTACTGTCAGCGTCCTCGGCCAGGCACCGCGCGCCGCCCGTCCCCGGATCGGCTACCTGCCCCAGCGGCGCAGCTTCGACGCCTCGACGCGGGTGCGCGGCCTCGACGTGGTCCGGCTCGGGCTCGACGGCGCGCGCTGGGGCCTGCCGCTGCCCGCCGCGCTCAGCCCCTCGGCCCGGGCGGCGGGGGCGAAGGTCGAGGAAGTGATCGAGCTGGTCGGCGCCACCGCCTATGCCGAGCGGGCGATCGGCACCCTCTCCGGCGGCGAGCAGCAGCGCCTCCTGATCGCCCAGGCCCTGGTCCGGGACCCGGAGCTGCTGCTCCTCGACGAGCCGCTCGACAGCCTCGACCTGCCCAACCAGAGCGCCGTCGCCGCGCTCGTCCAGCGGATCTGTCGCGAGCGCGGCGTCACCGTCGTCCTCGTCGCCCATGACGTCAACCCGATCCTCGGCTACCTCGACCGGGTCGTCTACTTCGCCGGCGGGCGCGGGGTGGAAGGGCCGCCGCGCGAGGTGATCCGGGCCGACGTGCTGAGCCGCCTCTACGGCTCGACGATCGAGGTGGTGGAGACGCCGAGCGGCCGCCTGATCGTGGTCGGCACGCCCGACGCCGGCCACTGCACCGAGGACCACGAGGAGGTGATGGTGTGAGCCCGCACCTCTCCTGGGACCTGGTCGCCGACTGGGAACAGCTGACGACCTATCCGTTCATGGTCCAGGCGCTCGAGGCGGGCGCGATCGTCGCCGTGATGGCCGGGGCGATCGGCTGGTTCATGGTCCTGCGCCGCCAGACCTTCGCCGGCCACACGCTCGCGGTCATCTCCTTCCCCGGCGCGGCGGCGGCGACGCTCGCGGCGATCCCGGTCGCCTTCGGCTACTTCGGCGCCTGCGGGCTGGGGGCGCTGGCGCTGGCCGCCTTCGGTCGTGAGGGGGCCGGCGGGCGCTCCGGGGAGTCGGCGGCGATCGGCACCCTGCAGGCCTTCGCGCTCGGCCTCGGTTTCCTCTTCGTCGGCCTCTACGGCGGCCAGCTGGCGGGCCTCGAGGCGCTCCTCTTCGGCACCTTCCTCGGCATCACCGCGAGCCAGGTGGTGACCTTGCTCTGCATCGCGGTCGCGGTGCTCGGGGCGCTCGCTGTCCTCGGCCGGCCGCTGCTCTTCGCCTCGATCGACGGCTCCGTGGCGCGAGCGGGCGGCGTCCCGACCCGCCTCCTCGGCGTCGCCTTCCTGCTGCTGCTCGGCCTGGCGGTGGCGGCGACCGCGCAGATCACCGGCGCGCTCCTCGTCTTCGCCCTGCTGGTGACGCCCGCGGCGACGGCGCAGCTGATCACCGCCCGCCCCGGCCGCGGCCTCGTCCTCTCGGTGGCCCTCGCCTTCGCGGTCACCTGGCTCGGCCTCGGCATCGCCTACTTCTCGCCGTATCCGGTCGGCTTCTGGGTCACCAGCCTCAGCTTCGGCCTCTACGTCCTCGCCCGCACCTCCTGCACGCTTGTCTCGCATAGAGAGACAAGCGTGCAGGAGGGTGGGGTGGTTGTTTGATGTTTGCGCACGAATTCATGCGGCACGCCTACCTGGCGGGGACTTTCATCGCGCTCGCCTGTGGGGCGATCGGCTACTTCGTCGTGCTCCGCGCGCAGGTCTTCGCCGGGGACGCCCTCAGCCACGTCGCGTTCGCCGGGGCGCTCGGCGCGGCGGCGCTCGGGGTGGACATCCGCCTCGGCCTGTTCGCGGCGACCGTCGTCGTCGGTGCCGGCATCGGCGGCCTCGGCGAGCGCGCCCGCGCCGACGACGTCGTCATCGGCACCGTCTTCGCCTGGATCCTCGGCCTCGGCGCGCTCTTCCTCTCGATCTTCGTCAGCGGCTCGAGCGGGGAAGACGGCACCGCCGCCGTCCGCGTCCTCTTCGGCTCGATCCTGGGACTGTCGGGCGGCGACGCCTGGGTCGCGGTCGCCGTCGCGGTCGCCGCGCTGGCGGCGCTCGCGGCGATCGCCCGCCCGCTGTTGCTCTCCTCACTCGACCCCGAGGTGGCGCGCGGCCTCGGCGTCCCGGTGCGAGCGCTCGGCATCGGCTTCTTCGTCATCCTCGGCGCCGTCGCCGCCGAGGCGACCCAGGCCGTCGGCGCCCTGTTGCTGCTCGGGCTCTTGGCCGCCCCGGGCGGCGCCGCCCGCCTGCTCACCGACCGTCCCTGGCTCGGCCTCGGCCTCTCTACCGCGATCGCCGTCAGCTCGACCTGGCTCGGCTTGTTCCTCTCCTACGAGATCGACTCGCTCCCCGCCGGCACCGCGATCATCGGCGTCGCCACCGCCGTCTTCCTGCTCGCCGCCCTCCGTGACCGCGCTCCCCTGCGGGCTAGGCTATGCACGTGAGCACGCAGACCCAGAGCGAGTGGGCCGAGCACGCGCTGGCGGCCCTGGCCGACGCCGGCTACCGGCGCGGCGGCGCGCGGACGGCCGTGGTCGAGGCGCTCGCCGAGCACGACTGCGCGGTCACCGCCCTCGACCTCGACGAGGAGCTGCGCCGCCGCAAGCCGGCGGTCGGCCGCGCCAGCGTCTACCGCGCGCTCGAGCAGTTGGAGCAGCTCGGCCTCGTCCAGCGGATCGAGGTCTGCCGCGGCACGGCGGGCTTCGAGCGCATCGA
>JAFDWD010000604.1 GCA_018268695.1 Actinomycetota bacterium
AAGACGTCCTTCGAGCCGTCATCGGGCGTGATGAACCCGTAGCCCTTGTCGTCGCTAAACCACTTTACGGTTCCAGTAGGCATGCATTGCCTCCACATCGTGTGCTGCAAACGCTGACGGTGCGGGATGCAACGACATGCGAGCGCTAGACACAAACTTACGGCCGGTATTCCGACCCTTTCAGGCGGGACCGTAGCAGGATCTGGGGCGTTCGGACGTGAATTTTTGGCCCAAACGTGCGGCGCGCGCCGCGTCCGCCCCCGCATCTAGCCTCGGCGCGTGCGGTTCCTCGACCGAATCGACCGCGACGCGCTGGCGGACCTGCTCGACCGTGACGAGTACTTCTGGCTCGATCTCGACGCCCCGAGCGCCGCGGACGCCCAGGCCCTGGACGACGTCTTCCACTTCCACCCGCTGGCGCTCGAGGACCTGCGCAAGAAAGGGCAGCGCCCGAAGCTGGAGGATTTCGGCGACTACATGTTCCTCGTCTACTACGGGGCGCGGGAGCCTGGAGCCGGCACGGGGATCGCGCTGGAAGAGGTCCATGCCTTCATCAGCGGTGGCTACCTCGTCACCGTCCACGACGGCGACTGCGGCGCCCTGGACGAAGTCCGCAAGCGGCTCGACGCGGTGCCGCCGAGCTCCGAGCAGTTCGTCGTCTACCGGGTCCTCGACGCCCTCACCGACACCTTCTTTCCGCTGCTCGAGGAGCTCGAAGAACGGCTCGAAGCCCTCGACGAGGAAATCTTCAACCACCCGTCGCCCGAACACCTGGAGCCGCTGACCGAATTGCGGCGGGACCTCGTCCAGGTCGGTCGGGTGGCAACGCCGCAGCGCGACATGCTCGCCCGCCACATCGACGACATCCTCGAGATCCCCGGACTGGAAGCCGACTCGCGCAACTACTTCCGCGACGTCTACGACCACGCGATCCGCATCTCCGACCAGATCGACTCCTACCGCGACCTCCTGATCGGCAGCCGCGACGCCTACCTCTCGGTCACCTCCAACCGGCTCAACGAGATCACCAAGCAACTGACGGTGGTCGCGACGATCTTCCTGCCGCTCTCCTTCGTGGTCGGCTTCTTCGGTCAGAACTTCGGCTGGATGGTTCGGAGCATCGGCAGCGCCGCGGACTTCTGGGTGATCGGCGGAGGGAGCATGGTGCTCTCGCTGCTGATCCTGTTCATCTGGCTGCGCCGCTCCTCGTACGCCTGAGTGCGAATACTTGGAAATATTCGGTACGGATGTAAATATCCGGTAATGCCCGGACCGAAGCTGCTCTCCCTCGTCCCCGCTCTCACCGCGCTCGCCCTGGCCGCCGCCATCCCCGCCGCGGCGGGCGCCGCCCAGGCCTCGCCGCTCTCGCCGCGGCTGGTCGTGCTCTCCTCGCCGCAGGTGCGCTCGCTCGGCCCGGCGAGGCAGTCGCGCCGCGTCGGCCTCACCCCGTCGGGCACCGGCAGCCTGCTGAGGCACGGAAACCGCGTCGTGGTCGAAGTTCGCTTCGCTGAAGGTGCCGCCGCTGGCACCGGAGCGCTGAAGGCGGCGGGCGCTCAGGTGATCACGGTCAGCCCCGAATACGAGACGATCACCGCGGCGGTGCTGCCGACGCAGCTGCGCCAGGTGGGGGCGGTGCCGGGCGTGATCGGGGTGCAGGAAGTGATCACGCCGTTCACCTCCGCGACCTCGACCAACTGCCCGCAGGGCGCGGTCGTCAGCGAGGGCGACCGGCAGCTCGAAGCGGCGCGGGCTCGCAACGACTTCGGCGTCGACGGCGCGGGCGTGACCGTCGGCATCCTCTCCGACTCCTTCAACCAGTGGAAAGGCGCGCCGGCCTCCGAAGCGGGCGACGTCTCCACCGGTGACCTGCCCGGACCGGGCAACCCCTGCGGCTTCGAACGGCCGGTGAAGGTCATCACGCCGTTCATCCCCGGCGCCTATCCGGAACCGGGCGAGGAACCGGAAAACCCGCCGGAACCGGGCGAAGAAAGCGCCGACGAGGGACGCGGAATGGCGCAGATCGTCCACGACCTCGCGCCCGGCGCCGACCTCGACTTCGCCTCGGCGTTCAACGGCGAACTCGCCTTCGCCAAAGGCATCAAGGACCTCTACAACGAAGGCGCCCGCGTCATCGCCGACGACGTCGCCTACTTCAACGAGCCCTTCTTCCAGGATGGCCCGATCGCCGACGCGGTGAACGAAGTGGTGGCCGGCGGCGCCAACTACTTCTCCTCGGCCGGCAACGACAACCTGATCGACGAAGAAGGCCGGGATATCGGCTCGATCGAAGCCCCCGCCTTCCGCCCGATGGGTTGTCCGGCGGCTCTGCCCGCCGAGTACACGACTTGCATGAACTTCAACCCGGAAGCGGGCAAAGAAGACGACACCTGGGGCGTGACGCTGGAAGAAGGCGCGCCGCTCTATCTCGATCTGCAGTGGGAGCAGCCGTGGAACGGGGTCACGACCGACCTTGACATGTTCGTGCTGAACGAAAAAGGCGAACTCGCGGGCCGCGCCTTCAATACGGCGAACACCGAACCGAACCGTCAGCAGCCTTACGAGTTCATCCCCTATGAAGAAGGGATCGAAGAAGGCGCGAAAGAAGAAGAAATGCAGGTGGTGATCGCCCGGTGCGATGTCGCCTGCGGCGCGGTGCGCGCCGAAGAAGAAGTCGAACCCGGCGTGAAACCGAACGCGGGGACCAAAGGCGGCGATGACGGCACGCCGCGTCTCAAGGTCGCGATCTTCAACAACGGCGGCGGGGTGACCGCGTCGGAGTACCCCGAATCGAAAGATGGCGATGTCGTCGGCCCGACCATCTTCGGCCACACCGCGGCCGCCTCGGCGATCAGCGTCGCGGCGATCAACATCGGCACCAACGAAGAACCGGAGGCTTACTCCTCGCGCGGGCCGGTGGTGCATCTCTTCGGCCCGGTCAGCGGGACGGCGCCGGCGCCGCCGATCGGCGAACAGGTGATCGCGAAGCCGAACGTGACCGCGAGCGACTGTGGCTCGACCACGTTCTTCTACGGGTTCCGCGAAGGCAGGTTCCGCTTCTGCGGGACCTCGGCGGCGGCTCCGCACGCGGCGGCGGTGGCGGCGCTGATCCGCTCCGCCAACCCGGGCGCGACCAAC
>JAFDWD010000605.1 GCA_018268695.1 Actinomycetota bacterium
GCCTGCGAGGTCGCCGACGACACGATCCAGATCTTCGGCGGCTACGGCTACATGAAGGAGTACGAGGTCGAGCGCGCCTACCGCGACGTCCGCCTCAACCGGATCGGCGCCGGCACCGACGAGGTGATGCTCGACGTGATCGGACGGAGCTACGGGCTGTAGGCCCCGGCTCCGTCAGGTCCGGAGCAGGACCGTCACGAACAGCCCGACGATGCAGAAGATCGTCGTCGCCCAGAGCCACCAGTTGAGCGACCGAAGGTCCTTGATGTCCCCTTCGACACGGTCGAAGCGTCGGTCGACCTCGTCGAACCGTCGATCGACGCTCTTCACCAAGTCGTCGACCCGCTCGTCGGTCCACCTCATGCGCTCCATACCTCGAACGTACTCCCCTCCCGCCCACATTTGTGGGTTCGTTACAGAGAATTTGCATTTGGCCCCGTGAGTGCGGAAATCGTCAAAGACAGCGGCGCCCGGGCGGTGCTGCCCCCCTTCGGGGCGGAGCACGAGGAGCTGCGACGGACGGTCGAGCGGTTCGTCACCGCCGAGATCGCACCGCACGTCGACGAGTGGGAGCGCGCCGAAGAATTCCCCCGCGAGCTCTACCGGCGCTGCGCCGAGCTCGGCTTCCTCGGACTCAAGTTCCCCGAGCGCCTTGGAGGCCAGGGCGGCGATCACCTCCATGACGCCGTGTGGGTCGAGGAGCTGGCGCGCTCCGGCGGTTCGGGCGGCGTCGCCGCGGGCCTGAACGCCCACACCTCGATCGCCCTCCCTCCGATCTTCAACTTCGGCACCGACGAGCAGCACCGGCGCTGGCTCGTCCCCGGGATCGCGGGCGAGAAGATCGGCGCGCTCGGGATCACCGAGCCCGGCGCGGGCTCCGACGTGGCCGGCATCTCCACCACCGCGCGGAAGATCGACGGCGGTTACCTCGTCAACGGCTCGAAGACCTTCATCACCAACGGCGTCCGTGCCGACTTCCTCGTCTGCGCCTGCAAGACGACCGAGGCGGGCGGCCACGACGGCATCTCCTTCCTCGTCCTCGAGCGGGACATGCCCGGCTACGAGGTCTCGCGCAAGCTGGAGAAGCTCGGCTGGCACTCGTCCGACACCGGCGAAATCTCCTTCACCGACGTCGAGGTCCCCGCCGCCAACCTGCTCGGCGAGGAGAACGGCGGCTTCCGCCTGATCATGGCCAACTTCGCCTGGGAGCGGCTCCTGATGGCGGTCGGCGCCGTCGGCGCGATGCAGCGCCTCCTCGACACCGCCGTCGCCTACGCCGGCGACCGCGAAGCTTTCGGCCGCCCGATCGGCAAGTTCCAGGCGATCCGCCACCAGATCGCCGAGATGGCCACCAAGGCCGAGGTCTCCCGCGCCCTCACCTACGACGCCCTCCGCCTCTTCCACACCGGCCAACCCTGCATCCAGCAGGTCTCGATGGCCAAGCTCCTCACCCAACGCTCCGCCCTCGAGATCGCCGACCAGACCCTCCAGATCCACGGCGGCTACGGCTACACCCGCGAGTACGGCATCGAGCGAGCCGTCCGCGATGCCCGCCTCGGCCCGATCGGCGGCGGCACCGACGAGGTGATGAAGGAGATCATCGGCAAGACTCTCGGCCTGTGATCTTCCTGCTGCGACACGGGGACGCCGAGGACGGGGCCGGGGACGACGCGGCGCGGCGGCTGACCGCGAAGGGGGAACGGCAGGCGCGCGACGCGGGCGGGGCGCTTGTGGCTCTCGGGGTCGGGATCGATGCTTGTCTCGCGAGCCCCAAGGTCCGGGCGCTCGAGACCGCGCGGCTTGCCTGTGTGGCGCTCGGGGTCGAGGTGGAGGTCACGGAGGCGCTTCGTGGTGGGGCCTTCGATGCGCTCGATCTGACCGCCGGGCGAGGAGATGTGCTGCTCGTCGGGCACGAGCCGGACTTCTCGATGGAGGTCGGGCGACTCACCGGGGCCAATGTGGCGATGAAGAAGGGTGGGATCGCGGTGGTCGACGGATCGAGGCTCGTCGCGCTGCTGCGGCCCGCGGAGATTCGGCGCATCGCGGGCTGACCTAGGTTGCGTTCCGCTGTTCCTTATGCGGGATATACGGCATAAGGAACAGCTGGCGGGAGAGGGGGTCGCCGCGCGGCGGATCTCAGCCGAAGATCAGATAGGCGGTGCCGCGGATGATGAGGAGGGCGCCTAGGGTCAGGGCCACGTAGCCGGCGGCGCGGGCGGCATTCTTCGCGATCCACTCGCGGAAGCGGACGACGGCGCCTTGGGTCCACTCGGGGGCGAGGTGGAAGCCGATCAGCGGAACCTCGAGGAAGGTCTGTTGGATCAGGCAAAAGACGACCACGGCGAGGGCGGTCGTCGGGGTGGGCCAGTCGAGTTTCGCGATCTTGTCGAGGGCGATGAAGTAGGAGGCGCCGGGGAGTGAGAGCAGGGCGCCGATCGCGAAGGTGATGCGCATCGAGCCGCGGCCGAGGAGCCGTTCCGGGAGCGATTCCTTTTCCTCCTTCGGGCCGTGCTTTTCTTCGTGATGGCGTTTGCGGCTTTCTTTGGCCTGCTTGACCCGGCCCGTGAGCAAGGCCCAGCCGACGATCGCGAGGACGGCGCCGAAGGCCAGGTCCTCCACCGGGCTCAGCGTCCGCTTGCTCGTTTCGACCCCACTACTACTGCCGTGAAGGGTGAAGACGATCGCCATGCCGAGGCCGATGCTGGAGAGGTAGGCGCCGAGGAGGTAGCCCGTGATCAGCCGTTTCGGGTCGGGCAGCAGCATCATCACGGTCACGGCCGCCAGCAACGTGGGGTTGAACATTGCCAGGAGCGAGAGCAGGAAGATCGAGAAGACGTCGCCCACGGGCGGGATTCATCTCATGTCAGGGCCTCCGAGGCAATGGGGCCGGCGCCCGAGGGACGCGGCGTGCGGGCACGCCGAAACTGGCCGGCGAGCCAGGATTGCGCGGTCCGTGTAGCCTCCGCGACCGACTTCACGAGCTAGGAGAGGGGAACGCATGGGACTTCTGGAGGGCAAAGCCGCGATCGTGACCGGGTCGGCCCGCGGGATCGGGCGCGCGACCGCCGAGCTGATGGCGGCCGAGGGCGCGAAGGTGCTGATCAACGACCTCGACCGCGACGTCGCCGAGCAGACGGCTTCGGAGATCAGCGGCGAGACCGCGGTCTTCGCGGGTGACCTGACCGCCGACGGCGCCTGCGACGAGCTGGTCGCCGCCGCGGTCGACGCCTTCGGCAGCGTCGAGATCTGCGTCAACAACGCGGGCTACACCTGGGACGGGGTCGCCCACCGGACCACCGACGAGCAGTTCCAGGCGATGCTGGACATCCACACCATCGTCCCCTTTCGCGTCGCCCGCGCGCTCGCCCCGCACTGGCGCGAGGCCGCCAAGAAGGAGCGCGACGAAGGCGTCGAGGTCTTCCGCAAGCTGATCAACACCTCGTCGACCACGGGCATGTTCGGCAACCCGGGACAGGTCAACTATGCCGCGGGCAAGGCCGGCGTCGTCGGGATCACGAAGACCCTGGCGAAGGAGTGGGGCCAGTTCAAGATCAACGTCAACGCCGTCGCCTTCGGCTTCGTCGAAACCCGCCTCACCGCCGCCAAGGAGGAGGGTGGGGAGATCACCTCGCCGACGGGCGAGAAGATCGAGCTCGGCATCCCCGAGCAGATGCGGGCGATGGCCCAGGCGATCATCCCGCTCGGGCGCGGCGCGACCCCGACCGAGGCCGCCGGCCCGGTCCTCTTCCTCGCCTCGCCGCTGGCCAACTACGTGCACGGCCAGGTGCTGAACATCACCGGCGGCATGTTCGGGGGGATGTACACCTGAGCTCCGAGCCGCTCTACCTGCGCTACGCCGACCAGCTCTGGCCGGTCACCAACCGGCTGGCGGGCGCCCACACCTTCCTCTACCGGAGGACGGGTGGGCGCCTCGGCGCGCGGGTCCC
>JAFDWD010000606.1 GCA_018268695.1 Actinomycetota bacterium
AGGGGTCCCGGAGGGCTATCCGGCTTGGGGAGACGACCGAGGACCTTGTTCTATTGGAGGAGAGAACCTTGAGATCACGTTGGTGGACCCTGGGGGCCATGCTTTTGGTCTTGGTCGCGAGCGTCGCGCTGACCGCGTGCGGCGGTGGAGGCTCGAGCTAGAGCAGCGAATCGACCGAAGCCGCGGAAACGAGCGAATCGGCCGGCGGCGGCGAAGAAGAAGCCGCGAGCACCGAACCGATCAAAATCGGCGCCGCGATCGACGAATCCAGCTTCATGAGCTCGGTCGACGTCCCGGCTCTCGCCGGCGCCGAACTCCAGGCGAAAAAAATCAACGAAGAAGGCGGCGTCGACGGGCGCGAAATCGTCTTCTCCGTCGGCAACACCTCCGCCGAACCCGGCAAAAACAAGTCGGTTGCCGAAGAACAGGTCGGCAAGGGCGCCGAAATCCTCTGGGTGACCTGCGACGTCGACGTCGCCACCCCGGCGATCCAGGTCGGCCTCGCGGAAAAGATGCTGACCGTCTCGCCCTGCATCGGCACCGATCAGATGGGCCCGAAACGGTTCGGCGGCGAGGGCAAGCTCGCCTTCAGCTTCGGCAACGTCGCCCAGGACGAAGGCGCGGCGATGGCGGAAGCGGCCAAAAACCAGGGCTGGAAAACCGCCAACATGGCCGTCGACCAGTCGATCGCCTACGAGCCGAACGTCTGCGAAGCCTTCCGCGTCCGCTTCGAAGAAAACGGCGGCGAAGTGAAGCTCGAAGAAAAGTTCACCGAGGGTGACGGCACGATCGGCAGCGTCGCCAACAAGATCAACGGCTCGAAGGCCGAATTCAACGTGATCTGCGCCACCGTGGCCGGTGACGCGACGACGTTCGTCTCCAGTCTCCGGGGTGCCGGCAACGAATTGCCGATCCTCACCCCGTGGTCGCTCGACGGCACCTTCTGGCTGCCGAAAAACCCGAAGGAAGCGACCAACATCTGGACCATCACCGGGGCCTCCGTCTACGGCGACGACCCCAATCCCGAAGTCAACAAAATCGTCAAGGAACTCACGGCGGAAGGCAAGCAGCCGGTGACGTCGGCGTTCCTGCTCGGCGCCGGTGCGGTCGACGGGATCAAAGCGGCGATCGAAGAAAACGAAGGCTCGACCGAAGGCGAAGCCCTCGCCACGTCGATGGAAGGGTTCGAAGGCCTGGAAACGGTCTCCGGCGCGGTCAGCTTCTCGCCTGAACTCCACACGGCGTTCGGTCGCGAATACCGCCTGATCGAGGTCAC
>JAFDWD010000607.1 GCA_018268695.1 Actinomycetota bacterium
CCGCTGGCCGGACGGTCGTAGACGGTGCGGGCGTCGTCCACCTGCTCGACCTTGCCGCCGTTCATCACGGCGATCCGGTCGGACATCGTCAGCGCCTCTTCCTGGTCGTGGGTGACGTAGACGAAGGTGGTGCCGGTGCGCCGCTGGATCGCCTTCAGTTCCAGCTGCATCTCCTTGCGCAGCTTCAGGTCGAGCGCGCCGAGCGGCTCGTCGAGGAGGAGCGCGGCGGGCTCGTTGACGAGCGCCCGGGCGAGCGCCACGCGCTGGCGCTGGCCGCCGGAGAGTTGCGCCGGGCGCCGCGCCTCGTAGCCCTCGAGCCGCACCGCGCCGAGGATCCTCGCCACCCGCTCGCGCAGCTCGGCCTTCGGCACCTTGGCGAGCTTCAAGCCGAAGGCGACGTTGTCGGCCACGGTCATGTGGGGGAAGAGGGCGTAGTCCTGGAAGACCATGTTGACCTTGCGGCGCCGCGGCGAGACCCAGGTGACGTCCTCGCCGTCGAGGGTGACGCTGCCGCTGGTCGGCTCCTCGAAGCCGGCGATCATCCGCAGCGTCGTCGTCTTGCCACAACCGGAGGGACCGAGCAGGGAGAAGAACTCGCCCCGCTCGATGTCGAGATCCACCGAGTCGGCCGCCAGCGAGTCGCCGTAACGCTTGCTGAGGCCGCGGAGCTCGATCATCGCCCGCTCGCTCACCGGTCCGCCGCCCCCACCGCCAGCACGATCAGGTCGTTGACGTTGGTCCCGGTCGGGCCGGTGTCGACCAGGTCGCCGAGCGCCGCCAGGGGCTCGGCCGAGCGATGCGCGAGCAGCGCGTGGCGGAGGTCGAGCCCGAGCTCACGCGCGCGGGCGACGGTGGTGCCGTCGGCGACCGCGCCCGCCCACTCGGTGCCGCCGTCGGAGCCGTCGGTGTCGATCATCACCGCCGCCACCGGGGCGCCCTCCAGCTCCAGCGCGGCGGCGATCGCCGCGTCCTGGTTGGGGCCGCCGGTGCCGAAGTCGGCGCCGGGACGCAGCGTCACCGCGGACTCGCCGCCGCAGGCGACGAGGACCACCGGGGCGGCGAAGGGGGTGCCCTCGGCGGCCGAGCCGCGGGCCAGGTTGGCGACCAGCCGACCGAGCTCGCGCGCCTCGCCCTCGAGGCTGGTCGAGAGCCGCACCGCCGGGATCCCCGCCCCTTCGGCCTCGAGGACCATCGCCTCGCAGGCGCCGTGGCCGGTGACCAGGAGCTCGGTGTGGACGAGCGCCGGATCGAGGAGCGGCGATTCGGCGGCGTCGGACTCGAGGTGGGCGCGGACCGACGCCGGCACCTCGTCCCAGAGCCCGTAGGCGGCGAGCACGGCGCGGGCGTCGGCGGCGCTCGAAGTGTCCTGGACGGTGGGGTCGGTGATCAGGTCGAGGACGTCGCCGGCGACGTCGGAGACGGTCAGGTTGACGACCCGGGCCGGCGCCGCGGCGGCCGCCAGTCGGCCCCCCTTGACCCGCGAGACGTGCTTGCGGACCGTGTTGATCTGGGCGATCGGCATGCCTGAGGCGAGCAGCAGCTGGTGCAGGGTGCGCTTGTCGGCGAGCGAGACGCCGTCCGGGGGAAGGCTGGCGAGCGCCGAGCTGCCGCCGGTGAAGCAGGCGAGGACGAGGTCCTCGGGGCCGAGGGGCTCGACCGCGGCCAGCAGGCGCTCGGCGACGGCGGCCGAGCGTGCGGTCGGCAGCGGGTGGTCGGCGACCATGACCTCGGTCGCCAGCGGCCCCGCCTCCTGATCGTGGCGGACGGCGACCAGGCTCGCGTCGAGGCGCTCGCCGAGGCGCGCCTCGAGCGCGGCGGCGATCGCCAGCGTCGCCTTCCCGGCGCCGACGACGACGACCTTCGACCCCTCGGCGAGGGGCAACTCGGTGGCGCCGACGCGGATCCCGTCCTCGGTCAGGGCGACCGCCTCGAGCGCCGCGCGCCCCGGGTCGCAGGCCGCGAGCCCGGCCTGGGCGACCTCCAGCGCGAGGCGCCGCAGGTCCCCCTGGCCGTGGCCCGCGAGGGCGTCGAGATTGCGCAGCCGCGGCGCCGGGATCGACGCCGCGCTCACCGCCGGACCGGTCGGCTCAGGAGCCAACCGACACCGCCGCGCCGGCGAAGACGTCGCCCGGGTAGCTCGCCGTCTCGCCGAGCTCCTCGGCGATCCGGATCAGGCGGTTGTACTTCGCGGTCCGCTCACCGCGGACCGGCGCCCCGGTCTTGATCTGGCCGGCGCCGAGGGCGACGGTGAGGTCGGCGATGATCGCGTCCTCGGTCTCCCCCGAGCGCTCCGAGACGACCACCGTGTAGCCGTTGCGGTGCGCCATCTCGGCGGCGTCCATCGCCTCCGAGAGCGTGCCGATCTGGTTCACCTTCCAGAGCAGCGAATTGGCCGCGCCGACCTCGAGGCCGCGCGCGAGGCGCTCCGGGTTCGTCGTGAACAGGTCGTCGCCGACGATCTGGATGCCGGAGGCCGCGGTCAGTGCCGCGAAGCCCTCGAAGTCGTTCTCGTCGAGCGGGTCCTCGATCGTCACCACGTCGAACTCGCGGATCAGGTCGAGGTAGAGCTCGATCATCCCGTCGCGGTCGCGGGTCTCGCCGGCCAGCGCGTAGGTCCCCGAGTCGGCGTCGTAGTAGTGGGTCGCGGCGCAGTCGAGCCCGTAGCGGAAGCGGCCCTCGAGGCCCGCCGCGGCGACCGCCTCGTGGAGCAGCCCGAGCGCCTCGCGCGGGTCGGAGATCGGCGGCGCGAAGCCACCCTCGTCGCCGGTGTTGAGGGCGACCTTGCCGTAGCGCGCGAGCAGGATCTCGGCCAGCGCGAGGTTCACCTCGGTGGAGATCTGCAGCGCCTCGAGGATCGATTCGGCGCCGACCGGCAGGATGATGAACTCCTGGAAGTCGAGGTCGTTGGAGGCGTGGCGACCGCCGTTGATCAGGTTGACCAGCGGCACCGGGAGGATGTGGGAGTTGGCGTTCAGCGCCTGGTAGAGCGGCAGGCCGGTGCTGGCCGCGGACGCGCGCGCGGCCGCCAGGGAGACGCCGAGGATCGCGTTGCCGCCGAGGCGGGACTTGTCGGCGGTGCCGTCGAGCTCGATCAGCCGGCGGTCGAGCTCGCGCTGGGTCGGCAGCTCCTCGCCGACCAGGGCGGCGGCGATCTCACCGGTCACGTTGGCGACCGCGTCGCGGACGCCGAAGCCGCCGAAGCGCTCGCCGCCGTCACGCAGCTCGGCCACCTCGTAGGCGCCGGTCGAGCGCCCGGAGGGCACGTCGGCGGTGGCGAGGGTGCCGTCGTCGAGGGCGATGTCGACCTGGACGGTCGGCAGGCCGCGGCATTCGAGCACCTCGCGGGCGTCGATCGCGGTGATCCTCGGGGCGCTCATCGGTCGTTCTCCTTCCGGTCGGTGATGTCGGCGTAGGCGGCGTCGAGCGCCTTGATCTGGTTCGCGGCGGCCTCGTCGAGGTGGACGCGCCAGAGGCTCTCGGCGCGCTCGACGTCGCGGGACTCGATCGCGGCGAGCAGCTCCTCGTGCTCGGCGGCCACCTCTTTCGGGTGGTCGTAGGCCGGCTGCAGCTGGACCATGCAGAGGACGATCTCCGACTGCAGGCCGTAGTAGGCGCGGACCAGCCGGGGCGAGCCGGCGGCGTCGATGATCGCCCGGTGGAAGGTCAGGTCGGGCTGGACCACATCCGACCACTGGGCCCTGGCGGAGAGGCCCTGCAGCTCGGCGACGGCCTCACGGGCGCCATCGGGGACGACGCCGGCCTCGATCGCCAGGCGGACCGCCTCGATCTCCAGCGCCGCGCGCAGCTTGAAGATGTCCTGGACGTCGTCTTCGGAGAAGACCGGGACGCTGACCCCGCGGTTGGGCTCGCGGCGCAGCAGGCCCTCGGCGATCAGGATCTGGGTCGCGGCGCGAAAGGAGTGGCGGGCGACGCCGAGGCGCTCGGCGAACTCGTTCTCGCGCAGGCGGGCGCCCGGGGCGAGGTCGCCGTTCAGGATCAGCTCGCGGATCGCGTTGGCGGCCGCCTCGACGGTCGATACGGTCGCGATCCGTACTTCATCGGGAGGACTGGGGATCTCAATCGTTTTTTGCATGTGTTGGATTATTCCACAATTTGACAAGATGGGGAAATGATGAATCCACGAGTGACCGAACTGACCAACCGTGAGCTCGACCGTTTTGCCGCATCGCACCGGCGATCGGGGGAGCTCCGAGAGGCCGCCGAAGGGGCGCTTCTCTCCGGCGTGCCGATGAACTGGATGACGCGCTGGCCGGGGGCCTGGCCGGTCGTCTTCGAGACCGCCTCGGGCGCCGAGCTGACCGACGTCGACGGCAACTCCTACGTCGACTTCTGCCTCGGCGACACCGGCGCGATGGCGGGTCACTCCCCCGCCCCGACGGTCGCCGCGGCGGCGGCCCGGATGGAGGACGGGATCACGACGATGCTGCCGAGCGAGGACGCCGGGCCGCTGGGCGAGGAGATGTCGCGGCGCTTCGGGCTGCGCCACTGGCAGTTCAGCCTCACCGCGAGCGACGCCAACCGCTTCGCCCTGCGCCTCTGCCGAGAGATCACCGGACGGCCGAAGATCCTCGTCTTCAACCACTGCTATCACGGGTCGGTCGACGAGACGGTGGCGACGCTGGACGCCGAGGGGCACGCGGCGCCGCGGGTCGGCAACGTCGGCCCGCCGGTGCCGATCTCCGAGACGACGCGGGTGGTCGAGTGGAACGACGCCGCGGCGCTGGAGCGTGAGCTCGCCCACGGCGACGTCGCCTGCGTGCTGGCCGAGCCGGCGCTGACCAACATCGGCATCGTGCTGGCCGACGACGGCTTCCACGCGAAGATGCGGGAGCTGACCCGGGCCGCCGGGGCGCTGCTGATCATCGACGAGACCCACACGCTCTGCTGCGGGCCGGGCGGCTACACGCGGGCCGAGGGGCTCGATCCGGACCTGATGACGATCGGCAAGGCGATCGCGGGCGGCGTGCCGATCGGGGCCTATGGGATGACCGACGAGGTCGCCGAGCAGGTGCTGTCGAAGACGATCTGGGAGGCGGCCGACGTCGGCGGGGTCGGCGGCACGCTGGCCGGCAACGCGCTGTCGCTGGCGGCGGCGCGGGCGACCCTCGCCGAGGTGCTGACCGAGGAGGCCTTCGAGCGGATGATCGCCCTCGGCGAACGCTTCGCGGCGGGCTGCGACGAGGTGATCGCCGAGTTCGGGCTGCCCTGGACGGCGACCCGCCTCGGCTGCCGGGTCGAGTACATGTTCAGCCCGACGCCGCCGCGGAACGGCGGCGAGGCCGCGGCGGCCTTCGACACCCCGCTCGACGCCCTCCTACACCTCTTCATGCTGAACCGCGGGATCCTGATGACCCCGTTCCACATGATGGCCCTGATGTCCCCGGCGACGACCGAGACCGACGTCGACGCCCACACCGGCGCCCTGCGCCAGTTCGCGAACGAGCTGACCGGGTAGACGATGCACCCGTGAGGGTGTTTTTCTTCAGCGTCGCGATCGCGCTCGCCATTGCCGTCGCCGGGTGTGGCGGCGGGGGATCAACCATGACCTCCGCCCCGCCCCCGTCGCGCGGGATCAAAGGCGAAAACCCGACCGAAGAAGCGGCGACGAGCGCGCATATCTCCCCCTCCGACTGCGCCGCCCTGGGGAAGCTCGCCGAAGAACGGCTCGGGGCGAAGCTGTCCCGCCACTCGATCCCCAAACCGCCGCTCTCACGCTGCCGGCTCGAAGGCCCCGGCACCTCGATCAACGTCTACCTCGACAGCGGCTTCGCGGCCAATCAGCGGTACTACAACCGGATCGAGGAGACGGTCCAGTTCAACGCTCCCGATCCGCGGAAGGTGCCCCACCCGGTGGCCCACGTCGGCGAAAAGTCCGCCTACAACTCGGCGGCGAGCTGGATCCCAAACCTGCGCTCGCTGCTCGCCGTGCGCGGCAACCGCTGGCTCACGGTGACGATCTCGGTCAAGGGCAAGACCGACCGCGAGTTGCGCGACGAAGCGGCCGTCCTGGCACGCGCGGGGTTCAGGCTCACCGCGATGGGGTAGAACTTCAGCTGTGCCACGCGCGGTCCAATTCGACGAGTACGGGGGCCTCGACGTCCTCAGCGTCCGCGAGGTCGAGCTGAGGGAGCTCGGCAAAGAAGACGTCCTGGTCGAGGTCAAGGCAGCCGGCATCAACCCGGGCGAGGCGTCGATCCGCAAGGGCCTGCTGGCGGACGTATGGCCGTCGACCTTCCCCTCCGGGGAGGGCTCGGACCTGGCAGGCGTGGTCAAGGAGGTCGGGATCGACGTCACCGGCTTCGCGCCCGGCGACGAGGTGCTCGGCTGGAGCGAGGAGCGTTCCAGCCATGCGGAGGAGGTCGTCGTCCCGGCCGAGCAGCTGGTCCGCAAACCCGCCGCCCTTGGCTGGCCCGAGGCCGGGGCGCTCTTCGTCGTCGGCGTCACCGCCTTCGCCGCGGTGCGCGCGGTCGACGTCTCCGCGGGCGACACGGTCGTCGTCTCCGCCGCCGCCGGTGGGGTCGGCACGGTCGTCGTCCAGCTCCTCAAGGCGAACGGCGCGAACGTCGTCGGACTCGCCTCCGAGGACCACCACGACTGGCTGCGCGCCAAGGGCGTCACCCCGGTCACCTATGGCGAGGGAGCGCTCCAGCGCATCGTCGACGCGACGCCCGACGGCATCGACGCCTTCATCGACCTCTTCGGCCCCGACTACATCGACCTCGCCCTCCAGCTCGACCTGCCGCCGGAGAAGATCGAGACGATCATCTCCTTCGAGCGCGCCGCCGAAGTGGGCGCCAAGGCCGAGGGCTCGAGCACCGCAAGCACCCCCGAGGTCCTCGGCGAGATGGCCGAACTGGTCGCCGTCGGGAAGATCGAGATCCCGATCGCCGCCGAGTACCCCCTCGACGAAGTGCGCGAGGCCTTCGAACAGCTCGAAGACCGCCACACCCTCGGCAAGATCGTCCTCATTCCCTAACGGGTCTGCTTCGCCTCCGGCGAGGCCTCCCAGAAGTCCTCGATCTTCGTCGCGTCGCGGTGGCCGGAGACGGAGACGGCCCAGATCTCGACCGGCTCGTCGCCCTCGTTGCGGTGCGAGCGCGGCGTTCCCGGGGAGACGCGGACGACGGCGGGTGCGGTGACCTTCTCGACGTGGTCGTCGCAGCGGAAGGTGGCGGTGCCTTTGGCGACGAGGTAGAGCTCCTCGACCTCGGAGTGGGTGTGGCCGGTGCCCTGTTCGAAGTCCGAATGCGGTGGGACGCGGATCAGCGTCACCGCGAGCTGCTCGGCGCCGAGGGCGCCGGTGAGGCGGCGGAACTCGCCGGGGACGTCGGTTCCCGCGTACGGATCGTCGACGTCGTCGGCGCGGACTATGGCGAAGCCTGGCATGGGGTCGGTGTACCCGGGGCGCGTCCGGCTAGTCGTCGAAGTCGGGTGGGAGCGGCACGTCGCGCGGCGAGCGTCCAGGTCCCTCCTCGTCCCAGGAGCCCCACGCGAGCGCGTCGCGCGACTCGTGCTCCCCGGCGGCGCCGAAGGCGAGGATCACGACCGGGACGTCCCCCCGGTTCGCGATCTGACGGCGGACCGAGGGGCCGACGCGGGAGAGGGTTCCCGTCGGGATCTCGTGCTCGGCGTCCTCGAGGATCACGGTCAGGGTCCCGGAGAGGACGAAGTAGAGCTCTTCTTGGCGCTCGTGGAGGTGGACGCGCATGCGCTGGCGCGGTTGCAGCTCGAGCCGATTGACGCCGAGGCTCTCGGCACCGAGGTGGCGGCGGATCGGCTCGAAGATCTCGCCCTCGGGCCCGGCGGGTTCGGTGGCGACGGCGTAGGTGGCGAAGTCAGGCTCGGCCATCGTCTATTCCTCGAACCGCGCCGTCAGGCGTCGGTCCGGACCTCGGTGCCGTCCTGCGGCCAGCGCACGTGGTAGCTGCCCTCGACGTCGGTGCGCCGGTAGGTGTGGGCGCCGAAGTAGTCGCGCAGGCCCTGGATCAGCCCGGCCGGGCCGTGCTCGCGGCGGTAGCCGTCGTAGTAGGCGAGCGAGGAGGTGAAGGCGGGGACGGCGACGCCCTGCTCGACCGCGGCGGCGATCACCCGGCGCCAGGCGTCCTGGCCCTCGGCGACGGCATCGCGGAAGTAGGGCACGGTGAGGAGGTTGACCACCTCGCCTTCGTCGTAGGCCTCTTTGATCCGGTTGAGGAAGCGGGCGCGGATGATGCAGCCGCCGCGCCAGATCGTCGCCATCGCGCCGAGGTCGAGGTCCCAGTCGTTCGCCTTCGAGGCCGCCGCCATCTGCTGGAAGCCCTGGGCGTAGGCGACGACCTTGGAGGCGTAGAGGGCGGCC
>JAFDWD010000608.1 GCA_018268695.1 Actinomycetota bacterium
ATGCCGCCCTTGAAGGTGTCGATCCTGCCGTCGAGCACGATGTCCACCTGGCCCTTCAGGTCGGCGACCATGTCGGGCAGGGTGTTGTTCGACGAGCGCAGGTACACCGGCCCTTCGACCGGATGCGAGAGAAGCGGCGTCCAGGCCCGCGCGAACCCGTAGCGAGATTTCGCCGGGCACTGTCCGGCGGCGAACTGCGGCCGGGTGCAGATGGTGCCGAGGCTCGCCTGGTCGAGGAAGATCGCGTGCGGCAACGCCACCGAGGCGAGCTGCGTGTTGGCCTGTCCTTCTTCGGTGGTCAGGGTCGCCTTCAGCTTCGGATGCTTCGCGCGCTTGGTCTGACCGAAGAGGCGCACCTTCAGACCCGGGGTGAATTCGAGGCCTTCACACCCTTCGCCCTGGAAAGGGACACTCACCTTGTACTGCGACCACGCGGCCGGGTTGGTCGGGTCGCCACCACCGCCGGAGATCGAACCGACGGTCGCGTTCTTGTTGCAGTTGGTTCCGTTGAGGGTGAATTCCTTGCGCTTCAGGTTCACCTGGATCGAGCGGATGTCGAGTTTGGCGCCGCCGAAGACATCGGGGATTTCGGCACTGGTTTCGATCTGCCCGGATTCGGGATTGAGGTTCAGCGGTGCGACGACGACCACGTTGCCGAGGTCGAACGGACCGGCGACCGCCGGCGTGATGACGACTGCCGAGAGCGGTGCACCCTTATATGGACCCGAGAGGAAGACCTTGCCTTCGATCTTCAACGGCGTCTGGCCGGTGCCGGCTTCGATCGTCGCGCTGCCGATTTCACTCTTCGCGTTGCAACTCGAGCTCTTCTTCTCTTCGACACCCGAGCGTCCCGACGCCCGGCTGTATTCGTTCGCTTCGCAGTAGGGGACTTCGGAGATGTTCGCGGTCGCACCCGGCGGCAGGGTCAGGTTGAAGCCTTTGATCTCCTGCTGGCCTTCAGGGCGGGTGACCTGTAGCTGGAAGGGCGTGTAGGTGCCGGCTTTGGCGGTGTTCGGCTTCGCCACCACACCGGGCGAGAAGGGGCGTTCGCCCATCGTCTTCGCGCAGGGCCCTCCGCCCGGCGCCTGGGTGAGATTGATTTCGGTCGGCGGCGTGCCGTTGACGGCACCGGTCGAGTAGGGCACCGCGGTCGAGGTGGCCGCCTGACTACAAAGCGGCGGGCTGCTCAGCACCGGGATCGCGTGTTTGGCGGTCTGGCCGAAGGTGAGGGTCGCCGAGCTGAACCCGACCTGCGGGAGTTCGTCGAATTCGGCGGTCAGCTGGCCGGTGGTCGGGTTCGCCCTGACCTTCCCTTCCTCGCGGACCTGCACGCCGTACCGCGACGATCCGGCGTTGAAGAAGATCCGGTACTCCTGACCCGACTGGGGGTCGCGGCTCTTCTGTTCGGCGAGGTAGACGGGGCCCTTCAGCGAACCGGCGGGCAGCGCCGGCGCTTCGATCGCGATCGTGCCGATTTGCGATTCGGCCGAGCAGGTGACCGGAGCTTTCGAGCGCAGTGGGAAGGCGGAATCGGGGCAGAACTTCAGACCGGGCGCGGTCGCCGGGTTGAGTCCGGTGCCGGCGGGCAGCGTCACGTTCGCCGACTTCACGGTCGAGCTGTTGAGTTCTTTCGCGCCCAGGTGCTGCGGGTTGCTCAGCGAGACGGTGATGGTCGACGAGGAGTCGGTGGCACCGCTCGCCGCCGCCGTCACGCTCGGCGCGAAGGGCACCGCCGAGCAGCCGACGATCGGGACCGGCGGCGTGGTCGGCGTGTTGGGCGTGGTCGCGCCCGCCTGGCTTTCCAGTTCGAGCGTGCTGGTCGAGGGTCCGTTGCAGGGACTCGGCAGCGTCAGGAAGGAACCACCGGGCTGCCCCGAGCCGCCGGCCTGACCTTCGAAGACCAGACGATTCCGACCGAGGGGCGGGAACGACGAGATGTTGTTGATGTAGAACGCCTCGTGGTAGTCGCCCGCCCATTCGATCGACGTTTCGAGGTAGACGTACTCGTTGACCAGTGGGACGAGCGGCGTGGTCACGTGGAATCCGAAGAGCGCCGGTTCGCCTTGATTCGGCTCGAGGTTGTAGACGTTGAACGAGAGCGGACCGATCGGGACCTTGATCCCGGTGCCGGGAATCAGTTCGAGTTCGGTCGTGACCTGGCTTTCGCCGATTCGGCTGGCGACACATCCGGCTTCGTTGTTGCGGAAGGTGTCGACCGGGCACTGCGGCAGCGCCTGCGGATTCACGTTGAGGCCCGGAGGGAGTTCGACTTTGACCCGCCTGGCCTGTTCCTGTTCCCCGGTGGCGTTGACGGTGAAGTCGGTGACCCCCGCGGGCGGATGCCCGGCTGCCTGGGCGAAGAATTCGGACGGGGCGCCCGCGTAGGTGCATCCGGGCGCCGCGCAGGTGCCCGCTTCCCATTTCGCGATCCCGATCGCCGAGGCGGAGCTCGCGCCGAAGGCGGCGCAGAGCAGCGCGATCAGGGCCAGCGCCCCGGAGATCCCTACAGCGTTACGTGCACTCCTCCTCATCGAGGCGACCCCTTACCCAGCTAGATGGCTTCGGAAAACAACCACGCCTATTTGTGGCTGTTCTTCCCCTTGCAGCCGGCGACCCCGAGGGGCAGCCGCTTCTTGATCAGATGCTTGCCGTTCTGCGCCAAGATCTTCAACTTCGAGAAGTATCGGTGCGTACAGAGGTTGCGCGAGTTCTGGATCAACCCCTTCTTGCCGCCCTGCATCGTCAGCGTGAACTTCGACACCGGGACGTCGGGAACCGGCGAGAAGGTCGTGCGGATCCGTCCCTGCTTGACCGACTTGATCACGCCGTGCAGCTGGATGTTCACCTGGCCCCGCAGGTCGGCGAGCAGGTCGGGCAGCACGTGGTTCGAGGAGACCAGGTAGACCGGGCCGGCAAGTTCGTCTTCGAGCAGCGGCGACTTGGCGCGGGCGCTGCCGTAGATCGAAGCCTGCGGGCATTCCTGGGCGACGAGCTGGACCCGCGTGCAGATCGTCTTGATGTGACCCTGGTCGATCAGCTCCGAGCGCGGCATCGTCAGGGTCGCGCGGGCGATGTTCGCATCCCCTTTGCGGGCGGTCAGCGTCGCCCGCAGCTTCGGGTGGCCGGCCCGGCGGGTCTGCGTCTTGCCGCCGATGAACCTGGTGACGAGCTTGGGACGGAACTTCAGCGACTCGCAGTCAGAGGTCTGGAAGGGTGCCGAGGCGGCGAACGAGCTCCACGCCGACGAGTTCGCCGGGTCTCCCCCGCCGCCGTTCAAGGTCGCCGTGTTCGATGCCTTGTCGCAACTGGTCGGGTTGAGGGTGAATTCCTTCTTGTCGAGTTCGAGGACGATCGAGCGGATGCTCAGCTGGGCGCCGCCGAAGACGTCCGGGATCGGATCGGAGACCGCCGTCACCTGGGCCGTTTCCGGGTTGACCTGCAGCGCCACCCTGACCACGACCGTGCCGAGATCGAACGGCCCGGCCGTGGCTGGGGTGACGACCGCCAGGGAGAGCGGAGCCCCGTGGTAGGGGCCTGAGAGGAAGACTTTGCCGGTGATCGAGAGCGGCGTCTGAGCGGTGCCCGCCTGCACGGTGGCGGTGCCGACTTCGCTCTCCGCCGGGCAGCTCGAATTGGCGACATGGGCAGCGCCGCTCGTCTGCGCGGCGGCGGCGATCGCGCTCTCGGGGCAGTACGGCACGCCCGCCAGCTTGGCGATCATCCCGGGTGCCAAGGTGACCGTCGCGGCCTTCAGCTCCTGCTGGCCGTTGCCGCGGGTGATCGCGACCCGCAGCGGGCTGAAGGCGCCGGCCGTGGTGCTCTTCGGCCCGGCGGCGAAGGATGGGGCGAAGGGTCGCGCCGCGAGCGTCGCGGCGCAGGACCCTCCGCCCGGGGTGGCGTGGAGGGAGAAGCTCCCGACCGGGGTCGCGGCGGGCCCGCCGGACCACGGCGTCATCTGGGCGGTGGCGTTGTTCGGGCCGCAGGTGGGCGGGCTGCTCAGCACCGACCGCTGGCCGCCGATGAAGTTCAGGGTGAAGCCGGTGAACGGGACCTGCGGGACTTCGGCGATCTTCGTCGTCAGCTGTCCGGTGATCGGATCGGCGAAGACGTGGCCGAGGAGTCGCACGTCGATGCCGTACCGGTCCGACGCCGCGTCGATGAAGATCCGGTACTCGTTGCCTGAACCGGGGTCACTCGATTCCTGCTTGCCGATGTAGACGTTGCCTTCGAGGGCGCCTTCCGGCAGCGCGGCCGCGGTGATCCGCGCGGTGCCGATCTTCGACTCGGGCGGGCAGGCGATCGCCGCCGTCGAGTGGAGGGCGAACTGGCCGTTGTCGCACGTCTTCAGGTTGTTCGGCGCTGCCGCCGCGGAGGGATTGATACCCATCCCCGGCGGCAGCGTCACCTGCGCTTCCTTGGTCGTGGACTGGTCCTGGCCTTCAGGACCGTGGGGGGCGGCCACCGCGACCTCGACCTGAGGCGCGGCCGGCGAGTTCGTTTCTTCGGTGCCGGGGGCGACGGCAAGGCTCGGGGCGTAGGGGATCGTGTTGCAGCTTTTCGGCGAGGTGCCTGGCGGGATCGGTGACTCGAGCGGGACGCCCGCCCCTTCGGGGAACTTCTCTCCCGCCCCGATCTCTTCATAGGAGGCGGCTTTGAAGAAGGTCGAGTATTCGCTGCCCGATTCGACGAAGGCTTGGCCGTGACAGGTGCTGGGCGTGGTGAGGAAGGTGCCGTCGCCGGCCCTGCCGTTGAAGACGAGACGGTTTTTCAGGATCGCGCTCGGGATGCCTTCGATCGGCAGCGCGTGTGGGACCGCGATCGTGAATCCCTCGTGATAGTCCCCGGCCGAGTCGATGTCGCCTTCGAGGAAGACTTCGTTCCCGGCGAGTTCGAGGCCGAAGCGGGCGGCCTGACCTTGTTTGGGAACGACGTTGTAGACGTTCACCTTGGTGATCCCCGGGATCGGCGGGACCGGTAGCCCGGTCAAGGGCACCGCCGCCGTGACGGCGCTTTCCCCGACCAGCGAGCCGGCCGGACATCCGCCGGACCCCGCTTCGAAGGTCGCAATCGGGCACCGTTCGGTCGCGCCTGGATTGACGCTCAGGCCGACCGGCAGATCCACCCGGACGAAGGCGAGTTCATCGGTCGGGACCGGGCCGAGGAGGCCCGGTTTGTTGGCGACGATGAACTGGGTAAAGCCGAAGTTCGGATGAGCTGCAGCCGTTTCGAAGAATTGTGCCGGGGTGGCGACAGAGCATTCGGCCGGGGCCGAGGGCGGTTCGGCGTTGCAGGTTCCCGCCTGCCAGCCGGAGTCGACTTTCGGTTCGAGAGGGTTACTCGGCGCGATGACCGAGGCGGTGTCAGCCGCGGCGAGCGCCGGCATGGCAGCGAGCGCAAGGGCGATCGCGACGCAGATCACGGAATGGGTGATCCACGCGTCGCCGAACGACGCATCTCTCCTCCAGAAGAGCATCTCGCGGCGAGAGTACCCGAAAATCGGTACATGAGTCAATATTTTTTGGTAATCTCGGCGCCATGCCAAGCGGGAACCGGGTATAGGCGCTCTTGGACAATGGCAACGGAAACGGAAGCGGGGTCGTCGACGTGAACGGCAATGCGTCTACCAATGGCAGCGGCAACGGCAACGGACGGCGGCCCAGCAGCGAAGCCATCCCCGTGAACTGGGAGCGCCTGGCGCGGGCGACCGCCCATCCCCTGCGCGTCTCGATCCTCGAAATCCTCGGGATCGACGGCGGACGGATCCTCTCCCCCAGCGATCTCAGTCAAGAGCTCCAGATCCCGCTCAGCAACACGAATTACCACGTCACCGAGCTGGCGAAAGCGGAGCTGATCGTGTTGGTGCGCCAGCGCGCCGTGCGCGGCGCGACCGAGCACTTCTACACGCTCCCTGAAGCTCTACCTAAGGTCGAGGCCGAGGCGTCGGCCATCGGCGAACCCGTCAACGTCTGACTCGCCCATCCCGACGTCCTCCACCCGGACGTCGATCCTGGTCTTCGCCAGGCGACGGATGAGCAGGAAGACGACGACGGCAAGGATCAGGCTCACCCCGCCGGCGCCCAGCCCGAGACCGCCGCGGTGGGGTTCGACCGCGGCCCAGTCGGCGACCGAGGCGCCAAGCGGACGAGTGAGAACATAGGCGCTCCAGAAGGCGACGACCTCGTTCAGCCCGAACCAGCGGTAGCCGACGAACGGGATCGCGATCAGGGCGGCGAAGAGGACGATCGAGCCGAAGTAGCCGAGATGGAGCGTGGTCGCGGTCATGTCCCCGGCGGCGGTGCCGAGGGCAAAGGTCGCCAATACCGTCGCCCAGTAGAAGGCCTCACGGCGGCGGGTGTAGATCGAGTGGATCGAGAGCGTGCCCTCGCTGCGGTACCAGGCGAAGAAGATCGCCGCGAGCACGACCCCGTAGAAGATCGTCGAGTCCAGGTACGGGATGCCGAGCCCCACATGCAGCGCGTCGGCGGCCGAGGTGCCGAAGATCGCGACCATGACGACGACGCCCCAGTAGGTCCACGCTTCATAGCGATCGGTCCGAAACTGCCTGCGCATCAGCCAGACCAGCGCGATCAGCATCAGCGGGATGGCGATCACCGGACCGAAGAACCCGTTCATCCAGTCGGACGTCGTCTCCCCCATCGCGGTCGTCGCCACCTTCGTGAGCCAGAAGATGACCAGAATCTCGGGGACCTTGGTGAAGCTTGCTTTCGTGAGGGCGCGGTTCATGGCGGCGCAAGCTAGGAGGGGGCGCTTAAGGGGCGATGAGAGAGGTGGCGGGCGTCCGGGAAAAGGGACGCGAGGCGGCGCGCGAGGCAAGGGACGCAAGGCGTTGCGGCAAACCCGGCCGGGTTACGGGGAGGGTCGGAGAGATGCCACGAACTCCACGCTTCCGTGCGTGTCACAGAGCCGGCGAGGAGGTGCGTTCGTACTTAGGGGTCATATACGGCTCTAAGTACGAACGCACCCGATGATCCCCATCGAGGTGTGGCCAA
>JAFDWD010000609.1 GCA_018268695.1 Actinomycetota bacterium
CAGGTTGCTCGGGTCGAGCGCGCCGGGATGGCGGTAGCTGCTGAAGCTGGTCCAGTCTTCGTTGATGTCGAGCTCGATCGCCCGCACCGCGCCGGCGCGCTGCAGCACCTTGGCCAGCGATTCGACCGTCTGGTAGTTGGCCGCCGCGTACATCAGGTTGCCGTGCGCGTCGATACCGAGGCCGGAGCGCCAGACGCGGGTCGCGTTGTTCACCGTTTCACCCCATTCGGGGCCGTCGGAGAGGTTCGGGTTGAGCTTGCCTTCGTAGATGATCGGCGGCAGGTTCTGCTTCGCGAACCAGACGTTCTTCGGCGCCCCCGGCCCGCTCTCCCATTTGACGATGTCGATCCGGCCGTCGCGGTAGCGGACGACGGTGGCGATCCCGTTCACCATCGTTTCCTTCACCTTGCCGCGGTAGATCAGCCCGGCGTTGGACGTTTCCAGGGGAAAGCCGCCGTTGAAGGTGGCGACGAGGCGATGCCGCATTTCCGGCGGCACTTCGCCCGAGCCGCGGTCTTCGAGGGGTTCCGGCGGCTCCGCCAGCCCCGGCATGTATTCGAGTTCGGTGCGGGTGTGGTCGAGCCAGGCGACCCCGGCGACGAACTGCGGGTATTCGGGGTCGCTGCGGAAGGTGGTGAGGAGGGCGGGCGGCTCCGGCCCCACCTTCGCCCCGGCCTTCTTCCACACACCCTCGCCCGGGAGCTTCGGATGGATCAGCGGCACGACCGGCGCCGGCTCGTAGTGGGCCGGCTTCGCTTCGCCTTCGCCTTCTTCACCTTCTTCGGATTCGCCGCCGATCGCCGTCACACCCACCTGTGGCAGTGACTTCAGCGCCGGCCCACCCTTCGAGGGTTCGTTCAGTTCGTAGTACCAGTTCTCGATCTGCGAGGCGATCGGGTTGCCCCCGTGGCTGCGCAGCCACTCGACGCTGGCGACGGTGATACTCAGGTTGCGGCTGCCGGTGACGGCGGGCAGCCAGGAGAGTGCCGCGACCGCCAGGCAGAAGACGCAGGCCACGGTCAACACCCTCCGCACCCGCCGCCACAACGGCGGGCTCGCGGGGCGTTGACGCCGCCGGGTAGGTGGTGGCGGCGGGACGGAGACCGTGGCCATTCGAAGCACCCTCTCCGGCGAAGATGAGAGCGCGCTTGAGGCTACGTGAGAATCCTCTAATTCGACTCTCAGGCAGGGCTTAGCCGCGTCCATAGCATCGCGCCGCATGAGCGCTCACGACAGCAGCCTGGATAGCCG
>JAFDWD010000060.1 GCA_018268695.1 Actinomycetota bacterium
CCTTGCTCGCCGCCGAGCAGCTCTGGGTTCTCCGCCTCACTCATTCTTCGCTCCCGATCTTCGCCAATTCGGCGACTTCGTTGACTTCCGCTTGTTGTTCGACGCTGATCTGCCCGGCATCGCCGACGATCCAGACGTGGTTATAGAAGGCCCGCGTCGGGTCGGTGGTGTAGCCAGGCTTGACGTCGAGGAAGTAGCCGCGCAATTCGGACGGCAGCGTATCGGCGGAATCGGTGAGGAGCAACGGCCCCCAGGTGCCCGACGCCGAGAGGGGCGCCGCCGCGGCCGCTTCCTGGGGCGAGTCGGAGCGGACGAGGACGAAGCCGTGGCCGGGATCGGTGACGTGCCAGCCGAAATTCCCTTCGTCGAAGCGGGCGAAGGCGATCGCCGCCGCCACCGGGTTGTCGCCGCTGATCCGCTGGACCTCGGCGCCGGTGACGCCTTCGACTTCCTTCAGGACCTTGCCGCTGATGGCCGAGCCCGGGCCGAGCGCGTAGACGGGGACGCCTTCGTCGCGGCGCAGCGCGGCGATCGTCTGCTGCGGCAGTTCCTTGGCGTCGGTGAAGAGGACCGGGTCCCCGGAACGGGCGGCGTAGGCCGCCGCGGGGGCGGCAAAGGCCGGTTCGGAGCTGGAGGCGAGCAGGATCGCTTCGGGCCCCGACCCGGCGATCCGGTCGCGCAGGCGGGCGATCGCGGCGGCCTCGCCCGCGGGGTCGGCGGCGGCCACCTTGGCGGCGCTCATCCCCTTCGGCACCTGGACGTTGCCGATCGCCAGGACCGCGTCGCCGCCGGACGCCGCGCCGCCATGGGGCTGCAGGACGCCGAGCGCTTCCGCGGTCGGGTCGGGGACGCCTTCGGCTTCGCCGTAGAGGAGCGGCGCGCGGATCGGTTCGGCCATCAGCACGGCCGCCCCGATGGCGCCGGCCCAGTCTTCGGAATCGACCAGGGCGACCGCGACCGGCCGCTGCTTTTCGTTGGTGCCGGGGAAGACCGCGAGCGCCGCGGCGGCGGCGTTCGAAGCCGGGTCGGGACCGCCGATCCGGGTCGTGTTGGAGGTCGCGAAGGAGGGATAGCCGAGTTCGTCGGTGCTGCCGCCTTCGTCGGGGCCTTCGCCGCCGGAGGAGCCCTGTTCAGGCGCTTCTGCGGCGACCGCCGCGGTGGCCGTCGACGGCGCCGCCCGGTCGGCCGACTTCTTCGAGCCGCCGCCGAGGGTCACCGCGAGGACGATGAACCCGACCGCGATCAGGGTCAGGGCGGTGACGAGCTTGATCGGCCCGGGGATGCCACGCCGCCGCCGAGGCGCCGGTTTCGGCTTCTCCTCGGTCTTCGGCTGCTCTTCGACGCTCTCCGGAGGGCCCTGCTTGCCCTCCACGTCGGCGTTGATCGGTCGGTCGGCGCTCACCCGTCCCAAAGCTACAGGCGTCCCCTGAGGCTCCGCGTCCGGCCGGCCCGTAGGCTAGTCTTCACGGCACTGGCTGACTGACCAGTCAATCGACCGCAGGGAGGACAAGATGGACTTCGGACTGAACGACGAGCAGCTCACCTACCAGGCCGAATGCCGCAAGTTCGCCCGTGAGGTGATCCGGCCCGCCGCGCCGCTTCACGACCGCGAGGAGAGCACTCCCTGGGAGGTCATCAAAGAGGCGCGCCGGCAGGGTTTCGGCGGGCTCGAGGGCATGCAGCGCGCCGCCGAAGACGACGAGGGCCAGATGCAGCCGATCATGGCCGAGGAGTTCCACTGGGGCTGTGCCGGGATCGCCTTGGCGATCAGCGGCTCCGGGCTCGCCGCCGCCGGGATCGCCTCCTCGGGGACGCCCGAGCAGATCATGCGCTGGGTCCCCGAGTGCTTCGGCGACGCCGAGACGGTCAAGCTCGGCGCCTATGCGGTGACCGAGCCGCAGGCGGGCTCCGACGTCAAGAGTCTGAAGACGACCGCCGTCCGCGACGGCGACGAATGGGTCCTCAACGGCACCAAGGTCTTCATCACCAACGGCGGGATCGCCGACGTCCACGTCGTGGTCGCCACCGTCGACCCGACCCTCGGGACCCGCGGCCAGGCCTCGTTCGTGATCGACAAGGGGACGCCGGGGCTGTCCCAGGGCAAGAAGGAGTCGAAGCTCGGGATTCGCGCCTCGCACACCGCCGAGATCGTGCTCGAGGACTGCCGTATCCCCGGCGACCAGCTGCTCGGCGGCGACGAGAAGTTGGAGCGCAAGCTGGAGCGGGGGCGCAGCGGCCAGAAGTCGCGGGCGGGGGCCGACGCGCTGGCGACCTTCGAGGTCACCCGGCCGATCGTCGGCGCCTCGGCGCTGGGGATCGCGCAGGCGGCCTACGAGTGGACCCTCGAGTACCTCTACGGCCGCGAAGAAGGCGGAATGCCGCTGCTCTCCGCCCAGCGGATCCAGCAGACGCTGGCCGACGTCGCGACCGAGATCGAGGCGGCGCGCCTGCTCGTCCAGCGGGCTTCGTGGATGGGACGCAACGGGCGGCCGATGACCGGCGGCCAGGGCTCGATGTCGAAGCTGAAGGCGGGCGACGTGACGATGTGGGCGACGACGACCCTGATGGACCTCGTCGGCCCGGCCGCCTGGGACACCGAGCACCCGCTGGAGAAGTTCTTCCGCGACGCGAAGATCTACCAGCTGTTCGAGGGCACGGCGGAGGTCCAGCGGATGGTCGTCTCGCGGATGCAGGC
>JAFDWD010000610.1 GCA_018268695.1 Actinomycetota bacterium
CCAGACCCCGGCAGCGAAGGTCGGGCCGCCGGGCTACACGCTGGCGGCGGAATTCGAGCAGAAGGCGACGCCTAATCCGCCCGCACCCGTGACGCCGGCCCCGCAGCCGGTGACTCCGGCCAAGGTCGGCTATGGCGGCATCGCCGGCAAGCTGACGGCCAACGCGAAGGCGGTGATCGTCCCGGTCCGGTGCAGCAGCGACGGCGACTGCTCGGGCAGCCTCTCCTTCTGGACCAAGAAGACGAAGGAGAAGGCCAGCTACGCGATCGCCCGCGGCAACTACTCGCTCAAGGCCGGCACGGCCACGAACGTGAAGGTGCCGCTGACCAAATCGGGTCGGAAGCTCGTGCTGAACGAAGTCGCGGCCGAACAGAAGAAGCTCTCCGGGATTCTGCAGTTGCAGGACGTCGGTCGGGCGACCACCCTCAACCTGAACCGCGCGGCGCAGCTGCCGCGCGGCAAGTGACATGCACCGGGCATCGAACGGAGGAGGATTCAAAGTGAGACGTTTGTTGCTTCTCGCGATCGCGGTCGGGGCGCTCGGTGCCCTGTTCGTGGCCTCGACCGCCAACGCGGCGGTCGGGGTCCAGCGCTGGGAATCGCTGACCTGCAAATCCAACGAAGACCTGCCGGCGGTGAAAGTGGTCGTCGAAGAAGGGGAAGTGAAAGTCAAAGGTTTCGGCAAAGAAGGGCTGGAACCCGGTATCGAACAGTCGCTGAAACCGGCGCCTGGCCAGTGCAAAGGCTCCTCGCCGGGGACGCTCTACACCCAGGCCGGCGGCCATCCGCTGTACGGGATCACCGACTTCAGGATCGACACCTTCCCGTCGGTGTTCGGTGTCGGCGGCTTCCCGACGACGTTCCTCAAAGACATCGTCGTCAACACGCCCGAAGGCCTGAGCGTGAACCCCGAAGCGCTTCCTCAGTGCGACACGGAAACTTTCAAAAAAACGCTCGAATGTCCGCCGCAGACGCTGGTCGGGATCAACTACCTGACCGTCGCGGCGCAGACTCCCAACGGCGAAAACAAATGCACCAGCCCGCCGTCGCCGGTCGCCGGCGAATGCCTCCAGGCTCGAGTGGCACTGCCGGTCTACAACATGGTGCCGTTCGAAGGTGTGCCGTCGATGGTCGCCTTCCCGACCGAAGGGGGCCCGACCTTCATCGTCGGCTCGCTGAGCCCGGTCGATCAGCACGTCACCTTCACGATCAGCGACATTCACGCGCCGTCAGAAAAAAGCCCGCCGATCATCGAGTCACGCCTGGTCTTCTTCAGCTCGAAGGCGGGGAATCCAATCGCCGAATTGAACCCGCTCAACAACGGGACCTACCTGACGATGCCGAGCAACTGCGCCGGTCCGCAGGTCTCGACGCTCTCGCTCGACACGCAGGGCCCGCCGCTCGAAACCGAAGCGAGCAGCATCAGCAACCTGCCGTACGCGACGCCGACCGGAGCCACCGGCTGTGACAACGTGCCGTTCAATCCGGAAATCTCGGTCACTGCCGAAGGCAAACGAGGCGTCGACAGTCCTGAACCGACCACCGTCGACGTCGGGATCCCGTTCGATCCGCAGGCGCCGATCGCCAACTCGTATCTGAAGACGGCGAAGGTGACGCTGCCGGAAGGGATGGGCATCAACCCGTCCGCCAGCAACGGACTCCAGGCGTGCACGGACGAACAGTTCCATTACCACACGGCACTGCCGGTGGAATGCCCCGATGCATCGAAGATCGGGACCGTGGAGATCCAGACGCCGTCGCTGCCCTCGGGCTCGATCAAAGGATTCGTCTACGTCGGCGCGCCGTTGAAAAACGGGCCGGGCGTATTCGAATCCGGCGAACAGTTCCGGATCTTCATCTACGGCTTCTCGGAACGGTATGGCGTCAACGTCCGACTCAAAGGCGAAGTCAAACCGAACGGGACGACCGGTCAGCTGACCGCGATCGTGGATGAAAACCCGCAGGCGACGTTCAGGAACTTCCGCCTGAACTTCTTCGGCGGGGACAGGGGCATCTTGACCACGCCGCCGACCTGCGGCACGAACACGACGACCACGGAATTCACCCCGTGGTCCGGCAACCCCGATCACAACACGCCGACCGGGAACACGACGCTGGCCACGGTGCCGGGCGGCGGCAGCTGCCCGACCACGATGGCGGCCCGCAAGTTCACGCCGGACTACTCGGCGGTGAGCGAATCGACCGCGGCTGCCAAGTACAGCCCGTTCAAGGTCACGATCACCCGCAACGACGGACAGCAGGAGATCAAATCCGTCAACGTGACCCTGCCGAAGGGCCTCGTCGGCCGCCTGGCCGGGATCCCCTACTGCGGGGAAGCCGAAATCGCCGCCGCGGCGGCGAGCAGCGGCAAAGCCCAGCAGTCGAACCCGAG
>JAFDWD010000611.1 GCA_018268695.1 Actinomycetota bacterium
AGATCCCGCCGACGATGAAGCCGCAGAGGGAGACGATCGCCAGCGGCACGTGCAGATAGAAGATCTTCTGCAGGAAGCCCTGGTCGGCTTCGATCGGGGCGTAGAAGAAGACCAGCGCGAGGGTGATCGCGAACGCCACGGGGGTCGCGATCGAGAGTGGTCTGAGTCCTTTGCCGTACATGCTCGGTGGGGCGCCCATAGCAGCGGCCGCGGCGGATCAATCCTCGAGCAGGAAGTCGAATACCGCGTAGCCCAGCAGGGCGAAGATCAGATCGTATAGACCCAGGACCATCAGCCAGGTTCCGAAGCGGTGGTAGGTGGGTCCTCCCAGCAGCATCAGGGGTTCGGTGGCGGCCGTCGCGGCGATCATCAGGGGCACCACGAGCGGCAGCAGGACAAGGGGCACCAGCAGGTCCCGGGCCCGGGAATTGACCGCCATCGAGGAGATCAGGGTCCCCGCCGAGGCGAGCCCGATGTCGGCGAGGAGGAGGACTCCGATCAGCGGTGGCAGGGACGCGGCGCTGTTGAGGAAGAAGACGGCGAAGATCGGCACGGCGATGATCTCCAGCGCCACCAGGTAGATGATCAGCGCCGCGACCTTGGCGGTGAAGAGGACCGAGCGGTCGATCGGGGCGAGGCGGATCGCATCGAAGCCGCCCTCCTCGCGCTCGGCGACGAAGAGGCGGTTGATGCCGAGGACGGCGGCGAAGAGGAGGGTCGCCCAGAGGACACCGGCGGCGAGCGACCCCGAGAGGCTGGTGCGGTTGAGGCCGAAGCGGAAGATCACGAACGAGGTGACGGCGAAGAGCGCCATCGCGGGGAGCGACTGCAGGGTGCGGAGCTCGGCGCGCAGGTCCTTGCCGAGGATCGCCGCGAAGGCGGTGCGCGACGGGGTCATCGCGACACCGCCGCCGGCTCGTTGATGTCGAGGCGCAGGACCTGGTCGGCCTCGGGCAGGAAGCGCTCGGGATCGTGGGTGACGACGACGCGGGTGTGGCCCGCGTCGGGCCCGATCAGCGTCCGGGCGATCTCGCGGCCCTCGATGTCGAGGTTCGAGTCGGGCTCGTCGAGCAGCAGCAGCTCCGGTTCGTGCAGCACGCAGCGGCAGATCGCGAGGCGCTGGCGCATCCCGGCGGAGAACTCATAGGTGCGCTCGTCACCGCGGTGGGAGAGCTTCACCGCGTCGAGCAGCTCCTCGATCCGCTCCTCGGCCCGGGGGCCGGTGATCCCGTACATCTTCGCGTGGAAGCGGAGGTTCTCGCGGCCGGAAAGGTCGCGGTAGAGCAGCGGTTCGTGCCCCAGGTAGCCGATCTTGCCGCGCAGCTTCCAGGCATCGCTCGGCAGCTTGCAGCCGAGCACGCTGACCTCACCGCCGGTCGGCCGCAACAGCGTCGCAAGGATCCGCAACAGCGTCGTCTTGCCCGCGCCGTTGGGGCCGAGGACGACGAGCGAGTCGCCCACCGCCGTCTCCAGCGTCACGTCGTCGAGCGCCGCCCGGTCGCCGTAGACGCGGCGGAGCCCGACCAGCTTGATCGCGGGGTCGGCGTCGTTGTGCTCGTCAGCCACGCCGTGATTCTGTCGGGTTCCTGTCGGGTTGACGTCGCCGGGCGACGCGATCAGCCGCGGCGCACGGTGCGCCGCCCCACCCGCCCCAGCGGCCTTGCCCCGTCCCGCAGCGCTTTCGCACGCACTTCGCCGCGGCCGTAGAGGATGCGGGCCGAGTTGCGCACCGCTTCGCCCAGGGTGCGGTCGTAGGGGTGCCACCAGAAGTCGCGGGCCAGGCCCGGCTCCCAGGCGTTCTGCTTGATGTCGACGCACTCGTAGAAGCCGAATTTGGAGTGGGAGCGGCCGAGGCCGGAGTTCTTCACGCCGCCCCAGGAGCACTGGCAGGCGCCGTGGGAGAAGGAGTGGTCGTTGATCCAGACCATGCCGGATTCGAGCACCCGGGCGATGCGTTCGCCGCGCGCGCGGTCGCGGGTCCAGACCGAGGCGCCGAGGCCGAACTCGGAGTCGTTGGCGCGGTCGATCGCCTCCTGTTCGGAGTCGACGACGATGATCGGCAGGACCGGCCCGAAGATCTCCTCGCGCATGATCCGCATGTCGTGGGTGACGTCGGCGAGGACCGTCGGCGCGATGAACTTGCCGGACAGCCCGGGGACCTCGACCGGGCCGCCGCAGAGCTTGGTGGCGCCGCTTGCGACCGCGTCGTCGATCAGCTCGATCACCGTCTCGTACTGGTCGGCGGAGGTCATCGGCCCGATCTCGGTGTCCCAGGCGAGCGGATCGCCGACCCGCAGCCGTTCCGCCTCCCGCGCCACCCTGGCGACGAAGCGATCGGCGACCTCCCGCATCACATACACGCGCTCGATCCCGGAGCAGGTCTGTCCCGCGTTGGCGAAGCCGCCCCAGATCGCCCCGCTCACCGCGTTCCCGAGATCGGCGTCGGCACAGACGATCATCGGGTCCTTGCCGCCCAGCTCGAGCACGCTGCCCTTCAGCTCGAGCGCGCAGATCCCACCGACGTGGCGGCCTACCTCGATCGAGCCGGTGAAGAAGACCTTGCCGACCGAGGAGCGGCAGAGCGCCTCGCCGACCGGCCCGCCGCCGTGCACCACCCGCACCAGTCCCTCCGGCACGCCGCCGCGCTCGAAGATCGCGCGGATCTTCTCCCCGAGCAGCGGCGTCAGCGAGGCCGGCTTCAGCACCACGCCGTTGCCCGCCATCAAGGCGATCGCCACCTCGCCGAAGGGGATCGACCAGGGGTAGTTCCAGGGCGCGATCACGCCGACGACGCCGATCGGCTCATAGGAGAAGTGGGCGCTCTTCGACAGCGTGAACGCCTGGCGCATCGGCACCCGCTCGTCGGCGAGGATCTTCGGCCCGGCCTTCGCCACCCAGTGCAGCGCGTCGACGGTCGGCAGCAGCTCCATCGTGTAGGCCTCGACCCGCGGCTTGCCCTGCTCGCGCACCAGAAGCTCGGCGATCTCGTCGATCTCGTCCAGCAGCGCATCCGCCGCCCGCAGCATGCACCTCGCCCGGTCCTTCAGCGTCAGCTGCGCCCAAGCCGGCGCAATCCGCGCGACTTCGTCAACGACCCCCTGCACCTCCTCCGGCCCGATCGTCGCGACGCTCCCGACCATCCCTCCCGTGGTCGGGCTCAGCGACTCGAGCATCTTCACGGACGGTGCGACCTGCCCAGCGCTCTCCATGCACCGAGTGTAGGACGCCCAGCGCGGTGCTCATACTGGTGCGATGAGCGATCAGCTCTTCGACACCGGGGACGGCGCGGCGGGCGGGGCCGCCGAGGAGATACCGCCGAACGCGCCGTTGGCGGTGCGGATGCGGCCGCGGACGCTCGACGAGATGGTCGGGCAGGAGCACATCGTGGGGGAGGGGTCGGCGCTGCGGGCG
>JAFDWD010000612.1 GCA_018268695.1 Actinomycetota bacterium
GAGCTCAGAGCGATCAACGCACGCCTGGAAGACCTCGAGGCGGGAGTTTCACGATTGCCGCAAAAAGTTCCAGAAGGTGATTGAACCTTGTGGTCAATCGCATTAGTGTCGTCCAATGAGAATTCTTCGCAGCTCCACCCGGCGTCCTGTCCTTCTCGTGATCGCCGCGGGTGCGCTCGCCGTCCTCGTCCTCGGGGTCGGCTACGCGGGCGCCGTGCCTGCCACCGGCCCACCGATCGACCCGCAGAGCCCAGGTGAAGGAGCCGCGGTCGAAGCCAGTGCCGAAGCGCTGAAGGTCACCTTCTCCTGTCCCCAGTTCGTCTACGAACTGGGCGAAGAAGAAGAAATCGAAGTCGTCCCGGAACCACCTGAAGAAGGCGAAGAAGAAGAAGAAGAAGAAGTCCTTCCGCCGATCATCGTGTTCGGCCCGCCCACCCTCGGCGGAGCGGAAAGCTACGGGGTCCATTTCTCCACCAGCGCGACCGTCAACGCCGCGACCGGCCAGCTCGGCACCAGCGGCTTCGGCGAAGCCGGCGAAGGCTCCTCGGAAGCGATCAAGGGCAGCAACGCCCAGTGCACTTCGGAACTCGAACTGCCGAGCAAACCGTTCCCCGCGACCCTCTACGAAGGCACCGTCTACTGGCAGCCGTTCCGCGAATCGGCCGTCGTCCCGGACGGGATCGAAGTCGGCCCGGTGCGCTCTTTCAAGGTCGTTCCCCACGTCGAAGAACCGGAAGTGCTCTTCCGCGAACAGGTCTTCGCGGGCTATCTGACCCGGGTCTTCTTCGGCTATGAAGCCGAACTGGGCGGCGCCGTCGTCGAACTGCAGGAATGGGACGGCAGCGCTTGGACGAAAGTCGCCGAAGCACCCGGCAGCAACAGGGGCGAAAACAGCTTCTACGTGAAGCCGAAGAAATCCGGACGTCACACCTTCCGCCCGGTGGTGAAGAGCGGCAGCATGGCCGCGCCGTTGTACCTGGAAGAAGTCTCGAAGGTCGTGCGGAAGCCCTCCAAGGCACGCGTCACCAGCGCCGCCGACGACGGGGCCTACGTCGCCGCCAACGCCAAAGAACGCGAAGAATGGCCGGTCGAATTGACGGTCGCGGGCGGCGGAACCGTGCTGAAGAACCTGAAGGTCGAAGCGGAAACCACCTGCAAAGGCCCGACGAAGGCGCAGGACGTGAAACTCGAAATCCCGGCCGTGATCAAGCACGCGAAGATCGCCCCGGACGGGACCGTGTTCGGGGTCACCGAAACGAGCGGTCCGGAAGTGTGGACGGTCACCCTCATCGGCAGCCTCTTCCAAGGGCGCTTCCAGGGGGAACTGACGACCTCGCGCACCAACTGCACCGGCTACCGCGTCATCGACGCGATCATGGCGAAATCGGTGAAGAAGTCGAACGGAGCCTGACCAGGGGGGAAATGACCCGGTGGACATCGCCCGGCGGCTAGAGTCGCCGGGCGATGATCCCCGACCACTCCGATTCCTCCCAGGTCCTCTACGTCATCGGCGGCCTGATCCTGGCGATCGGGATCGTCGCCGGGGTGGCCGGGCTGCTGATCAAGTCGCGCCTCGAGGAACACCGGCGGGACGAGCGCTACGTCCGTGAACGACGCGGTGAGGCGGTGGCCGAGGCCGAGTCGCCCCGCATCGCCCGCGTCCTCCAGTACGCCGGCGTCGCCATCGTCGCGATCGGCATCGTGGTCATCCTGGCCGGCTGGACCGTCGCCCCCGGTCAGTCCTGAGGCCTCCGCGCGGCGCGGCGACGCTGTCGACTTCAGGGCCCCTATGGGGGGCTCAAAGTCGACAGCGGTGAATCCGGTGTTGTGCAACACGCACCGAACTCAGCACTTCTCACGCTCTCTGTGACGCCGCGACACATCGGTGACGGATCCGTGTCCCCTGCGTGCGTCTCGCGTGACCCGCTGGCAACGATCCTTCGTCCCTCTCCACAGACCCTTGCGCCCATCGCCCCGGGCGCCGCCGCCCGTGGAATCAACCACCTAAGCCGCGGCCGCGACGATCGCCTCGACCGCGGCGGCCGGCTCCTGGGCCATCGGCGCGTGGGCGCACCCGGGCAGGACGGTGACCGAGGCACCGGGGTGAAAGCGGGCGAGCGCCTCGGCATTGCCAGGCGGGACGACGGTGTCCGCGCCCCCGTGGACCACCGCGGTCGGGACGGGCGGATCGAGAACCGGCAGGGAGGTCGGTCGGTTGTGCCACTCGACGATGGCGTCCTCCTGCATGAAGAGCACCGGCTCGGGGAGCACGGCCCGGGCGGCGGCGACGAGGTCGCCGAAGCGCTCGTCGGCTTCGGCGGCGCGGTCGGGCGGGAACAGCAGCGAGAGGAGCCGGGTCGCCTGCTCGCGCGGGGTGCCCGAGTGGTCGATCAGGACCCCGAAGACGCCGGGCGCCGCGTCGACCGTGTCGGCGCCGCCGGGATGGGTCGAGATCAGGCCGAGGGCGGTGACCCGTCCCGGCGCCTCGCGGGCCAGTGACTGGGCGACGAAGCCGCCCATCGACCAACCGACGACGGCCGTCCGCTCGATTCCCAGCGCGTCGAGCAGCGCGATCGAGTCCACCGTCATCCCCGCCGCGCCGCCGACCGCTTCGCCCGCGCCGAGGGTGGAGCGCCCGAGCCCGACGTTGTCAGGGGTGATCACCCGGAAGTGGGCGGCGAGCCCGCCGAGGAAGACCGGGTCCCAGTCGGCGCCGGTCGCCGCGTATCCGTTCAGCAGGAGGAGCGGCGGGCCGTCGCCGACCGCGGTCCAGGCGATCGACCGGCCCGGGCGGATCTCGACGATCCCCTCCCCCGCGCCGGCCCCACCGCTGCTCACGGCTCGACCTCCACCATCACCGTCACCGGCCCGTCGTTGATCAACGCCACCCCCATGCATGCCCCGAAAACTCCCTTCTTCGCGTTCGTCCGTTCGCAGAACCGGTCGTAGAGCGGCTCGGCC
>JAFDWD010000613.1 GCA_018268695.1 Actinomycetota bacterium
CGAAGCGCGTCGCGCTCGGCCAGGTGTCCGTCGGGCCCCTCCGTCGCGATCGCGCCGACCCGAGGGAGGTCACCTCGGATCCGCGCGGCCTCGAGCTCTTTCTCTTCGCCGGTTCGGCGCCGCCGGGCGATCGCCCAGGCGGCATGCTTGACGACGGTCAGCATGAAGCGCAGCGCGTCTCGCCCGGCGTCTCCTTCGTAGAAGCGGAGGAACGAGACGCAGGCGTCGGCGAGCGCGTCGTCGGCATCCGCGTCGATCACGGAGTGTCGCCGCGCTTGGTGGCGCAGCAGCTCTCCGTGGGAGCGAAGCAGGTCATCGAGCTTCGCCGCACGCTCTTCACCGTTCTCGGCTGGTCTCGGTCGAGGGGCCATGCGGCCGGCGCGCACGCGGAGCGTGCGACCATGGGGCGCGTGGTCCCTCGACGGGTACCAAGCCGAAACGATTTCCGCTAGTTCGCTCGAAAAGGCGCGCTTATCCTTTCTCTGAAGAGGCTCTGGGCGCTACGGTTTGGCTCCATGAGCGGCGTCCTCCACTACCGCGCGCTCGATAGGCGCGGCGACGAAATCCTTGACGAGCTCGAGGAGCGCTTTCAGACGATGTCGAACCGCCTAGAAGACGGCGAGCGCTCCTACTTCGTCCGTGCGGCGGGAGAGGTCGATCTCGACCCGAACTTGGAGGCCGTCGATCCGACTTGGGCCGAGCACATACAGCGCCTCACTGCGCGCTAGACCCCGATAGGCAACGGCAATACGACCTCCGCCGGCGCTCCGACCTGCCTCAGCGTGCCAAGGTCTTCATCAGCAAAGTCGGCGCCGATGCGGACCTTGGCAAACGCGGTCTTGAGAGCATCGACCAGCGGGCGGCCGCCGCTTCGGCGTGGCGGTCGGTTGCACATGGCCTCGCCGTCAGCGATAGGTGTTTCGAGTCCAAGATGCTCCTTCCCGCTCCCCTTTGAGACGTGCGTCTTTGACGTCGATCGGATCGGGGATACACAGCTCTGATGCTTCGCTGGAGATTTCAAGGCTCGGGCCAAGAGGAC
>JAFDWD010000614.1 GCA_018268695.1 Actinomycetota bacterium
CCCAACACAGCTACGACCTGCCGATCGCCTGCGTCGAAGGCTGGTCGACGACGCAGCGCTGGACCGGCGTGCGGCTGCGCGACCTGGCGGCGCTCGCCGGGCTCGACGGCAACGCGGAGGTGCTGGTCGAATCGCTGCAGCAGGCCGGGGCGCTGCGCCAGGTGACGCTCAGCAGCGGCCAGGTCGGCGCCGAGTCGAGCCTCCTGGCGCTGAAGGTGAACGGCACCGACCTCTCGCTCGACCACGGCTTCCCGGCCCGGGTGATCGTTCCGGGCGCCCCCGGCGTACACCAGACCAAGTGGGTGTCGACGATGAGATTCGAGGCGGCGTGATGGCCCGCTTCCGCACGGTCTACGGCGACTCCCCGCTGCACCTCCTGGCGGTCGTGGCCAGCTTCGCGATCGCGGGCTACGCCTTCTTCCGCATCGTCGAAAGCCCCTCGGCGCTCGGCACCCTGGTCTGGTTCGCGGGCGCGATCGTCCTCCACGACCTGCTCGCGCTCCCGCTCTACTCGGGCCTCAACCTGATCGCCCATCGCTCGCTCGCGAGTCGAGGCGACGCCCGAGAGGATCGCCGTCGGGTGCCGCTGATCAACCACGTGCGCATCCCGGCTTTCCTTGCCGGCCCGGCGCTGCTGATGTTCTTCCCGGAGATCCTCGGGCTCGACTCGCGCAACTACGAACGCGACACCGGCCTCGGGACGGGCGTCTTCCTCGACCGCTGGCTCGGCCTCTGCGCGGCGCTCTTCCTCGGCTCGGCGCTGATCTACGCGGTGCGGCTGCGGCGGGCCGGACGGGCGGCGGCGGACGAAGGCGACGCGGAGAAGCCGGCCGATGCCTGACGTGATCCTCCCGGTCCTCGACGAGGCCGCCGCGATCCCCGGGGTGCTGGCGGCGATGCCGCCCGGCTACCGGCCGATCGTCGTCGACAACGGCTCGACCGACGGCTCGGCGGAGATCGCCGCCGACCTCGGGGCGACGGTCGTCGGCGAACCCCGGCGCGGCTTCGGCGCGGCCTGCTTCGCCGGCCTGTGCGCCGCCCGGGCGGAGGTCGTCTGCTTCATGGATTGCGACGGTTCCCTCGACCCCGCCGACCTCCGCGCGATCGTCGCCCTTCTGGACGGCGGTGCCGACCTCGCGATCGGCGCCCGGCGCGCCGCCCGCGGCGCCTGGCCCCTCCATGCCCGGATCGCCAACCGCGTCCTCGCGGTCGAGCTGCGCCGCCGCACCGGCGTGCGCCTCGAGGACGTCGGGCCGATGCGCGCGGCCCGCCGCCGGCCCCTTCTCGCCCTCGACCTCGAGGACCGCCGCAGCGGCTGGCCGCTGGAGATGGTGGTCAAGGCGGCCGCGGCCGGCTGGAGGATCGCGGGTGCCCCGGTCCCCTACTCCGAGCGCGAGGGCCGCTCCAAGGTCACCGGCACCCTGCGCGGCACGCTCGGCGCGATCGGCGACATGAGCGCGATCCTCCGCACGGTCGAGAAGGCAACCTGAGCGAGGCGAGGAGCCACCCCGTGGGGCGACATCGGACGTCCGCCA
>JAFDWD010000615.1 GCA_018268695.1 Actinomycetota bacterium
GACAGCATCGGCACGCCCAACATCGAGCGCACGTTCCACTCGCGCATCGTCGCCTTCACCGGCCGGGGGTCGTGCAGTGCGTCGGTGATGATCACCGGGGCCTTGGTCGCAACGATCTCATGGGTGAAGCGATCCGCGAGCGTCCCGGCTTTCAGGGCCTTGATCCGGGCATCGATGTCGCGCTCGCCGTGGCCGACCCGGCCCTGATAAAAGGCCGATTCGGGATCGCGAAGGTAGACCGAGCACCGCGTGGCGCCTACCAACCTGCAGGCTTGCTTCCCGATCTTGCGGAGAAGATCATCGAGGTCCATGCGGTCGTCGCCCATCCTCGAACCGATCTCGGCCATCGCCAACATCGCCGAGCGATAAGGGCTCGCCTCGACCTCGACGAGTTGCACATCGGCGATGCTCTCGGCGGTCGCGGTCATCCTCGATCCGTCGCCAGGTCCCGGTCGGCGACCCGCTCGATGAGGGAAGGGATCACCTCGATCGCGTCGGCGACCACCGCCAGGTCCGCAAATTGAAAGATCAGGGCATTCTCGTCCGTGTTGACGGCGACGATGGTCTCCGACCTCTCCATCCCGACGCGGTGCTGGATCTGCCCCGAGATCCCAAAGGCCATGTAGAGCCGCGGCCGCACGATCGTCCCGGTCTGGCCCACCTGCATCGAATATGGCGCCCACCCACGCTCGACGACCGGCAAGGTAACCGCCGGGGCGGCGCCGATCGCCGTCGCCAGCTCACGGACGAGATCGATCCCCTCCGGACCGCCCACCCCACGGCCGCCTGCGACGATTCGCTCGGCGTCTCGCAACGAGGTCGTCGCGACCGGAGTCTCTTCGGCCGCGATCAGCTCGACCCGGCAGGAGCGGTCGTCGATCGTGACCGTGGTCCGGCGGACCTCGGGGCGTCGCGGGGGGCCCGGCGGTGGCGGATCGAAGGCGCCGGTCCGCAGCAGGGCGACTCGCGATTCGCCGATCCAACCGACCTCCGCAAGGGCCGAATCGCCGTGTATCGGCTGCGTCCCGATCAGGTCCTCGCCCTCCACCCTCAGGTCGATCAGGTCCCAATTGATCCCGGCATCGGTCCTCACCGCCACCGCCGCGGCAAGGTCGGCACAGAGCGTCGAGTTGGAGAACAGCAGAAGGTCGAACCGCTGCTCGGCGTCGAGGGCGCACAGGGCGTCGACGTGAGGTTGGGGAAGCGGTTCGGCGAGACGCGGGTGCTCGATCACGTGCACCACCTCGATGCCGAGCGCACCCATCGCCTCGACCTCGCCTGCGGTCACGTTGTCGCCGCACAGGATCGTCTCGACCTGGGCGCCTGCCTTGCGGCCGGCCGAGATCGCCGCCAGCGAAGCCTCCGTCGGCTTCCCGCCATGGCGCTCGACAAAGATCGCCGCCCTCATCAGACCAGCCCCCGCTGGTCGAGGAAGTCGAAGATCGTCCCCGCCGGGTCGGGGGAGTCCTTGACCAGTTGGGCCGGAGCTCGGCTGGGTGGATCGCCGACCGCCAGCACGCGGGTGCGTGAGCCCGCCGCCCCGACCAGCTCTGCGCCGAGCCCGAGC
>JAFDWD010000616.1 GCA_018268695.1 Actinomycetota bacterium
CGTTCCTGCCCGCCAAGTCGGTGTTCGAACAGGTGGGGGAGCTCGTTCTCCTGACCGGCCGCACGATCGCTTCGGCGGTCCGCCCGCCCTATCCCTACGGCGAGGAGTTCATCGGCCAGTTCCTCTTTGCCCTGCAGCTCTGCTGGTTCCCGCTGCTGATCTCGACCGTGGCGATCAACTTCGGCGCGCCGGGACTCCAGGCCGCGAACTTCCTGACCCTGTTCGGCGCGCTCGACCGGCTGGGCGGCTTCTTCGTCCTCGCCGCGATCCGAGAAATCGGCCCCTTCGTCACCGGCGTCTGCGTGGCCGGGATCGCCGGCACCGCGATCACCGCCGACCTCGGCGCCCGCAAGATCCGCGAGGAGCTCGACGCCCTGCAGGTGCTGGGAGTCGACCCGATCAAGAACCTCGTCGTGCCGCGCTTCCTCGCCCTGATGCTGGTCACCGGGCTGCTCGACATCTTCGCCATCGTCGCCGGCCTCTCCGGCGGGATCCTCACCGAGATCCTCTACCACCAGTCGCTCGGCGGCTTCTTCGCGACGCTGTTCGAGCAGGCTTCGGTCACGGATCTGTGGGGATCGGTGCTCAAGTGCACGCTCTTCGGCGCGATCATCGCGATCGTCTGCTGTTACAAAGGCATGACCGCCTCGGGCGGCGCCGCCGGCGTCGGCCGCGCGGTGAACGAGGCGGTCGTGATCTCGTTCCTGGCCTTCTTCGCCTTCAACTACGTCTTCACCCAGACGCTGCTGGCGACCAACCCCGAATTGCAGACGATCCGATGAGGGGCCCGGTCCGATGAACGCCTGGCTCGAGGTCCCGCGCGGCTGGCTCGACTCGCTCGGCGAGATCGCCCGCTTCGGCGGCCGGGTCATGGGGATCGTCTACTCGGGCCGCGTCCTGCGCTTCTTCGGCGAGGCGCTGCGGCAGGCCGGGATCCTGATCCTCGGCTCGGCGCTGGTGATCTGGGGCCTCGTCTTCGTGCTCGGCCTCCAGTGCGGGATCGAGGGCGCCTACCTGCTGCGGGCCAACGGCGCGCCCGCCTACGCCGGTGTCTTCTCTGCCTGGTGCGACCTGCGCGAGATCCTCCCGTACGCCTTCGGCTACATGCTCTCGGCGAAGGTCGGGACCGGGATCGTCGCCGAGCTCGGCGCGATGCGGATCTCCGACGAGATCGACGCGCTCGAGGTGATGGGCGTGCCGCCGGTCACC
>JAFDWD010000617.1 GCA_018268695.1 Actinomycetota bacterium
CGGCCACGCAGTGCTCGACCTGGACGCGGGTCTTCATCTCGAGGAAGAAGTACTCGTCGCCGACCTGCATGCCCTCGATCGTGCCCGCGCCCCGGTAGCCGACGGCGGCGGCCGCGTCGGTGGAGATCTTGCCGATCCGCTCGCGCATCTCCTCGTCGACGTGCGGGCCCGGGGCCTCCTCGATCACCTTCTGGTGACGGCGCTGGATCGAGCAGTCGCGCTCGCCGACGTGGATCACGTTGCCGTGCGAGTCGGCCAGCACCTGGACCTCGACGTGGCGCGGGTCCTCCAGATAACGCTCGATGTAGACGCGCGAATCGCCGAAGAACTTCTCGCCTTCGCGAGCCGAGCCCTCGAACGCCTCCTGCAGGTCATCCGGCGTCATCGCGACGCGGAAGCCCTTGCCGCCTCCGCCGCCCGCCGCCTTGCAGGCGACCGGGTAGCCGGCCTCGTCGGCCTGCTTGCGCGCCGCCTCCAGATCCGGCGCGACCTCGGTCGAGCCGGGGACGATCGGCACGCCCGCCTCGGCCATGATCTCGCGCGCCCGGGTCTTCGATCCCATCGCTTCGATCGCCTCCGGCGGCGGCCCGATCCAGATGATCCCGAACTCCGCGCAGGCGCGCGCCATGTCGGCGTTCTCGGCGAGGAAGCCGTAGCCGGGGTGGATCCCTTCGGCACCGGCCTCCTTGGCGACCTCGATGATCTTCGCGATGTTCAGGTAGCTCTCCGCCGGGACGGCCGGACCGAGCAGGAACGCCTCGTCGGCCTCGCGCACGTGCGGCGCGTCGCGATCGATCTCCGAGTAGACGGCGACCGATGCGATTCCCATCTCGCGCAGGGTCCGCGCGACGCGGATCGAGATCTCCCCGCGGTTGGCGATCAGGACTTTCTTGAACATCGGCGGCGCAGTCTATTTATCTGCGGCGCACGAGGGTGGCTGGGTCCAAACCCTCGTTAGGCTGCGCCGATGCCACTCATCGAGCTGCAGAGCCACTCCACCCATTCCGACGGCCAGCTCGCTCCCGGCGATGTCGTCGCCGAAGCGGCGAAGGCCGGGGTCACGACGCTCGCCCTCTCCGATCACGACTCGGTTGCCGGGGTCCCCGAGGCCGAAGAGGCCGGGCGCGAGCACGGCGTCGAGATCGTCCCCGCGGTGGAGATGTCCTGCGTCCACGAGTACGCCGAAGACCTCCACATCTGCGGCTACTGGGTCGACCTGGCGAAGATCGAGCCCACCTGCGACCGCGCCCAGGACGAGCGCCGCGCCCGCGCCGGGGAGATCGTCGAGAACCTCCGCTCCTTCGGCTTCGACCTGACCCTCGACGATGCGATCCGCGAGGCCGGCGGCGCCGACTCGATCGGCCGCCCCCACATCGCCAAGGCCGCCGGCGCCACCGGTGACCTCGGCCCCTTCTTCGAGGAGTACCTCGTCCCCGGCGCCAAAGCCTTCGTCCCCCGCCGCTGGCCGAACGCCGCCCAGGCCATCGACCTCATCCACGCAGCCGGCGGCATCGCCGTCATCGCCCACCCCTACTGGGACATCTCCGAGCCGAGCGAGGTCGACGACCTGATCCGCTCCCTGAATCCCGACGGCATCGAGACCTTCTACCCCACCCACTCCGAGGCCCAGACGAAACACCTGCTGGACCTCTGCGCCGAGCTCGACCTGATCCCCACCGCGAGCTCCGACTACCACGGCCCGACCCACAAGACCTTCGCGAGGTTCGGGGCGTATGAGACCTACGGCCTCGGCGAGCCCCAGGTCCCGCCGAAGCCGTAGATACCGATCAGCGCAAGGCCGGGCCAGCCGGCGCGGCTTCTCTCCGGGCCTATTTGATCCCGAAGAACTTGCCACCGGCTTTGAACTCGTCGGTCGCGGTGAGCACCGCTTTTTCTTCGCCGAGTTTGAACGTACCGCCAGCGGCCGCGTTGATGCTTTCGCTGAAGCTGACGTTCTGGCTCGTCCTCATGACCCCTGTTTTGTTTTCGGCTTTGCCGAAGATCGTGCCTTTCGGGGTGTAGTTACCCGCTATCGCGCAGCTCGTCCCGCTCAGGGTGAGCGTCGCGAACCCGTTGGTTTCACCGGCGGCCGGCACGAACTTGACCATCGCGCTTTCGCCTTCCATGTAGTCGGCTTCGAGCTTGAGCGCTTTGGATTCGAGGGGCGATGGCGTCGAGCAGGTCGACGGGGTGACGACGCTCACGCCGGTGAACTTGAGC
>JAFDWD010000618.1 GCA_018268695.1 Actinomycetota bacterium
CATCGCCCCGGCGGCGTTGTTGTAGAGCTTCAGGAAGGTCTGGATGCGCTCGCGCGCCTCGGGTTGGAACTGGGGACTGTCGAGCGCCGCCTCGCACCCGGCGACCATGTCGAGCTTGCGCCGGCGCGCGATCGTCGTCAGCCGCGCCAGGTCCCCGGGGCGCAGCTCGACCGGCGGGCGGGTCAGCGCGCGGGCCGCGGCGGCGGAGTCGTCGGGGTCGGCGAGGACGCGCAGCCAGGCGATCGCGTCGCGCACCTCGGCGCGTTGGAAGAGCGCCGTCGGCCCGGCGAGGTGGAAGGGGATGCCGCGCTCCTCCATCGCCGCGGCAACCGCGCCGCCTTCGCGAGCCGGGTCGGCGAGCAGCACGCAGATGTCGTCGGCGCGGGTCCCACCGGCGAGCAGGTGCTCGACCTCGCGCGCCGTCGCCTGCGCCTGCGCCCGCTCGTTGGCGCACTTCCAGAAGCGGAGCTTAGGCTCGCGAAAGCGCTTCTCGAGGACGACGGCGTCGCCGCCGGGGTGGAGGTCGCGGTACCAGCTCTCCAGCCCACCCTCGCTCTCGGCCTCCAGCACGAACAACTGGTTCGGGTTGTCGGCCGCCAAGCCCTCGAGCAACGCCCGCTGCGCCGGCGTCGACTCCTCCAGCTCGTCGACCATCACGTAGGCGAAGCGCTTCGCGATCGCGGCGCGAACGTCGGGTCGTTCGACCAGCAGGCAGTCGAGGGCGAGGAAGACGTCGCCGCGGTCGAGGCTGCCCGTCTCGGCCAGGATCCGGTCGTGGGTCGAGTACAGCTCGGCGAACTCGCCCTCCCGCCGCGCCGTCTCGTGCTCGGCCTCGCTCGCCGCCTCTTCGGCCTGGCGTTCGGCCAGCTCGGCGAGCGTCGTCGGCCCGATCCGCTGCGCCTTCAGCGAGTCGATCCGGCACAGCAGCCGGGCCAGGAGCCCGGCCGGGTTGCCGCGGATCTCGTGCCGGCGTAGCGGCAGCGAGTCGAAGCGGTCGAGGAGGACCGCCAGCCGCTCCGCCCGTCCGAGCACGTCGAAGAACGGATCGAGTCCCGCCGCCTCGGCGTGCTCGCGCAGCAGTCGCTCGCCGATCTCGTCCCAGTCGCCGACCCAAAGCTCCTCGTAGGGGCCGTCGAGCAGCGCCTCGCAGCGATCGCGCAGCCGCCGCGCCGTCGCCCGCCGGGCGCCGATCATCAGTACCCGATCGGGGGGAGTTCCGGCCGCCGCCAGGTCGGCGAGCCGCCGCGCCAGCAGCTCGCTCTTGCCGGTCCCGGCCGCGCCGAGCACCAGCAGGGGGCCATCACGGTGCGCGGCCGCGCTTTCCCGCCCGCCCGTCTCTCCCTCTACCGACAGGTCGATCTGATGCATCGTCCAAAGCTACCTCTCCAGGTGGCTCGTCCAGCAACGTCCGCCCATCGCTGGCTGGCCCTCGCCGCGCCCAGCGGCGTCCTCGACCGCTCGACGTGGCTCTGCCACGCCTTCGGGTCTGCGTCCTTGCCGGTCACGACGATTGCTGCGCCAGAGCTGCGCGCCCGTCACCGGACGAGCCACGTAGAGTCCGGCCCATGGACGTCTACTCCGCCGATTGGCCGGGAATCTGTCGCCGTATCGTCGCGGCGCAGCGCCGCATCTTCGACCGTGTGGTGACGAGCGAGGAACGCACCCACTACGAGGGGGTCGGCGAGGGCGGCGACCACACCCTGATCATCGACCGCGAATGCGAGGACGAGGTCTTCGCCGAGCTGGAGAAGCTCGGCGCCGAAGGGGCCTCCTTCGTCGCCGTCTCCGAGGAGCGCGGCGAGGTCGTCTTCGGCGAGGGCGGCGCGGCCCGGGTCGTGATCGACCCGATCGACGGCTCGCTGAACGCCCGCCGCACGATCCCCTCCCACAGCCTCTCGATCGCGGTCGCCGAGGGCGACTCGATGGCCGACGTCCGCTTCGGCTTCGTCCACGATTTCGGCGCCGACGAGGAGTTCACGGCGACCCGCGGCGACGGTGCCTCGGTCGGTGGCCGTGCGGCCCAGGTCTCGGCCGGCAACGGCCGCCTCGAAGTCGTCGGCCTCGAGTCCGCCGAGCCCGACTGGACCATCCCGGCCCTCCAGTCCCTCTCCGGCAACGCCTACCGCCTCCGCGTCGTCGGCTCGATCGCCATCACCGCCGCCTACGTCGCCGCCGGCCGCTTCGACGCCTTCCTCAGCCTCCGCCCGTGCCGCTCGGTCGACGCCGCCGCCGCCCAGCTGATCGTCCGCGAGGCAGGAGGAGCCGTCGCCTTCGGCGACGGCGACCTCACCGACGCCCCCCTGGGCCTGAGCGCCCGCTACCCGATGACGGCGGCCCGGGACGAGGCGGCGTTGGCCGCGGTCCGCGCGGCGCAGTCGGCTTAGGGCTCGGGGCGGGGCTGCGGCGCCCGAGGTAAAGGGACGCAGGGCGTCGCGGCAAACACGGCCGTCTCGGCCACGCCCCTGCACGCTTGTCTCGCTATGCGAGACAAGCGTGCAGGGGCTGGCTATGGCCGTGGCCGAGACGGCCGGGGTATGAAGGAGTGTCGGAAGTCCGACGCCGTCCCGGGAGACGTGCGGGAGACGCCACGGACCGGATAGTCATAGCCTGCCAGGACCTCCATGAGACGCCCAGGACACCGCCCTCGGACGGCCGCCCCCGCCGGCACAACGTCCGCCCAACCCCTGGATGTGTAACCAAACTCCGACCGACGTTTAAGAACGTGTGTTCGTAAAGAACATATGTTCGCTAGACTCGGCGCCGCCCGAGCCATCCGACTAGACCAAGAGGGGTACGTCTTTCATGGCAGACAGCACTAGCAGCAACGGCACTTCCAAAGCCAAAACCCAGGCCAAACGCTCCACCACGGAAGCGAAGAAACCGGCCGCTAAAACCGCGAAAGCGACGAAGAAAGCGGCGACCAAGACCGCTGTCGCGGAGAAGAACCAGGCGCAGGCGATCATCGAGTCCGCCGTCGACTTCCCGGTCGGCGTCGTCCTCTCGGCGAGCGACCGCCTGAACGACATCGTCGAACCGTGGACCAGCCGCAGCAAGGCCGAGAAAGAGCTGAAGGCCTACCGCCGCAAGATCGAGCAGGCGGCCAAGCGCACCGAGAGGCGGGGCACGACCGCCCGTAAGCGCGCGACCACCGAGGCGCGGAAGACCCGCACCCGGGTCGAGCGCGACGTCCGCAAGCGCCAGCAGGCGGTGACGTCAACCGCCACGTCGACGATCAAGACCAGCCGCACCGAGGTCGAGCGTCGGGTCAAGCAGGTCTCCGACCAGCTTTCCGCGCTGCCGAGCATCCGCTAGGTCGCAAGCGCACCTGCTTCACCAGGCCGCCCCGGTCAGCCGGGGCGGCCTTTTTCGTGGGCGCCCCGCACGACGGGATCAGCCGGTGACCGCGACCGGGCGGGAGGTCGCCGGGGCGAACGCCCAGTTGCCGGTCGCCGGCACGAAGGCGCGGAACTGGAACCGGACGCCGGCGCTGTCGTCGTCGCTGAACGTGTATGGGTAGGCGAAGCGGCCGGCCGAGTCGGTCTGCAGGGTGCGGAACTCCGACCAGGCGATTCCGGGCAGGCGGAACTGCAGCTGCACCGGCAGGCCGGTCGGCGGGATCCGCGCTTCTGGGTGGAAGACGCGGCCGCGGAAGATGACCGGCGCGCCGCCGACCCGCACCCGCGTCCTCGAGACGCGCAGGCGGATCCCAGCCCGGACGCGGGCCCGCAGCCGCCGCCCGTCCGCTCGCGTGAGCCGGCGATCGCCGGCGAACCGGGCGCTCACCTGCCTGCTCGGTCCCGGCTCGAGTCGGAGTCGGAAGGCGCCCTCGGCGTCGGTGGTGACGGCCGTGACGCGGGTCGGTTCGCGGGCACCGCGGGCAAAGGTCTCGACCACGTCGACGCGCTCTCCGGACAGCGGCTCGCCCGCGGCGTCCCGGAGCCTCCCACCGACCAGCGCGCCGTGGCAGCAGGGCAGGGCCCGGGTCGCCGGGCGCTTGGCGAAGGCGCGGACGACGGTGTGATGGCAGCGCCGGGCGCCGTCGGCGCGTGCGCACCGCTGGATCACCAGGCGCTCGGCGCCGAAGCCGAAGGCGAGGCGGGCGACCCGCTTCACCGGGTTGCGAAGGACGAGCGGAGAGCCGTCGGCCCTGAAGGTCGTGGCCGCGGAGTTGCCCGCCAGGTCGTAGCCGACGGCGCGGAATTCGTAGTCCCCGCGCGGATAGTCGTCCGAGCTCCAGCGGGCGACGAGCCTGCCCCTCTGCGCTTCGGTCGGCAGCGGTTCGAAGCGGCCGCCGCTCCCGGCCGGGCGCACCCCGATCTCGCCGCGGCCGGCCGGGCCGGAGGGGCGGTCGGCGACCGTCGCCTCGATTCGCTCCGGGTCGGTCGGGTCGCCGGTGGCGAAGCGCACGACCGGCTCGGTTTCGTCGATCCGCACGGTCGCCGTTCGGGGACGGGCGAAGGCCAGGCTGTCGTCGCCCGCGTTGCCGACCGCGTCGCGTGCCCAGTAGTCGACGCGATGCGTCCCCTCGCCTGCCACCGTCGCGCCGGCGGAGGCGCCTGGCGTCAGCAGCGGCGGGGCACCGTCGATTTCGATCGCGGTCGTCGGTCCTCCGGGCCCCGCGGGCGCCATCCCGGAGAGGGGGTCGCTCGCCATCGCTGACACCTTCACCGGCCCCGCGGACCAGCCGCCGGGCTCGCCTTCGAGCCGCACCTGCGGCGGCGTCCCGTCGACGCCGATCGGCACCGTCGCCGTCGGGGCGGATGCCCGCCACGATCCCGAGACCGCGACGGCGTGGACGTAGCTCACGCCTTCCGGCGGGGCGGGCAGGGTGACGGTGTCGCCGCCGGGCGCGGGGAGGTCGATCTCGGCGGGAGTGCAGCTGACGGCCGCCGCGCATGGCGAGGCGCCCGCGGCGCCGTCGATCGAGACCGCGTACCCCTGGACGCCCGAGGCCGGCGGCGGCCCGGTCGACCCGGCGACGCGAACGGGGACGGCGGAGCCTGCCGCCACCCAGCCGGGCGCCGACACCGCCACCGCGGCGGGCCGGGCATCGTCGAAATACAGGGGGACGGAGGTTCTGGGGCCGTTCGGGAAGAGATCCCCGGGATGGTGGTCCCAGGCTTCGAACCGGTAGACGCCCGGGGTGGCGGGCACGCTGACCAGGACCTGGCGCGTCGGATTCTCGACGCTCTGTTCGGGATAGCCGGAAAGGTACGTCCCACCGGGGCCACGCACCGCGTACATGACCACCGACCTGGTGGGCGTTGGTGGATTCGCATCCCATTCGACCCAGAACTGGTTCTCGGCGTGCCAGACATCGCCACCGAAGACGCGAAGGCCGGTCAGGGTGGTCCCGTCGGAGGCGTCCGCCGGGGCCGGGAGGCCGGCAGTGATGAGTGCGGCGGCCGCGGCGAGCGCCGCCATCGCGGTCCTTCGTCCGGCGCTCATGGCCCGAACTCCCCGGCCGCGGTCCCGCTCGACGAAGAGGCGGAGGCGCCGCTGCTCGAAGACGACGACGGGGCGGAGTAGGTGCTCGCCGATTCGGTCACCGTCGGTTCCGGTGGCGGCGCTTCCGTGTATTCGATCGCGCCGCTTTCGGTCGGTGGGGTTTCGGCGATCGCCTCTTCGATCGGCGCCCCTTCGCGATCGGGCTTACGTCCTTCGGGTTCCTGGTTGTGCCGGCCCGCTTCTTCTTCCGAGGTGGCCGTTTCCTGCGGCTGGGGATCGGGTTCGACCGCGGCTTCGTTGGTTTCGGTCGGCGCCGCCGGTTCGTAGGTGCTCGTTTCGGTCTCCAGGTCCTCGGCCTGCCGTCGGTGAAGGTGGGCGACCTTGGCGGGTGGCGCAGGGTGGCGCTCCGGCGGGTCCAGCAGCGGCGCCGGGACGACCCCGGTCGCGACGCAGGCCGCCGCCCCGCCGACCGTCCCGGCGCAGAGCGCCAGCACCTTCGCCAGCGCGGTCATCCCGGCACCGCGCGTGCCACCCGCCGCGACCAGCCCGCCGACGGTCGATTCCGACCCGGGGGACCCGCCGCCGACCCGGGTCGCCACCGCGGCGTAGGCATCGTGGAGGCGACCGACGATGGTCCCGCGGGCGGGCGGCACGATCGGCAGGAGCGCCGCCGCCGCGCCGGGCGCGGCGCGGTAGGCGCGTAGGGTCGAGCGGCAGTAGGGACAGGTGCGGAGGTGCTCGCGGAGGGTGGCGACGTCCGCGGCCTCGGCCTCCTCGTCGGCGAAGGCGGAGAGGAGCGGCGCCAGCTCGGCGCAGCGGGCGCCGCCGTCGCGGCGGATGAGAAAGTGGCGGAAGCGCTCGCGCCCCTCGGCGATCGCGCGATTCACCTTCCGCGCCGAGTAGCCGGTGATCTCGGCGATCTCGCGGTAGGAGTAGCCCTCCGCGAGCAGCCCGAGGGTGCGAACCTCCTGCGGCTTCAGCGTCGCCAGCGCCTCGCGGCTGCGCTCGATCGCCTCGTGGCGCTCGGCCCGCTCGGCTGGCCCGGCCACCTCGGCAGGCAGCATCGCGACCCAGTCCTCGTGGCCCGGCGCGGGGGTGACGGCGGCGGGCCCCGCGAGGGTCCGCTCGCGCTCGGCACGGACCGCCAGCGCCTCGTGCTTGACCACGGTCTGGGTCCAGCGGATCAGGTCCCGCGGGTCCTCGGAGGGCGCTTTGTTCAGCAGGATCTCGAGGCCACGCTGCAGCGCTTCCTCGGCGTCGTCGGCGCAGATCGAGTACCGCTGGGCGGTCCGACGCAGCACCGCCTCGTTGCCGGTGAAGGTCTCGACCGCGACCCGCTTGCGCGCGGCCGCCTCGAGCGGCGACGCCCCCTCGTCCAACTCCATGCCTTCAAGCGCGACATCGACCGCGGCGCCGTCGCGCCCCGTACCCCTGCCCAGACTCACTAGCTCGACTCTCCCCGTCCGGTTTATTTAGCTCCAGCAAACACTGCCGGCCAAGGGCTGGACGGGGCGCGTTTTACCCCTCTGGACGACTGTTCCGGTCGAGAAACTCCCGCATTTTGCAAAGAATCGATCGACCTGGAGACGCCAGATCCGCAGCTGATCGGCCTGTCCGAGGCGAGCCGATAGCATCGAGCGCCATGACGACCTGCGTAGTTACCGGCGGCGCTGGATTCCTCGGCTCACACCTCTGCGAGAAGCTCCTCGGCGCGGGGCATCGGGTGCTCTGCCTCGACAACCTCGAGACCGGCTCCCTGGAGAACATCGCGCACATCCGCGACCAGAACTTTGAGTTCCGGCACACCGACATCACCGAGTACGTCGACGTGCCCGAGCCGGTCGACTTCGTCTATCACCTGGCCTCGCCGGCCAGCCCGATCGACTACCTGCGGCTGCCGCTGCACACGCTGAAGGTCGGCTCGCAGGGCACCCACAACATCCTCGGCCTGGCCAAGTGGAAGCGCGCCCGCTTCCTGATCGCCTCGACCTCCGAGGTCTACGGCGACCCGAAGGTCCACCCGCAGCGGGAGGACTACTGGGGCCACGTGAACCCGATCGGCCCGCGCGGCGTCTACGACGAGGCGAAGCGCTACGCCGAGGCTCTGACGATGGCCTACCACCGGCAGCAGGGCGTCGACACCGCGATCGTCCGCATCTTCAACACCTACGGGCCTCGCATGCGGCCCCACGACGGCCGCGCGATCCCCACCTTCCTCCGCCAGGCGCTCCAAGACCGGCCGCTGACCGTCTTCGGTGACGGTGCCCAGACGCGCAGCTTCTGTTACGTCGACGACCTCATCCGCGGCATCGTCGCCCTCGCCGAGTCCGACGTCCACACGCCGGTCAACATCGGCAACCCGGACGAGTTCACGCTGCTCGAATTGGCCAAATCCGTGATCGAGGTGACCGACTCCCGCTCGGAGATCGTCTACGAGGCGCTGCCCACCGACGATCCCCAGCAGCGCCGCCCCGACATCGGCCGCGCCCGCGACCTCCTCGGCTGGGAACCGACGATCAAGCTCGACGAAGGCCTGCGCAGGACCATCGATCAGTCCGGCGTCGAGCGGCTGGTCGGCGCCGGGGATTAGAGCTAGTTCTGTTGCTCGGGCGGTTGCGGCCGTCCCGAGCAGGACGTGAGGGAGTGCGGTGTTTCTCCGAGGGTTCGCGCACGGGATGCCACGCTCGGCCGGGATTGTTCGGTGCGTTCGTACCTGGTCCGGTATATGACCACTAAGTACGAACGCTCTTCCTCGCCGGCCGTGCTGGCAGCAAGCTAGTCCCTTCGAACCGGTCCCACCCACGAAAAAGGGCGGCCCGGAGGCCGCCCTTTTCGAACTACGTCGCTTGGCGGACTATTCGCCCGTCGCGACGAAGGAGAACGAACCGAGGGATTCGCCCGCTTTGATGTGGTCGTTGGCCACTTTTTCGGCCCCGGCTTTCTTCGCCGCCGCTTCGATTTCGGCTGCGCTCATTTTCGGGGTTTTGAGTTCGGCCGCTTCTTTTTCGGCGACTTTTTTGAGTTCTTCGCCGACTTTCAGCGCGTAGGCGCCTTCGTAGACCTTCACGAAGCCCTCGAGGACTTCGGCGGCCACTGGCTGAATCGTGCTCGTCGCGCCGATGCTGACCGTGCGGGTCGCGGGGCTCGGCGAGTTGCTGGTGATCGTCAGATCGGCGATCGAGCTACGGCCGAGGTTGCCGACGTTCAGCGGCTTTTTGCCTTCCACCGTGACGTTCGATTCGCCGTTCACTTCGACCGTGGCGGTCTTCGCGGCGAGATCGACGCCGATCGACCCGAGGGTGATCGTGGTCGAGAGCGTTTCGGTCGGGCTCACCTGGAACGACTGCACCAGCTTGAGGCCGCCGAAGCTGTTGACCTGGCCTTCGGTGCCCAGCGGCGAGATGGTGCCACCGCTGATCCCAGAGCTGTAGGTCGACCCGTTGGCGCTGGTGGGGCTGATCGTTTCCACTTTCACGCCGACGTCGGCCAGCTTGCCGAAGATGCCCGCGTCGCCGGCGAAGGTCATCGTGCCGGTCGCCAGGACGTTGTCGGTCTTCGGTTCGACTTCCGTCGTCGACTTGCCAAGGACCATGTTCGCCTTGAAGGCGGGCTGGGTCTTGACGGTCTTGGTCTTGGTGACGGTCTTGCCGTTCTTCTTGACCTTGACCTTCGTCTTGGTCGGCGGCGGGGTCAGCGCCTTGTTCAGCGCGTTGGCGCCAGCCTTGGTCAGCTTCACGCTCTTCGCGCTGATGCTGTTGCCGAAGCCGAGACGGGCTGAGGAGATACCGCCGAGCGTCGCGATCTGGACTTTCTTGCCGCCCGCGGTCGCGGTCAGGGTTTTCTTCGAGGTGTTGATTTCGAAAGCCTTGAGGGCGATCGACTTCTTCCCCCAGGTGATCTTCAGGCCGCCGCTGTGGGTGACCGTGCCGGCCCCGGTGGTCGGTTCGACCGAGCCGCCGGTGACGGCGAACGTCGCCTTGGTGCCCTTGAGGGTCGCGGGCTTGATGGCGGTGATCTTGATGCCGGCCTTCTTGGCCTCGTTGTTCAAGCCGCTGTTGATGGTGAGCGTGGTGCTGCCTTTGGCGATCGGATTGGACGCGGCGGAAGCGAGCGGTGCGAGAACCAACATCGCGGCTACGGCCGCGGCCACGATTGCGACCGGCAGCATCCTTCCCCTGGCCCTGCCGAGCCGGGTCG
>JAFDWD010000619.1 GCA_018268695.1 Actinomycetota bacterium
CCTCTTTGTCCCGGAAATTGATGTTCGGTTCACCCGTGGAACCTGTTGGTGCAAGTGCAGCCGTCTCCTTAGACTTCAGGTATCGCTGCTGTCCTGCCTGCTGTACTGCTTTGAGGGCGGCAAGTCCTCCCTCTAGGTCCGGCCTACCATCGAATTCATCACGATGGGTGAGTCCGTAGTTGACGACGTAGTTGTACTCATCGTCGGTCAGGTTGAGGTTGTCCTTCTGCTCTAGCTGGGCAACCGTCTGCTCGACATATTCCGCCTCTGCTTGGTGTTCCTGAGCTTGGGCGGCCTGTGCCTTGTCCTCTGCTAGTTCTCTCCTTAGCTGCGCGATTTCGGCACTAGGGTCAGGAACGTCGAAGAAGTCATCGCTACTATCAACGGGCTCGGGGTCATCTGACTGGAGATCGATTCCGATCTGCCTGAGCGCTTGTTCTTGGGCCTCAGGACCTTGACGGCCCTCTACTGCGGCGATGAACTGGTTGCGCTGATCGAACTCCGGACGCAGGGCTTCGTAGCGCTGCTGGTAGTCGATCTCAGGTGATTCTGGTGTCGGCGTGTCCGGTGTTACCGGGGCCTCGGGATTTGGCGTGTCCTGAATATCAGGGGCCACATTTGGCTCATCAGCCATTCTGCGTATACTTCTCCTACTGTTGACCAGGGCCACGGAATGGGGCGTATCTGGTTGAGTTAGTTGCGGGACCGTGCTCCGGTGTATCCGCTAGTTGATGAAGGCGATGTTGCTGCCTTCATTAGTTCCCTGGCCGGGAACACGCGTAAGTAAGCCTCTAGGCGGTCGGGCCGCCGATTGGTGCCTGACTCGGAAGAGGCTTGGCGCCCTGAGGTCGAGCGGCATTTGCCATACCCTGAGCCTCTGCCTGTTCGGTCTGGGCCTGCTGTTCCTGAGCCTGCTTCTTGGCTTCAAGCTGAAGCAGCGCGTCATAGTAGGTGTTAAGTGCCTCTTGTGACGGCGCCGGAAGATCGTCATATTCCGTACCTTTCATCCAGTCAGAGATAACGTCTTTCTGGACTGCCGTGTTATCAAACGGACGCGGCATCCATCCGGGTACGGTTTCTCTCGATACTCTTTCGACTTCTCCGGTTTCAGGATTTTCGGATTCTTCGAATCCAGGTTCCTCACCGAAGAACGGGCGACGGGCCGGAGTCGCGAAGAGGACTTCGGGGCCTTCCTTGATTTTCTGGATGATCAGGTTGGCGCGAGCGATGTCACGTTCGTAGGACTGGATGAGGTCTTCTGTGGTACCGGCATTGATCGCCGCCATCGCTTCGTGCGGCGCGATCCACCCTCGTTCCGCATAGCCCATGATTTTCGTTTCGATGGACTGGAGAGTTCTCGGTTCGAGCGAGCCCGCCTGCACGCGAACATCAACTTCACCGAGAAGCTGAGAGCCCTGGAAGTCAGAGATGACTTCGGTACCCTCCTGACCCTTGATCTTGATCAGGCGATCCTCGGTGTAGTGGCGCTGCACCAGGTAGAGGCAGTGGCGGGCTAGTTTGGAATGGAAGTCAGCAAGGTTGTTATAGAAGCCTGCACGGCGCGAGGAGTCTTTTTCCAATAGGTACTGGATCGCGGCGCCGGATTCGACTCCGTTGGGAATACTGTTCTGGGCGGCGATCCTCGTGATGTCAAGGATGGCCTCTTCCTTCTGGCGGAACAACTCCTGCGGGATCGGGGGAACCTGTTTCACGGTCACTTCCCCTCCGGCAGTACGTACGATGGCGCCGGGGACATCATTCAGCTTCCCGGAGACCACGGCTCCGTTCTGGACGATCAACTGCGGGTTCAACATCAGGGCGACCCACTCCGCGATCTTCGAGACCGCATGGTTCAACTGGCGCTGAGGGTCGATCAGGTGCCGTACGATCCCCGAGTTCCGATCCGAGTCGGGGTCTTCGCTGTAGTGAAGCTCGTGGAGAACGGGCTCATCGAGCACCTTGCCTTCCCCATCGACACAGGGGTAGGCGCGGATGGGCATGATGATCTTTTCGTTGGCCATCGTGATCCACTTACCGCTTGGGCTCGCCTTGGTCGGGCGCTCCATGTACTCAGTGACCAACACGAGACGTTCCTGCGGCGTATCTGGATCTGAGGTTTCAGCCTTTCGGGCGTCGGCCACGAGGGCGCCGCCGAGATACCCATCGGCTTCCATGACCTCGTCCATGTCACGGGCTTGGATGATGCCGTGCCAGCGTGACTCGTCAAAGGTAAGTCCGGGCTCCCAGAAGACTTCGTTCGGGCCATAGACACGAACCTTGATCTCTCCCTGACCTACCGTCTTGGACTCTCCGGTCGGAACTCCATCTTCATCGAGGACGGGAACCTGCACATATGGACCTACCGTCGAGTCGAAGTAAGGCCA
>JAFDWD010000061.1 GCA_018268695.1 Actinomycetota bacterium
TCACGGCCGCCACGAACGGCTTCGTCTTCGCGGTCAGCTCGTCGGTGTTTTCCTCGAGGTAGGCGCGGTAGTCGGCGATCGCCTTTTCGATCTGCGGGCTCTTGCTGGTTTCGACCTGTCCGGTGACTTTCAGCACGCCTTCGCCTTCGCCGCCCGCTTCCTGGCAGCGCACCGCGTATTCGCCTTCTTCGAGGGTCAGCGAGAAGCTGCCCTTCGCGCCTTCGATGATGTTCTCGCGCTCGCCGAGGATCGTTTCCCCGTCGAGGATCTCGAGCTCCGTGTACTTGCCGCTGCCGTCGTTTTCGACGGTGAAGTCGATCGGGCCGGCCGGGGCGGACGCCTTCACCGGTTCGCAGCCGGCGTCGGTGAGGGTGAAGGTGAGCTGCGTCGAGTCCGAGGACGACGCGCTGGTGCTGTCGCTCGACCCCCCGCAGGCCGCCACGAACAGCGCGACAAGGCCGAGGCCGACCGCCGCGAGCAGGGGACGTAGAGGGACACGGTTCATCTGGACTGGCTCCTTGGTGAGTGGTGGGCCGAAGCTCGAGGGTGCCCGGGCCCATGACGTCGTCTCGTTCGTCACGGACCCGGGCAGGGTGGGTACTACTTAGGGGACCCTAACAAAGACCGACGGATCCGGTCGGAATAGGTTCAGGCGAAGAGCGATTCGCCGACGAAGCCGCCCTTTTCGACGCCCCCGGGGACGGCGAAGACGGCGCTGCCGACGTGCTTGATGTACTCGTTCAGCGCGTCGTTGACGCCGAGCTTGCGCTGTAGGGCGACGAACTGCTTTTCCGGATCGCGCTGGAAGGCGATGAAGAAGAGGCCCGCTTCGAGGTCGCCGAGGCTCTGGTCGACGCCGTCGGTGAAGGAGTAGCCGCGCCGCAGGATCTGCAGCCCGTCGTTTTCCTGGGCCGAGGCGAGCCGCACGTGGGAGTTCGCCGGGATCACCGGTTCGCCGTTCGAGTCCTTGTCGTCCAGCGGCAGCGGTTCGAACTCGTCGCTGCCGCCGAGCGGCGCCCCGTTGTACTTCTGCCGGCCGATCGTTTCCTCCTGGTCACCGAGCGAGGAGCGGTCCCAGACCTCGAGGTTCATCCGGATCCGGCGCGTCACCAGATAGCTGCCGCCGCGGATCCAGGCCGGGCCCTGGTCGACCCAGACGAACTTGTCCATCGCCTCGGTGTCCTCGGCCTTGATGTTGGCGGTGCCGTCTTTCATCCCGAAGAGGTTGCGCGGCGTTTCCTGCGCCCGGCTGGTCGCCGAGGTGCGTCCGAAGCCGAGCTGGGACCAGCGCATGGTCACCGTGCCGCGGCCGATCCTGGCGAGGTTGCGGACCGCGTGGAAGACGACCTGGGGATCGTCGGCGCAGGCCTGCACGCAGATGTCGCCGTCCGATTCGAGGTCGTTCAGCTCGTCGCCGGGGAGGGTCGGCAGCGGCTTCAGCGCGGCCGGGCGCCGCGCGGCGAGGCCGAGGCCGGGGCGGTCGAAGATCCCGGGGCCGAAGCCGAAGGTCACGGTCAGGTTGCCGGCGGTGAGACCCAGCGCCTCGCCGGTGTCGTCGGGCGGCGCGTAGACGTTGTCGTTCTCGCTGCCGATCATCCGGCCTTCGGTCATTTCGCGGGCGGCCCGCGACCACGCTTCCATCAGTTCGCGCAGCTCCGCCTTGCTTTCGGTTTCGAGGTCGAAGGAGGCGAAGTGGAGCCGGTCCTGGGCGGGCGTCGCGATGCCCGCCTGGTGCTCGCCGTAGAAGGGGACGACGCCGCTCGCCTCGGCGGCTTCCGCCGAGGCGACGTCATGGCCGACCAGGTAGCCGCCCGCACCGAGGCCGACGCCGGCGGCGCCGAGCCCTGCCGAGGCAAGCAGTTTGCGGCGCGAGAGGGCCACGGTCAGGCCGCGTTCTGCGCCGTCGCCGTACCCGGTTCCGTGCCGCGGCTGCGGTCGCGGCGGCCGCGCGGCCAGAGGACGAAGAGCGTCATCGGGATCGCGTAGGCGAGGTAGACGAACGCCTCGATCTGGGTCGGCGCGGCCCGCAGGCCGAGCATCCCGGTCAGCAGCGATTCGGAGACGGTGCCGGGGTGGACCAGCCAGCGCAGGCTCACCGCTTCGGACTGGAAGCTGTTGATCCAGCCCGCCTCGTGGGCGGTGTGCGCGGCGGTGGTCAGCAGGCCGGCGGCGACGAAGACGAGGACGAGGCCGGTGATCTTGAA
>JAFDWD010000620.1 GCA_018268695.1 Actinomycetota bacterium
CAGCGAGGCGGCGCTGGCGGGGGTGAGGGCCGCGGTGGACTCCGGGGCGCGATGCGTGGCGCTCCTGCCCGGAGACTGCCCCCTGCTCGATCCGCGTGAGCTCGACCGGATGCTCACCGGCGTCCCGGATCCCTACGTCGCAGTCATCCCGGACCGCCACGGGACCGGCACCAACGCCCTGGTGCTGGCGCCGCCCGACGCGATCGAGCCGGCCTTCGGCGAGGGCAGCAAGGACCGCCACGTGGCTGCCGCGCGCGCCGCCGGGATCCCCTTCGGGGTCGAGGAGCTGCCCTCCCTGGGACTGGACCTCGACACGCCGGCCGACATCGTCGCCCTGACGATGCGGGTCGAGAGCGGCGGCGGGGCGACGCGGACCGCGAAGGCGCTGGGGATATGAGCTCGGGGGCCGGCGAGGCGGCCGAAGTGCGGGTGCGACCCGTGCTCGGCATCCCGGAGATCGGCGACGGCGATCCGCTCGGCGCGATGATCGCGGAGCGCGCCGGGGAACTGGTCGACGGCGACGTCGTCGTGATCTCGCAGAAGGTCGTCTCCAAGGCCGAGGGGCGCACGCGGCGCCTCTCGAGCGTCATCCCTCGCGGCGAAGCGAGCAAGCTGGCGCGGATCCTCGGCAAGGAGCCGAACCTGGTGCAGCTGATCCTCGAGGAGAGCGCCGAGGTCGTGCGGGCCGAACGCGGCGTGCTTATCGTCGAGACCAAGCACGGGCTTGTCTGCGCCAACGCCGGGATCGACAGCTCGAACGTCGGCGACCCGGAGTCGGTGGTGCTCCTGCCCGAGGACCCAGACGCCTCGGCGCGGCGCCTGCGGGCGGAGATCAGCGCGGCCGCGGGGGCGCGGATCGGCGTCGTGATCGCCGACAGCTTCGGCCGGGCATGGCGGATCGGCCAGGCCGAGGTGGCGATCGGCTGCGCCGGGCTGGTGCCGATCGACGACTGGCGCGGCCGCGAGGACGCGACCGGCCGCGAGCTGATGGCGACCCAGATCGCGATCGCCGACGAGGCGGCCGCCGCCGCCGACCTCGTCCGGGACAAGGCCGCGGCGGTCCCGGCGGCCGTGGTCGGCGGCCTCAGCCGCTGGGTCACCGCCGAGGACGGCCCCGGCGCCGCAGCAATCCGTCGCCCCCGCGAGACCGACCTCTTCCGCTGACAACCCTGCACTGACGACCCTGCACGCTTGTCTCGCTATGCGAGACAAGCGTGCAGGGTCGGTGGGCGGCTCCCTCAGTGCTTGTCTTTGTGCAGGAGGTTGCGGGCCTTGTCGGCGAGGTTGTCGACGCCCTCCTTGAGCTTGCCCTCCGCCTGGTCGAGCTTGCCCTCGTTCTGCAGGTCTTTGTCGCCCGTGAGCTTGCCCGTGGCCTCCTTCACGCGGCCTTTGGCCTCATCGGTGTTGCTGGGGGTGTCAGCCATGTGTCCCTTCCGTCGATTCCGTGCGAGGGACAGGTACCCGGCCCGGAAGGCGACTACTCGGACACGACCAGGACCGCGGAGCCCTCGATCTTCCCCGCGCGAGCGTCCTCCAACGCCCGCTGGGCGTCCTCCAGCGGATAGGTGGTCACCTCGGCGCGGACCGGGACTTCGGGCGCCACGCGCAGCAGGTCGTCGCCGTCGGCGCGGGTCAGGTTGGCGACCGATCCGAGGGTCCGCTCCTCCCACAGTAGGTCGTAGGAGAAGGCCGGGATCTCCGACATGTGGATGCCGGCGCTGATCACCCGGGCGCCGCGGGCGCTCGCCCTCAGCGCCTGCACCATCAGCGGGCCGACCGCGGCGAAGACGATCGCCCCGTCGAGCTCCTCCGGCGGCAGCTCCGAGGACCCGCCCGCCCACTCGGCGCCGAGCCGCCGCGCGAACGCCTGCCCCTCGGTGTCCCCGTCGCGGGTGAAGGCGAAGACGCGCCGCCCTTCGTGCACCGCGACCTGGCAGAGGATGTGGGCGGAGGAGCCGAAGCCGTAGAAGCCGATCCGCTCCGCCTCGCCGACCAGCCGCAGCGCCCGGTAGCCGATCAGCCCGGCGCAGAGGAGCG
>JAFDWD010000621.1 GCA_018268695.1 Actinomycetota bacterium
CTGATCCTCTCCGGCAACGTCGCGCTCGAGTCGATGGGCTTCGAGACCTTCGGCTTCGCCGGCGGCCGCGTCGACGTCTGGGAGCCCGACGAGGACGTCTACTGGGGCCCGGAGAAAGTCTGGCTGACCGACGAGCGCCACACCGGCAACCGCGTCCTCGAGAAGCCGCTCGGCGCAACCGAGATGGGCCTCATCTACGTCAACCCGGTGGGCCCGCAGGGCAACCCCGAGCCGCTCGCCGCGGCGGTGGACATCAAGGAGACCTTCGGCCGCATGGCGATGAACGTCGAAGAGACGGCCGCGCTGATCATCGGCGGCCACGCCTTCGGCAAGACGCACGGCGCCGCCGACCCCGAAAAGTACGTCGGGCCGGAGCCGGAGGCAGCGCCGCTCGAGGCCCAGGGCCTCGGCTGGATCAACTCCTACGAGTCGGGCAGCGGCACGGCGACGATCACCTCGGGCCTCGAGGTCACCTGGACCGACACCCCGACCAAGTGGGACAACCGCTTCCTCGAGATCCTCTTCGGGAACGAGTGGGAGCTGGAGCAGAGCCCGGCGGGCGCCAACCAGTGGGTCGCCAAGGACGCCGAGGAGAGCATCCCCGACGCGGCCGACCCGGCGAAGAAGCACAAGCCGCGCATGCTCACCACGGATCTGGCGATGCGGTTCGACCCCGAGTTCGAGGCGGTCTCCCGTCGCTGGCTCGAGAACCCCGAGGAGATGACCGACGCTTTCGCCCGCGCCTGGTTCAAGCTGACCCATCGCGACATGGGCCCGCGGGCGCGGTATCTCGGCCCGGAGGTCCCGGAGGAGGTCCTGATCTGGCAGGACCCGGTGCCGGAGCCGAGCGGTGACCCGATCGACGCCTCCGACATCGCGACCCTGAAGGAGCAGATCCTGGCCTCCGGGCTGTCGGTCTCGCAGCTGGTCTCGGCGGCCTGGGCCTCGGCCTCGACCTTCCGCGGCGGCGACAAACGCGGCGGTGCCAACGGTGCCCGCGTGCGCCTCGAGCCGCAGAAGGACTGGGCGGTCAACGATCCGTCGGAGCTGGCCCAGGTGCTGACCGTGCTGGAGAAGGTGCAGGGCGACTTCAACGGCGCGGGCGGCCACCAGGTCTCCCTCGCCGACCTGATCGTGCTGGCCGGCTCCGCGGCGGTCGAGAAGGCGGCGAAGGACGCGGGCCTCGCGGTCGAGGTCCCGTTCTCCCCGGGCCGCACCGACGCGACCCAGGATCAGACCGAGGTCGACTCGTTCGAACACCTCGAGCCGACCGCCGACGGGTTCCGCAACTACCTGGTCGACGGCGGCCGTCTGCCGGGCGAGTACCTGCTGGTCGACCGGGCCAACCTGCTGACCCTGACCGCGCCCGAGATGACGGTGCTGGTCGGCGGCCTGCGGGTCCTCGGCGCCAACGCCGGCGGCTCCCAGGTCGGCGTCCTGACCGACAAGCCCGAGCAGTTGACGAACGACTTCTTCGTCAACCTGCTCGCGATGGACACGGTGTGGAAGCCGACCTCGAACGATTCGACCACGTTCGAGGCGCGTGACCGCGACGGCAACCTGAAGTGGACCGGCAGCCGCGCCGACCTCGTCTTCGGCTCGAACTCCGAGCTGCGGGCGCTGGCCGAGGTCTACGCCTCCGACGACGCGAAGGAGAAGTTCGCCTCCGACTTCGTCGCCGCCTGGGCCAAGGTCATGGACCTGGATCGGTTCGACCTGAACTAGTTCCCCGGGGGCACCTGCGACAGTCCAAGGCGAATGACCGCTCTCGGACTGTTCGCAGGTGCCTGCACCACCCTCAGCTTCCTGCCGCAGGTGATCCGCACCCTGCGGACGCGGCACGCCGGTGACCTCTCGGCAGCGTGGCTGCTGATCTTCAGCGTCGGCACGGCCGCCTGGCTCACCTACGGCATCCTCCGGTCCGACCTTGCCGTGGCGGCCGCGAACGGGGTGACGTTCGTCCTCGTGATGATGCTCGTCGTCGCCAAGTTCACCACGACGGCGCCTCCGGCCGATTGACCAGGCGCGGCGCACCCGGGTAGGTGCCGAAGGACCAGAGGTTGCCCTCAGGGTCGCGGACGATCACGTCGCGGCTGCCGTAGTCGCGCTCGACCGGGCCTTCGATGATCTCGGCGCCCGCGGCGACGGCGCGGGCATGGATGGCGTCGGGGTCGGCGGTGACGATGTAGGCGCCGCAGGTCCCGGGCTTGCGCGCCCACGAGGTGCCGGGCCGGTCGTCGCCGAGCATCACGCCACCACCCTCGGGCCAGTCGAGCTGGGCGTGGTGGATCACCCCATCTTCCTCGTAGGCGACGTTCTCGACGAAGCCGAAGGCCGCGACGAGGAAGTCGATCAGAACGCGTGAGTCGCGGGCGCGGAAGGCGGGCCAGACGTTTGGTGCGTTGGGAGTCTCATTCATGCCTCCCAATCTCGCGCGTAGCGGTGGCCGCCGGCTTGGATATTTGGGAACTCCTCGGCGATCCAGCCGCTCGGCGAGGTGCCGGCGAAGGCGCCGAACTCGCGGTCGAGGTGGGACTGGTCGGCGAAGCCGCACTCGGCGGCGACCCCGGCGAGGTCGAGCGATCCACCCCGCACCGCCTGGCCGATCCGCGACACGGCGTGGGTGAAGCGCATCGTCCGGGCCGCCTCCTTCGGCGTGATCCCGAACTCGCCTACGAAGAGGGTGGACAGCCTGCGGCGGCTGAGGAAGATGCGTTCGGCGAGCTCCCCGATGCGGATCCGCCCGCGCGAGGCCGTCAGCAGCCGCCACGCCTCCACCGCCTCCGCCCGGGGCGCGGTCGTCCTTTGGCCCGTCCAGCGGGCCAAAGGACGACCGCCGATCTCGGTGGCGAAGATCGCGAAGCGCTCGTCCCAATCGGACGCTTCGGCAAGGCGCTCGCGCAGGCGCGGCGCGGTGCGGCCGAGCACGTCCTCCCCCTCCAGCGACAACCGCGCCAGCTCGCCCGCCGGCATCCCGAAGAGCCGTCGCGCCGCCAGCGGGTGGACCGCCGCCTGGAGCCCGCACTGGCGCTCCGGCATCTTCACCATCTCAACCTCGGTCGACAGGCCCGCGACGACCACGTCGAACCCCCGCTCTCCGCTGCCCTCGGCGATCACGACCGGCGCGTCCAGGGTGACGATGAAGGTCAGGAACGGCGACGGCAGCCCGCGGTGGTCGCGCGGCGCCGCGGCGACCGTCTCGTAGCCGACCGCCGTGACCAGCGCCCCGGTCGGGTCGCGCGGCGCGGTGACGAAGCGGTCGCTCGTCTCGGTCACGACACCATTGTGGCGGCCGACCGTGTTGACGGGCCGAAAACCGGACTATCTGACGGGTTTTCGGCCCGTCAACACCGCGGTCAGGGGGTGGCGGGGCGGTTTGTCAGCGGGACGTATTCTCGGCAGGGCTCGCCGCGCAGGCCGGGGCACGGGGGGAGGGCGCTCGGGACGTTGATCCCGGGGACGACCGGGAGCAGGAGGTTCGACGGGTCCTGCTTCGAGTAGGCGATCGCCACCTGGGCCTTGCCCGCCGGTTCGGCTTCTTCGAAGTCCCAGATCGGCTGGGTGCCGTTCGGCGCCGCGATCGTCAACCGGATGCGCGAGCCGGCGCGGTACGCGTGGCCCTCGTAGTAGAGCGGGATCGTCACCTTCACGAATTCGTTCGCGGGCATCGGCTGGACGTCGGATTCGCGCAGGCTGAGGACCGGCTCGAGCGTCGTCGACTTGGCCGCGTCGAGCTTGCGCTCGTCCGCCCGCACCCAGCCGTTCTGCACGAAGGTCTCCTTACCGTCCGGGCGCACCTCGCTCACCGTCGCCTGGAGGTCGACGTTCGGGGTCGAGGAACGCACCCAGAGGTTCACCGCTCCCGCGCCGATCACGGTCGTGTTTTCGCCCAGCGGTTCGGTCACGTAGGAGACGGCCGAGCCGGGCGGGCTCTGTTCCCAGTGGTAGCTCGGGGTCTCGGTCCAGAGGCCGCCGGCGCTCCCGTCGGTCGGTCGGCTGAAGTCCTGCAGCGGCAGCGCGTGCGCGTCCCAGGTGAATTCGTCGGCGTGGGACCCGGCCGTCTTGGTCGGCTTCAGGTTGCCGCCCGGGGCCAGGTACCAGGCCTTCGCCTGCGTCCCCGGGATCGGGAATTCGCTGAACGATTCTTCGAAGGTCGGGTACGGCCGGCCGGGTGACGCGCCACCGGCGCCGCTGTCGAAGAGGACGCGGATCGGCTTCTGCGCTTCGAAGGCGGCGAGCGCCGAGCCGTAGGTCGGCAACAGCTGGATCGGGTCGGGCGGCAGGGTGAGGCCGGGGATCCCCATCGCTTCCTGGAAGACGAGCGGCGCCGCGACGTGCATCACCGCACCCGCCACGAGCGGCGGCTGCTTCGCCACGTACAGCTCGAGGAAGTCGAGCCAGCGGTTGAAGGTCGCCGGGTCGAGCGAGTCGATGTGGGTGCCGTTGGTGAAGGTGAACCACTTCTTCCGGGTGCCGGTGAAGTGCTCGGCGAGGTCGGGACAGTGGCCGCCGGTCTGCTCGTCGGTCCACTGGCAGGCCATGAAGGTCGGCACGTCGATCTTGTTGACGAAAGTGACCGGCGAGAGCGGGTCGGCGACCTTCGGCACGTAGTGACTGTTGTCTTTGACCTTCTGCAGGAGGTTGACCGCTTCCGGGTGGAGCACCTGGTTGCGCTTGCAGGTTTCGTCGCCTTCCTGGACGCGCTTATAGGCGTAGGCCTGGCCGCTGGTCGGGCCCGCCGCTTCGGCGTCGTGGACCCGCTCCTTCGCCCATTCGAGCGCGAAGCCGGTGTTCAGGATGCCGCCGGGATAGAGCGTCGTCTGGGTGTTGTCGATCACCGAGAGCGGCGTGATCGCGGCGAGGTGCGGTGGCTGCGTCGCCGCGGTGAAGAGCTGGCTGATCCCGCCGTAGCTGATCCCCATCATCCCGACTTCGTGGTGGAGGACCCACGGCTGGGCGGCGATCGTCTCGATCACGTCGTAGCCGTCGAGGCTCTGCAGCGGCTCGAAGAAGTCGTAGGCGCCGCCGGAGCAGCCGGTGCCGCGCATGTTCACGTCGACGACCGTGAAGCCCATCAGGTTGGCGATCAGGGAGATGCCGTGTTCGGGGCCCGCCGGGTCGGCGTAGCCGTAGCCCGCGTACTCGATCAGCGTCGGCGTCGGACCGGTCGGGATGTAGGGAAGTTCGACCGCCGAGCCGTGCGCGGCCTTGCGGAGCTGGAGCAGCTTCTGTCTCGGCGGGCCGCTCAACTTGATCCCCAGCCCTTCACCGACCTTGCCGAGGACTTCGGAGAGACCGCCGGCAACTTCCCCCACGCCCGGGATTTCCTTCAGGATTTTTTCGACTTCCCCGATCGGCAACTGCGGCGTTTCAGGCGTGCCGCCTTCGGCGGGGTTGGGGATCTGGTTGGTCAGCAACGTCAGCACGTCCTGCGGCGGATGGACGTCGATCGCCAGCTTCGTCCCGTCGCGCACGGTCAGGTACTGGTAGCCGTGCGGTTCGATCTTCTGGTTGTAGATCGAGGTGTTCGGCGGCGCCGAGCGCCGCGTCAGCACCGTCAGCGGTTCGGACTGCTGCCCGCCGACTTCGAGCCGGTAGCCGTTCCCCGGTTTCACTTCGCGGAAGAGGACGCCGCCGAGCGAGTCCGCGTTCTTCGAGGCGACCGCGTTGCCGGAGCCGTCGCGCAGCGTCACCGCGCCGCCACCCGGCACGCCGGTCGCGTAGACCTGTTCGACCGAGCCGGAAGCTTCAAAGGCCGGCGCCGCATCCGCGACGCCGGCCCAGGAGGCACATGAAACTAGGAGGAGCAGAACCGAGGCGGCCACCGACAATCCCACCGTTCGCCGCACCGGTCTCCAGATGTTGGAAGTTCCCGCTCCCCCCATGTCGGGGAACTACTACCACAAATTCGGTAGTTGAAACAAGGAATTTTTGCGAGGGCCCATTCGGACCCCTGCCCAGATATCGCGAGCGCTCAGCGAACGATCGAGACGGCTCCGTTGGCGATGTTGTAGACGCCGGCGACGACCTGGATCGACCCGGACTGCACCGCCGAGGCGATGATCGGACCGCGTTGGGCGAGGTCCTGGGCCTGCGCGATCGCGTTGGCGGGGACGCAGCGCGCGAGCGTCCGTTCATCCGCGGGCAGCGACTTCACCGTCGGCAGCAACGGTTCGAGGACCTCGCCGATCGCGCCGTATTTGGAGCTCGGGTAGGTCTTGCCTTCGGTGACCGCGGCGATCGCCGACTTGATCGCACCACAGTCGCTGTGGCCGAGCACCATCACCACTTTCACGCCGAGGACCGCGACCCCATACTCGGTGCTGCCGAGCGTGCCGGTGTCGATGCTGTTGCCCGCGATCCGCGAGACGAAGATGTTCCCCCGTTCGACGTCGAAGACCAGCTCCGGTGAGATCCGCGAGTCGGCGCAGGTGATGATCGCGGCGAACGGTTTCTGTTCCGACGCCCGTCTCTCCCCCACCGGCGAGTAGTCCCGCAGCGAGAGCTTCCCGCGCCGGTAGCGCGTGTTCCCGGCCTGGAGGATGCGCAGCGCTTCAGCAGGCGTCTGCGGGTGCGGGGCTTTCCCGCCCGTCGACGCCGCCAACGCCTCCACCGCCCCGGCCCCACCGAGCGCCGCCGCCCCGGTCGCCGCTCCCAGACCACCGATGAATTTCCGTCGCGAAAGAAAGGAATCCTTGCTCATGGCCCGAGTCTAGGTTCGCCGGCCGGACGGAAGGTGAAGAGCGGACGGATGAGGGATGCGAGGCGCGACGGATCAGCCGCTCTAGTTATTCAGCATCGTCATCCCGGCCTCGTCGTAGCGTTCGCCCCGCACGTCGTCGCGGGAGATCGCGGCGTCTAGCTCGGCCACCTGGGCGTCGGTCAGCTCGAGGTCGGCGGCGGCGGTGTTCTCTTCCAGGCGCTCCGGCTTTTTGGTGCCGGGGATCGGGACCAGGTCGTCGCCCTTGGCGAGGACCCAGGCGAGCGCCACCTGGGCAGGCGTCGCGCCGATGCCCTCGGCGAGCTCCGCCACGCGGTCGGCGAGACGCAGGTTCTCCTCGAAGGCCTCGCCCTGGAAGCGCGGGTTGGTGCGGCGCCAGTCGTCCTCGGAGAGGTCGTCGAGGGAGCGGATCTGGCCGGTGAGGAAACCGCGGCCGAGCGGCGAGTAGGGGACGAAGCCGATGCCCAGCTCGCGCAGGGTCGGCAGCACCTCGTCCTCGGGCTCGCGCGTCCACAGCGAGTACTCGCTCTGCACGGCGGTCAACGGGTGGGTCGCGTGGGCGCGGCGGATCGTCTCCGGCGCCGCCTCGGAGAGGCCGATGAAGCGGACCTTCCCGGCGGCGACCAGCTCGCCCATCGCGCCGACGGTCTCCTCGATCGGCACGCCCGGGTCGACCCGGTGCTGGTAGTAGAGGTCGATGTGATCCGTGCCGAGGCGCCGCAGCGATTCGTCGCAGACCTTCCGCGCGTTCTCCGGGCTGCCGTCGACCCCGCGCGTCTCCCCCTGGAAGTCGAAGCCGAACTTGGTCGCGATCTCGACCTCGTCGCGGCGGCCCGCGACGGCGCGTCCGACCAGTTCCTCGTTGTCGTAGGGCCCGTATACCTCAGCGGTGTCGAGCAGCGTGACGCCGAGCTCGATCGCCCGGTGGATCGTCGCGATCCCGCCCTCCTCGTCGCCCGTCCCGTAGGCGTAGCTCATCCCCATGCAGCCGAGTCCCTCGGCCGATACTTCGAAGCCCTGGCTTCCGAGTTTCCTTCTGTCCATTCCTGCCTCCTTGGCGACTGAGTCCCGTCCGACGAGCATATGAAGGCGCGGGCGTCGGCCCGCAGAATCCGCTCTAGGACTAGAACGGGAGGACGAGCGAGCCGTCGTCGAGCAAGGTGAAGCCGGGGTTGTGGGCGACCTCCCAGAGGTGGCCGTCGAGGTCGGCGAAGTACGCCGCATAGCCGCCGTAGAAGGTCTCCGCCGCCGGTTTGGTGATCGTCGCCCCCGCCGCCTCGGCGGCCGCGACGACCGCGTCGACCTCCGCCCGCGAGCGCACGTTCTGTGCCAGCGCGATGCCGCCGAACCCGTCGGCGCGCGCGTCCTCCACCCCGGCGTCCGCGGCCAGCTTCTCCCGCCCCCAGAGGACGACCGCCGACCCGCCCGCCTGGACGAACACGGTCTCCTCGACCTCCTTGCACTCCCAGCCGAGCGCCTCGTAGAAGCGCTTCGCCGCAGCGAGGTCGGCGACCCCGAGCGTGATCAGGCTGACCCGCTGGTCCATTGCTCCGACCCTAACCGTTCCCCGACCGGGTAAACCGGCCACCGTTCTTTCTTGACCTGACTGATCGAGATTAGTCTCGGGCGCATGGCGACCACCTCACTGCGCGAGCACCCACTCCCCGGAACCGAGCCCCTTCAGCGCCTTCTCGACCAGATCGCCGAGGGCGCGTCGGAGCGGGAGCGCGACCGGGTCGCGCCCTTCGACGAGATCGGCCTGATCAAAGAGGCGCGGCTCGGCGCGATCCGCGTGCCGGTCGCCGAGGGCGGTGGCGGGGCGACGCTGCGCCAGCTCTTCGAAGTGCTGATGGCCCTCGCCGAGGCGGACTCCAACGTCGCCCACATCCTGCGCGTCCACTTCTCCTTCGTCGAGCGGCTGCTGGACGAGCCCGACCCGGCGCGGCGCGCCCGCTGGACCGCCGTCGTCAACGAGGGCAAGGTCTTCGGCAACGCGATTAGCGAGCAGAGCGCGAACGCGGTCGGCATGGGCTTCGACACCCTGCTGTCCCCGGACCCGGCCGGCGACGGCTTCCGCCTGAACGGCGAGAAGTTCTACTCGACCGGCAGCCTCTACTCCGACTACACGCAGATCTACGCCTCGACCCCCGACGAGCGGATCGCCGCGATCACGATCCCGGTCGACCGCGAGGGCGTCTCGATCCTCGACGACTGGGACGGCTTCGGCCAGCGCCTCACCGGAACCGGCACGACGCGCCTCGACGACGTGCGCGTCGAGCCCGACGAGATGGTCGATCTCGGCAATCAACAGGAGCTGACGGAGGCGCCGGGGATCCAGGGGGCATTCCTCCAGCTCTACCTTCAGGCGGTCACCGTCGGCGCCCTCCGCGCCGTGCGCAACGATGCCGTCGCCCTGGTGCGGCGCCGCCGCCGCTCCTTCAGCCACGCCGCCGACGCCAGCCCGACCGGCGACCCGCAGGTCCTCCAGGTGGTCGGCGAGATCGCCGCCGACGCCTTCGCCGCCGAGGCGATCGTCCTCGCCGCCGCCGAGCGCATCGACGCCGCGGGCGCCTCCATCATCGACGGCAAGCCGGATCCCGACCTCGCCGAAGCCGCCCAGCTCGCCGCCGCCAAGGCCAAGGTCGCGATCGACTCGTTCGCCCCCCGCGCGGCCACCGCCCTCTTCGACGCCGGCGGCGCCTCCGCCACCCAGGCCGCCGCCAACCTCGACCGCCACTGGCGCAACATTCGCACGATCTCGACCCACAACCCGACGTTCCTCAAGGCCTCCGCCGTCGGCGACCACCTCGTCAACGGCACCCCGCCGCCGCGCAACGGCTTTTTCTAGGCGGCGGCGCGGTCTTCGCTCAGGGCCTCGAAGGCGCGCCACATCGCGGCGTAGTGGCCGCCCTTCGCGAGGAGCTCTTGATGACTGCCGACCTCGGCGATGCGGCCGGCATCGAGGAGGACGATGCGGTCGGCGGTGCGGGCGGTCTGGAGGCGGTGGGCGATGACGATCGTGGTGCGGTCGGCGGAGAGGCGCTGCATCGCGGCGACGACGCGGGCCTCGTTGGCGAGGTCGAGGTTGGAGGTCGCCTCGTCGAGGAGGAGGATCGCGGGGTCGACCAGCTCGGCGCGGGCGAGGGCGATCAGCTGGCGCTCGCCGGCCGAGAGGGAGCGGCCGCGCTCGGCGACCTGGTGGCCGTAGCCGCCGGGCAGGGAGGCGATGAAGTCGTGGGCGCCGACCGCGCGGGCCGCCGCCTCGACCTCGGCGTCGGTCGCCTCCGGGCGGCCGTAGGCGATGTTGTCGCGGATCGAGCCGGTGAAGAGGAACGCCTCCTGCGGCACGTAGCCGAGGCGGTGGCGGTAGGCGGGCAGGTCGAGATCGCGGAGGTCGTGGCCGTCGACCGCGACACGGCCCGCGTCGGGGTCGTAGAAGCGGGCGAGGAGCTTCACCAGCGTCGACTTCCCGGCGCCCGTCTCGCCGACCAGCGCGACGGTCTCCCCCGCGGCGATCTTGAGGTCGATGTCGCGCAGCGCCTCGGGTGCCTTGGCGGCGAGGAGTTCGTCCTCGGCCGCCCCGAAGCGCACGTCGGCGGGCCCGCGCACCGCCGCGACGGCGCTCGGCGCGGCGGTCGGCTCGGGGTAGGAGAAGCTGACGCCTGCGAGCGCCACCGCCCCGGCGAGGCGTCCCGGCTCGACCGGTTCCGCGGCCGGCGGGGTGGTCGTCTCCAGCCCCATCAGCTCGTCGATCCGGGCCACCGAGATCCGCGTCTGCTGCCAGGAGTCGAACACCTGGGACAGCTGCTGGATCGGGCTGAAGAACATGTCGACGTAGAGGATGAAGGCGATCAGGACGCCGGTCGTGAGGCGCCCTTCGTGGATCATCTGCGCGCCGACGGCGAGCACGATCACGTCCGCCAGCGAAGAGAGGAACTGGACGAACGGGAAGTAGGTGGCGACCAGCCGCTGGGCGCCGACGCGCGACTCGAGGTAGTCGTCGCCGAGGCGACGGAAGCGACGCTCGGTCTCCGCCTCGTGGACGGCGGCCTGGGCCTCGCGCACGCCGGAGAGGCTCTCCTGGAAGTCGGCGTTGACGATCGCGATCCGGTCGCGAGCCTGGTCGTAGAGGACGCCCGAGCGGCGGCGGAAGACGACCGTCGCCAAAGCCAGCGGGATGACGACCGAGAGCGTCGCCAGGCCGAGCTCCAGATTGAGGACTAGGAGTGCGGCGCCGACCCCGAAGAAGGTGGCGAAGGCGACCAGGGCGGAGAGCAGGCCGCTCTCGATCAGCGCTTCGAACTGGTCGACGTCGGTGGTCATCCGGGTCATGATCCGGCCCGCCATCTCGCGCTCGTAGTGGTCGAGGCCGAGGCGCTGCAGTTGCGCCCAGATCCGGATCCGCAGGGACAGCATCACCCGCTGGGCGGTGCGGCCGGTGACGAAGGTCTCCCCCACCTCGTCGATCAGGTCGGCGAGCGTGACCGTGAGGAAGAGCGCCGAGGCGACGAAGAGCGCCGACTGCGAGCCGGCGGCGACGCCTTCGTCGATGCCGTTCTTGACCAGGACCGGTCCGGCGATCGCGGCGAGCGCGTCGAGGACGACCAGCACCAGGCCGAGGAGCAGCGGCGCCCGGAACTCGCTCAGCAGCTTGCGCAGGGTGAAGCCGCGCACGTGGCGGGCCTCGCGGTCGAGGTCGACGTCGGCGCGGTCGCGGACCGGGCGCAGCTTCGCCACCTGGGTGAGCAGTTGCGGCGTCGGGGCCAGGCTTTTGCCCATCGCCCCGCCCCGCACCCCGCCCGGTTTGCCGAGGCCGCCGCCGAGGTTCGCGGTGCCGAGGCCGGCCGCGCCGAAGCGGGCCGCCGCCGCGTTGGAGCCGCTCCCGGACGACGCGCTCGACTCACCGCGCCAAGCCGACGCCGTGGTCCCGCCGGCCCGCGCGCTCAGCGCCTCGACCCGACCCTCGACCGCCTCGGCGACGTCCTCGTCGAGCCCGGTCAGCAGGCCGCGATAGACGGCGGAGCGCTCGGCCAGCTCCTCGTGGGTGCCTTCGTCGACGATCCGCCCCTCGTCGAGGACGACGACGCGGTCGGCGAGATGAAGGGTCGAGCGGCGATGGGCGACGAGCAGCGTCGTCCGCCCGGCGAGCACCGTGCGCAGGCCCTCGTTGATCGCCTCCTCGGTGCGCGCGTCGACGGCGCTGGTCGCGTCGTCGAGGATCAGGATCCGTGGGTCCTGGAGGACGGCGCGGGCGAGCGCGATCCGCTGGCGCTGGCCGCCGGAGAGGGTCAGGCCGCGCTCGCCGACGACCGAGTCGTAGCCGCGCGGAAGGCGCTCGATGAAGCCGTGGGCCTGGGCGACGCGCGCGGCGGCCTCGATCTCGGCGTCGCTTGCGCCCGGCCGACCGTAGGCGATGTTCGCCCGCACCGAGTCGCTGAAGAGGAACGCCTCCTCGAAGACGACGCCGACCTGGGAGCGGAGGCTCCGCAGCGTCACCCCGCGCACGTCGTGGCCGTCGACCAGCACCGCCCCGCGGTCGGGCTCGTAGAAGCGGGAGACCAGCAGCGTCGCGGTCGACTTGCCGCTGCCGCTCGGGCCGACGATCGCCACCCGCTCCCCCGCCTTCACCCGCAGGTCGAAGCCGGCGAGCACCTCGAGCCGCTCGCCGTAGCCGAAGTGGACGTCGTCGAAGTCGATCGCGCCCTCCAGCCGGCCGAGCTCGACCGCGTCGGGCGCGTCGGCCACCGCCGGCTCGAGGTCCAGCAGCTGGAAGATCCGCTCGACGCCGGCGCGCGCCTGCTGGCCGATCGCCATCAGCCCGGCGAGCTGGCGCGTCGGCGAGACGAGCTGGCCGACATAGGTGGTGAAGGCGAGGAAGGTGCCGAGGCTGATCTCCCCGTGCAGCGCCAGCCAACCGCCGAAGGCGAGGATCGCGACCTGGCCGAGGGAGGGGATCGCCTGCAGCAGCGGCTGGAAGCGGGAGGTGAGGCGGACGGCGCGCATCTGTGAGCCGTAGAGGTCCTCGGAGGCGGCCGCGACCCGCTCGAGCTCGCGCCGTTCCTGGCCGAAGGCCTTCACCACGCGCACCCCACCGACGGCCTCGTCGACGATCCCGATCACCTCGCCTTCGCGCTGCTGGGCGTCCCAGGTGGCGGGGAAGATGCGCGTCCGCATCCGGTAGCTGACCGCGATCAGGGCGGGCGCGATGATCAGGCTGACCAGCGCCAGCGGCGGCGAGAGCCACAGCATCACGCCGAGCGACAGCAGCATCAGGAGGAGGTTGCCGCTCATCATCGGGATGAACATCAGGAGGCCCTGGACCAGCGTGGTGTCGGAGCTGGCGCGGGCGACGAGCTGGCCGGTCGGCATCCCGTCGAGAGCGGCGAAGTCCATCTTCTGGAGGTGCGCCTGCATCTCGTTGCGGAGGTCGTACTGGACCTCGAGCGCGACCTTGCCGCCGCGGTAGCGACGCAGGTGGGCGGCGAGGAAGGCGCCGGCCGCGACGATGACGAGGGCGATCAGCCAGGGCCAGAGCGATTCGGAGCGTTCGACGATGACGCCGTCGACGATCTGGCGCTCGAGCAGCGGCGCGCCGGCCTGGCAGGCGGCACCGAGGACGGCGGCGGCGAAGGAGACCGCGACGTCGCGGCGGTGGCGGAGGACGTAGCCGAGCAGGCGGCGCAGCCAACCCTGCTCGGTCAACTCTGCTTCCCCGCGGCGCGCCCGGCCTTCCGCGCGGCGAGCCGTTCGTCGGCGACCTCGTCGAGCGCGTCGCCGAGCTGGGCGAGCGCGGCGATCACCGCGTCGGGGTCGGCGGTGCGCGAGCAGAGATCGTCGAGGCGGCCCAGCATCTCCTCCTCGACCGTGGCGAGCGCCAACCTCCCGGACGGCGTCAGCGCCAGCGTCGTCGCGCGGCCGTCGTCGGCGGCCTCCTCCCGCGACAACAGCCCGCGCTTGGTCAGCGACTCGACCGCGGCGCTGACCGTCGGCTTGCCGAGCGCCAGCCGCGCCGCCACCCGCGAGGCCCGCTCGTCACCGTCGGCGACCGCGGCGAGGACCCGGTAGTGGGCGAGGTTGAGGCCACCCGAGGAACGTTCGAGCTGCCGCGCCATCCGCGCCAGCGCGCGAAGCGCCTGCCTGCGATTTTCGTTCGACCGTCGAACCATCTGTGAGCCAGCCTAGCAACACTGGTTCGTCGGCCGAACTAGTTGTGGGGATCAGGCTCCGGGCGCCGGCACCGCCTCCACCCCGCGCTCGCCGAGCTTGCGATCGAAGTCGACGAGTTCCTGCGTGTCGACGTAGAAGTCGTGCTGCTCGACCACCTTGAACCAACGGGTCCGCAGCACCAGGACGGTCGAATTCTCGTAGAGCCGGGTGCCGTCCGGCGCGTCCGCGTGGTCGTCGAAGCGCACCCACATGGTCAGCGCCCAGAGCGGCCCGCTGGTCGCCATCCCCTTGATCTCGCCCTGGATGCCGGCGGCGGTGAAGTTCCGCAGGAAGGCGTCCATCCCGTCCTTGCCGACCCAGTCGCCCCGCCACCGGTGCGGACCGTCGTGGAAGTGGAGGACGAAATCGTCGGCGTAGTTGTCGAGCAGCGCCCGATGGTCCCCGGCGTTCAGCTGCTTCACCGACGGGGCGAATTTGAGGAGCAGGAGGCGCGGCAGCGCGGCACGGGCGGCGAGGGCGAGCGCGGCGCCGAACAGCGCATTGCGAAGCTTCATCTCGTTTCCTTTCCTTGCGTGTTCCTAGGCTGGCACATACCCGAGGGACGCTCGGCACACGTCGCGCGTTCAGGATCTCTTGCCGAGCGCCGCGCCCCAGCCGCTCCAGAGGGCGCCGAAGGCGTTGGCGACGACGCGCTCGCGCGGGACCTCGGGGTGATCGACCCACCAGAGGGCGAGGCCCTGGAGGACGCCGCGGAGGACGACCCAGGTCATCTCGAGGTCGGGGCCGGTCGCGGCGAGTGACGTGCCGGCCGGGCTGTCGAGCAGCGGCCGCAGGACGAGGCCGCGGCTGCGCTCGGTGGCCGCGCGGTGGACGGCGGCGGCGTCGGCGTTGGTCGGCTCGCGGAAGAGGACGCGGGCGGCGTCGGGGTTCGCTTCGACGTAGGCGAACCAGGCGTCGAAGGAGGCCCCGACCGACTCGGCCGAGAGCTCGGCGACCGGGAACCGCGCCCAGATCGCGCGCAGGTTGGCGAAGTGCGAGTCGAGTACCGCCTCGTACAGCGCCAGCTTCGAGGCGAAGTGGTCGTAGACGACCGGCGGCGACACCCCGGCGGCCTTCGCGATCGTGTCGACCGGCGCGTCGGCGTACCCGCGTTCGGCGAACAGGCCGGTGGCCGCGGCCAGGATCCGCTCGCGTCGCTCCGCGGCGCTGAGTCGTCGACGCGGCCGTGCGCCGCTGTTCTGCTTCGCAGTCATGGTGCTAACCTAGTGCTCACTAGGTTAGCTACGGAGGAGGACGGCCAGTGATCGCATCCGTGCACGTGGCGGCGACCGGGAACCGGCGCGGGCTCCGCGCCTACCTCCGCGGCGCGCCCGAGCCGACCGCCGTCCCCGGCCTCACCTACGCCGAGGTCGTCCTCACCGCGCCGCTCTCCCCCGCGGTGCTGCCGAAGCCGACGCTCGCCGAGGTCGGCCTGATCGCGAGCTGGGACGACGACGAGCGCCTCGACCGCTTCCTCGCCGACCCGGCGCTCGCCGGCCCCTTCGCCTCGGGCTGGCACGTGCGGATGCGCCCGGTCCGCGTCTTCGGCGCCTGGCCGAAGATGCCCGGACTGCCGGAGCGGGCGATCCCGGTCGACGACCAGCCGGTCGTCGTCCTCACCCTCGGCCGTCCCCGCGCCACCAAGCTCCACAGCTTCCTCCCCACCAGCGCCCGCGCCGAGGCGGCGCTCGCCGGCGCCCCTGGCCTCCTCGCCGCGACCGGCCTGGCCCGCCCCCCGCGCCTCGTCTCGACCTTCTCGGTCTGGGAAACCGCCGCGGCGATGCGCGCCTACGCCTAGGACGCCGCCGGCGCCCATATGGCGGCCGTGCGCAGCGACCGCGCCGCGCC
>JAFDWD010000622.1 GCA_018268695.1 Actinomycetota bacterium
ATCGCGAAGGTCCGCTCCTCGGCGCGGAAGTCGGGGAAGCGCAGGGTCGCGTCGGCGTCGAGGATCGCGCTCAGCGTCACCTCGGGGAAGTCGTGGCCCTTGGCGACCATCTGGGTGCCGACCAGGACGGCGCTCGGCGCCTCGCCGAATTCGGCCAGGATCCGGGCGTGGGCGCCGCGCTGGGACGTGGTGTCGGAATCGAGGCGGAAGATCGGCATCGGGGCGAGGCGCTCGCGCACCAGTTCCTCGATCCGCTCCGTCCCCGCGCCCGCCCGCGCCAGCGTCGTCGAGGAGCATTTGGGACACGCCCGCGGCGCCGCTTCGACGTGCGCGCAGTGGTGGCAGACGAGGCGGCCCGACTCGCGGTGGACGATCAGCGAGACGTCGCAGTTGGGGCAGCTCCAGTGGTGCCCGCAGGAGCGGCAGGTGAGCCAGGGGGCGAAGCCGCGCCGGTTGATCATCACGATCGCCTTCTGACGGGCCGCGCGGACCTCCTCCAGTGCCGTCCAGGTGTCGGCGTGCAGCGGGCCCGAGCGTGGGTCGGCTTCCCGCATGTCGACGATGTTCACCGGCGGCATGCGCAGGCCGTCGACGCGGCGCGGCAGCTCCAGGCGCGGCAGCTCGAGCCAGGTCTCCGGCCGCGGCGTCGCGGTCCCGGCGACGAGGACGGCGCCGCGCTCGGCGGCCCGGTGGCGGGCGACGGCGCGGGCGTCGTAGGTCGGGTCGCCCTCCTGCTTGTAGGAGGGGTCGTGCTCCTCGTCGATGACGACCAGGCCGAGGTCCCGGACGGGCGCGAAGATCGCCGAGCGGGGGCCGACGCAGACCTGCGCCTCGCCGCTACGCAGCCGCTGCCACTCGTCGAAGCGTTCGCCGTCGGAGAGGGCGCTGTGGAGCACCGCGAAGCGGTCGCCGAGGCGAGCGCGGAAGCGGGCGACGGCCTGCGGGGCGAGGCCGATCTCGGGGACGAGGACGATCGCCCCGCGCCCGCGCGCGAGCGCCGCCTCGACCGCGGCGAGATAGACCTCGGTCTTGCCCGAGCCGGTGACTCCGTGGAGGAGCTGCTCGCGCGGCGCGTCGATCTCGCCGTCGAGCGCCGCCACGAGCGCGTCCACGGCGGCCTGCTGCTCAGGGAGCAGGCGCGGCGGCTCGACCGCGGCCTTGAGCCCCGAGGGGGCCGGGGCGCGGCGCACGCCGGCGTCACGGGTCGCGATCAGGCCGCGCTCGGCCAGGCGCCGGACGATCGCGGCCGTCGAGCCGACCGCGGCGGCCAGCCGCGGCGCCGACATCTCGCCACTCTCCACCAGCGCCTCGAGCACCGCCCGCTGCTTCACGCCGAGCCGCTCGCCGCCCTCCAGCGCCGCCTCGCCCGCCGGGGTGATCTCCGCCCGCACCTCGGTCTTGGCGCGGACGGTGCGGCCGGAGCGCCCGGTCCCCGTGCCGGGCGGCAGCACCAGCGAAAGCCCTCGGGAGGGGGTCGAGCAGTACTCGCGGGCCACCCAGAGGCCGAGCTCGACCAGCTCTGGCGAGGCACCCGCCTCGAGCGCCTCGACCGGCTCGGCGAGCCGCTCCGGCGCCAGGTCCGAGGACTCGGCCAGCTCCACCACCACGCCGAGCAGCCGCCGCGGCCCGAACGGCACCCGCACCAGCGAGCCGACCCCGACCTCCTCCATCGCCTCCGGCCGGCGGTAGTCGAACGGCCCCCGCAGCGCGCGGGCGGTCGTCAGCGGCTCGACCTTGAGGATCGCCATTGGACAGTCGAGCCTATGGAAACCGGGAGACGCAGCAAATATGCTGCCGGCCATGGACCTCAGCGCGGACGAGAACATCATCTTCCAGGGGCACCCGTCCTGGCGGGCGATCCTCGGCTTCTACCTCAAAGGCGTCGCGATCGCGATCGTCCTCGGGATCATCGCCAAGCTGGTTTCGAGCACCACCTCGGTCTTCGCGGTCGTCCTCGTGGTCCTGGCCGTGACCGTGGCGGTCGGCTTCCTCAAACGCTGGGCGACCACCTACACGATCACCACCCGCCGCCTCAACATCAAGCGCGGGATCATCTCGCGGGAGATCCAGGAGACGCGCCTGGAGCGGGTCCAGAACGTCAACTACAGCCAGTCGGCCTACCAGCGGCTGATGCAGATCGGCGACGTGGACTTCGACACTGCGGCGAGCGGCGACTACGACTTCATCTTCTACGGCGTGGCCGACCCCGGCGGGGTCGTTCACCAAGTGGACCGGGCGACCGGCGTCAACTCGGCCGGCCCGCACGGCCTGGGCGAAGCCCAGGCCCCGAGCGCCTAGAGCACTAGCCGGATCCGGCGCAGCACGTCGGTGACTTCGTCCGGCGCGTGGGCGATCTGCCATTGGGTGAAGCGGAGGACGCGAAGGCCCGCGGCGGTGTGCGTCTGGTCGCGCTTGGCCATGCGGGCCTGTTGGGACGGCGTACGGTGGTAGCGCAGCCCGTCCGTCTCGACGACGAGGCCGTGGTCGGGGAACCAGAAGTCCGTTTCGTAGCCGAGAACCCAGTGTTTCGTCAGCGGCATCGGGAGGCCGGCGCCGAGGGCAAGCGGGCGGAAGTAGACCTCGAGGTCGGAGTCGGAGAGGCGGAAAGTGTGGCGGTCGAGCATCGTGCGCAGGGTCCGGACGCCCGGCATGCCGCCGTAGGCGTCGAGCGCGCGACGCAGCGTCTCCGGGTCGACGAGGTCGTGCTTGTCCGCCTCGTTGACCGACCGCTCCAGACGCAGCGGCTTCAGTTCCGTGGCGAGGTCGATCAGGGTCTGGACCGGGTGCGTGACGGGGATGCCGAAGCGAAGGACAGAACAGCCGGCATCGAGAGAGGGACGCGCGCGGACCTTGATCCCCTTCCGCCGGATCATGCTGCGCCGCCTTATTGAGACATCGATCCGTCCCTCTTCCTCGAAGCCGATCCTCCACAGTTCCGCCGCGCTCCGATGGCTGATCATCGCACCGTCCCCGCACACCAGAACGGCCGCCATCCAGCGCCCATGCGGATTGAGTTCCGGCCGCCCCACCACATAGAGGCCCCGAGAGACCAGGTGCAGGCGCCCGGACTCAACGCGGTGATCGATCGCCTCCGCCGAGAACCCGAGCCGCTCCAGATCGCGCCGCGTGAGCACTCCATGCTGCCGTCGCGCCAACTCCCAGGCCGCTCGGCTACGCGCTGCATGCATTGACCGTGCCATGACACGGTGAAGGCATGCAGCACTGGATTTTCTCCCCCTCCGGGCCCTCCCTGGGGCCGGGGAGGCCGCTAGGTGCGGGTTATGCGGTGGCGGCCTCGGCGCCGGCGGCCGTCTTCAGGGCCTCGGCGCGGTCGGTCTTCTCCCAGGTGAACTCGGGCTCCTCGCGGCCGAAGTGGCCGTAGGCCGCGGTCTTCTGGAAGATCGGACGGTGGAGGTCGAGGTACTGGCGGAAGGCGCCGGGGCGCATGTCGAACTCGGCTTCCACAAGCTGGGCGATGCGCTGGTCCGACAGCTTGCCGGTGCCGAAGGTCTCGACCATCAGGGACACCGGATGGGCGACGCCGATGGCGTAGGCGACCTGGACCTCGCAGCGGTCCGCGAGTTCCGCGGCGACCACGTTCTTGGCCACGTAGCGGGCCGCGTAGGCGGCCGAGCGGTCGACCTTGGACGGGTCCTTGCCGGAGAA
>JAFDWD010000623.1 GCA_018268695.1 Actinomycetota bacterium
GGCAACTCGACCTACTCCGAAGACTTCAAGAACGCCTTCCCGGACCGCTTCATCGAGGTCTACATCGCCGAGCAGCAGATGGTCGCCTCGGCCGTCGGGTTCCAGGTGCGGCGCCACTGGACGCCGTTCGCCTCGACCTTCGCGGCGTTCCTCTCGCGGGCCTACGACTTCGTCCGCATGGCGGCGATCAGCCGCGCCGACATTCGCCTCTGCGGCTCCCACGCCGGCGTCTCGATCGGCGAGGACGGCCCGTCCCAGATGGCGCTCGAGGACATCGCGTCCCTGCGCGCGATCCACGGCTCGACCGTCCTCTACCCGAGCGACGCGACCTCGACCTCGGCCCTGGTCGAGATCATGGCCGACACCGCCGGCATCTCCTACATGCGCACCACCCGCGCGGCGACGCCGGTGCTCTACGACAAGGACGAGGAATTCCAGGCGGGCGGCTCGAAGACGGTTCTCGAGGGGACCGACGTGACCCTGGTCGGCGCCGGCATCACCCTGCACGAAGCGCTGGCCGCCGCCGAGCGGCTGGCCGGCGAGGGTATCTCCGCCCGCGTCATCGACCTCTACTCGGTGAAGCCGATCGACTCCGAGACCCTGGTCAAGGCGGCGCAGGAGACCGGCGCGATCGTCACCGTCGAGGACCACTGGAAGCAGGGCGGGATCGGCGAGGCGGTGCTGGCGGCGCTGGCCGAGCACGGCGCCCACGCCGCGGTCCGGGTCATGGCGGTCGAGTACATGCCTAGCTCAGCGAAGCCCGCCGAGCTGCTGCGCGCCGCCGAGATCGACGCCGAGGCGATCTACGCCGCGGCGACCGAGTTGGTCAAGACCAAGGTCGAGGAGTCCTAGGGCCCGCCGTCGGAGGCGGGGTCCGCCCCGCCTCCGCCGAGCACGAAGATGTCGACCGCCACGTCGGGGTCGACGTGGATGGTGCTCATGTGGGCCTCGACCGGGCGTCCCAGGACCCCTTCCATCCGCGCCTTGTAGATCTCCTCGGTGGCGGCGCGGTGGATCGCCCGCGTCTCCCGCACCCGCGCCTCCTGCCCCGCCTCGATCAGCGTCCGCTCCAGCGGCGTGAAGATGTCGGTGAGGACGCAGACCACGAGGTTGTCGGTGACGTGCGTCTTCGCCGCCCCCGGCCCGCGACCGAAATGCTCTCGATGGAGGGCGACGGCGGCATTCGAGATGTCGGTGAGCTGCAGGCGCCCCACCGTCAGGTGTCCGTCCACCGTTCCGCCCGACTTTGAAGCTCCGTCGACCTTCACCTACTCGAAAATTACTACGAAGAATCGTGCAACCATCGCAAATCTGATTGAGCATTAGTGGGCGGTGAAGCGGACTGAGGTGTCGTCTCTAAAACCCGTCGCCGGAAGCCGGCCCGCGCGTAAGCTCCCGCGCATGGAAGACGACCGAGCACCGTTCCTGCTGCTGCAGATATCCGACCCCCACATCGGGGCGCGGTGGAATGGCGCCGACCCGGAGGAGGGCCTGCGGCGCGCGGTCGAGGCGATCCAGGCACTCCCCGACCGGCCCGACGCCCTGCTGATCTCCGGCGACCTCACCGACAACGGCGCCCCGGCGGAGTACCGGCGGGTGCGCGAGCTGCTGGCCCCGCTCGACCTCACCCCCAACGTCCTGCCCGGCAACCACGACCTGCGGGAACCGCTACGCGAGGAGTTCGGACTGCCCGGGCAGGACGAGGAGCCGGTGTCGTACGCGGCCGACCTCGGGCCGCTGCGCCTGGTCTGCCTCGACTCGACCATCCCGGGGGCCGAAGGCGGCGCGCTCGACGGTGGGCGGATCGAGTGGCTCGACGCGACGCTCGCCGAGGACGCCGGGAAGCCGACCGTCGTCGCCCTCCACCACCCGCCGCTGCGCACCGAGATCCCGACCTTCGAACGGATCGGCCTGGCGCCGGAGTCGCGCGATGCCCTCGCCGACGTGATCGCCCGGCACCCCCAGGTGACGCGGATCGTCGCCGGGCACGTCCACCGCGCGATCGTGGCCGAGCTGGCGGGACGCGCCGTCGTCACCGTCCCCAGCACCTACCTGCAGGCGGCCCTCGACTTCACCGCGCCGAAACTCCAGATGTGCGCCGACCCGCCCGGCTTCGCGATCCACGCCCTGCGCGACGACTCCCTGACCACGCACCTGCAGCGGATCGGCGAGTAACGGGGGCCGCGGCAAAGGGACGCAAGGGCTTACGACAGACCACCGATCCGTCACGAGACCCGCAAGTCGTGAGCAAGTGCGTGGGAAGTCCTGGATCCGGTGCGTGTTGCACAACACCGAATTCGGCGCTGTCGACTTCGAGCACCCCATAGGGGCCCTGAAGTCGAAAGCGCGCTTTCGGGCGTTGTGGAACCGTGACCGAAGTCCACGGAAACCGACCGAAGGCGCGCGGAAGTGCGAAGTTCCCACGCTCTTCGTCGACGATCCCGGCCGGATGTGGCAGATCACGCACGGACCCTCGGAGAAAGACGCACTCCCTCACGCCCAGGACAGCGCCCCAAGGACTGCTGCCCCGTCCCGAGCTTCCTCCGAAAGCACCGCCACCAGCGCCTGGCGCAACCTCCGCCGTCGGGCGCGTGCCCAGACGGTGGCGTGCGGCGCAATGCCCTCAGTATCTAAGGATCGCGGCGACGCCTTCCGCCGCGCCGAGCGCCTCGGCGGCCGGGCCGTGGACGACGGTCACCTTGGAGCTGGCCTTCAGCGCGCCGCGGATCAGCGCCTCGGAGCCGTCGAAGCCGGCGCCGATGACCAGGCGCTCGACCCGGCCTTCCTCGGTCGCCTCGCCGACGTCCTGCGGGCCGCTCGCGCCGCGGCTGCCGCCGCGCACCTCTTCGAGCACCGCGGCGACCAGGCGCGACTCCCGCTCGGCGTCGGCGTTCTCGACCGCCGCGGCCACGGTGTCCCGCAACTGCCCGGTCGGGACCGAGATCAGGTCCGCCTTCTCCGCCACCGCCAGCTTCACGTTCGGCGCCTTCATCCCGTGCTCGAAGCTCTCCAGATCGACCGCCGGGCCGAAGGCGAGCGCCCGCCCGATCCCCCGCTCTTCCAGCTCGCGGCCGACCAGCGCGCCGGCCTCGCCGAGGAATTTGTGGCGGTTGTGGTCGAGGCGATCCCCGTATTCGTCCTTGCCCGAGGCGGCGACGCCGTGGGCCGAGCCACCGCTCTGCGCCTTGCGCTCGCGCCAGTCGAGGCTCAGCAGCTCCAGTTCCCAGTCCTCCAGCTCGGTCAGCTGCCCTTCGGCCCAGCTCAGCAGGCGGACGCGCTCCAGCGCGACGATCGCGATCCCGCGCTCCTCGCCGCGGCAGGCGAGGTCGACCAGCGGCGCCAGCGCCGGGCGCTCGCCGAGCTCGACGCAGGCGGACGCCGACGGCGCCGCCCCGGTCCCCCACCAAAGTTCCTCGCCACCCTTCTCGGCGACCTCGACGAAGCCCGCTTCGCCGCGTGGCGGCGGCCGGTGATCGCCGTCTTCGTAGCGATCGATGATCCGTTTGGCGACGGCCCGGAGGGCGACGCGGCGCTCGTGGTCGGCGTCCTTGGCCGCCTCCAGCAGGGCGTCGAGACCGTTGCGCAGCTCGGTGCGCCAGGCACCGCCGCGATCGGCCGGGTCGAAGGCCAGGTAGACCGAGACGACCCCCAGCGGGGGCTGCCAGTCACCGAGACGGCGGGCGTCCTCAAAGGTCGGGTGGGCCATCGACTCTCCTCTCGTCGTTTGATCGGGGTCGCCTACCCCCGAGTCCGTTCGGTGGAACTTATCGGTCGCGGGCGATCCGAAAGCCCATGTTGCCGGTCGAGCTGTCGGGGGTGTTGAAGCTGCGCGCCGCGACCCGATACCGATTGCAGTAGGAGGCGTGGCAGAGGTAGGAGCCGCCGCGGATCGCGCGGGTCTGGCGGTCGA
>JAFDWD010000624.1 GCA_018268695.1 Actinomycetota bacterium
ACCTTCGTCACCACCTCGATGGAGCCGGAGGCGCAGCAGCTGATCGCCGAGAACAACTACCGGAACTTCATCGACCACGCCGAGTATCCGATCTCGGCCGAGATCGAGCAGCGCTGCATCCGCATGCTCGCCGACCTCTACAACGCCCCCGGCGAGACCACCGGCGCCCGCTGTCAGGGCTCCTCGGAGGCGATCATGCTCGGCGCCCTCTCGCTGAAGTGGAAGTGGAAGGAACGACGGGAAGCCGCGGGCAAATCCGTCGACAAGCCGAACCTCATCTTCGGCGGCGACGTCCACGTGGTCTGGGAAAAGTTCTGCCGCTACTTCGACGTCGAACAGCGGGTGGTGCCCCTGCAGCCGGGCAAGTACACGATCGGCCCCGACGACGTCGCGCCCCACATCGACGAGAACACGATCGGCGTCGCCGCCGTCCTCGGCACGACCTTCACCGGCCACGCCGACGACATCCGCGGCATCAACGACCTGCTGGTGAAGCTGAAGGCGGACAAAGGGCATGACGTGCCGATCCACGTCGACGGGGCGAGCGGCGGCTTCGTCTGGCCGTTCCTCTACCCGCACTCGGAGTGGGACTTCCGGCTCGAGCAGGTGCGCTCGATCAACGTCTCCGGGCACAAGTTCGGGCTCGTCTACCCGGGCATCGGCTGGCTCGTGTTCCGCGAGAAGTCCGACCTCGCCGAGCACCTCGTCTTCTACGAGAACTACCTGGGGGAGACGGACGCGACCTTCACCCTCAACTTCTCCACCGGCGATTCGATGCTCCTCGCCCAGTACTACAACTTCATCCGCTACGGGCGCGAGGGCTATGGCTACGTGATGCAGGCGATGCAGGAGAACGCCAAGGCCTTGGTCGAGAAGCTCGACCGCTGTGGCCACTTCGAACTGATCGGCGAGAACGAGGAGCAGCTGCCGCTGGTCGCGTTCAAGCTGATCGACGGCAAGGGCTACGACGAGTTCGACGTCTCCTGGCAGGTCTCCGCCGAGCGCG
>JAFDWD010000625.1 GCA_018268695.1 Actinomycetota bacterium
AGAAGCACATCAACTCGATCTTCCTGAAACTCGACCTGACCTACTCCCCGGAGGCCGACCAGATCTCCAAGCGGGTGACGGCGGCGCTGATCTTCCTTGCCGAGGCCGAGTACCGCAGTTAGGAGGCCACCACCACGGGTAGGGGTGCGTGCAGCATGGCGGCGACCGTTCCATGATGCGACTCTCGTCGGTGATGACCGAGAGGTCCCGACCGGTGACCGTTTTGGCGGTGGACGACCACCCGCGCTTCCTCGAGGCGGCGCGGGCCGTGGTCGAGGCGACGCCGGGGTTCACCTGGGCCGGGGGCGCGTCCTCCGGCGAAGAGGCGCTGGCGACGGCCGCCCAGGGCGAGCCCGACATGGTGCTGGTCGACGTGAACATGCCGGTGATCGACGGCTTCGAGCTGACCCGCCGGCTGCGCTCCGCCCACCCGCGGACCCTGGTCGCGCTGATCTCCGCCCAGCACCCCGACGAGCTGCGTCGCACCGGCGGCTCGGCGGATTACCGCGTCTTCGCCAAGGAGAGCCTGCGTCCCGCCTGGCTGCGTGCCTTCTGGCAGGAGCACCGCGGAGGCGAGCTGCCGGAGGGCTAGGCGGGCGGGGCCACGGATGCCCGGCCTGACCCGGCGCAGGCTGGTCGCGCTCGCCCTCCTCGGGGCGGCCCTCTGTGCGATCTCTGCCGCCGTCGCCGACGCCAACCCGGTCGCCTCGGGCCGCACCGCCCAGGTCGGGATCGCGGTCGCGACGATCGCGGCGCTCCTCGGCGTCGGCCTCTATGCCTGGTATCGGGACCCCGAGAACCGCTTCGGCGAGGTCCTCTACCTGACCGGCCTCTGCTGGTTCTTCGTCACCCTCGCCAACTCCGACTCGGCGGCGCTCTACAGCGTCGGGCGCATCGCCGGCTGGGTCTTCGAGGTGTTACTCGCCTACGCCCTCCTCTCGTATCCGACCGGGCGGCCGGAGGGACGATGGGCGCGGCGGATCGTGATCGGCGGCGTGCTCCTGATCGCCCTCCTCTACATGCCGACGATCCCGTTCACCGCCCAGTTCCCGCTGCCGGCCCCGTTCACGGCCTGCACCACGAACTGCCCGCAGAACGTCTTCCTCGTCGGCAGCTCCGAAGCGTCGATCGTGCCGGACCTGATCAAGCCGGTGCGCGACCTGCTGGCGATCGCGATCTACGTCGGCGTCGCCGCCGTCCTCACCGCGCGCCTCCGCTCCGCCGGCCACAACCAGCGCCGGACGCTGGCACCGGTCCTCGGCGCGGCGGCCCTGCGGTTCGTCGCGGCGATCGTCTACGTCGTCCTGCGCCGCGCGGAGGTCGAGGGAACCGCGGCCGAAATCGCCGTGTTCGTGGCGCTGCTGACCGTGCCGCTGACCGCCGTCGGCCTCCTCCTCGGCCTGCTGCAGTGGCGGGTCTACTCGGGCAGCGCGCTGCGACGGCTGACCATCGGCCTGGTGGAAACCCACGACGCGACCCAACTGCGCGACCTGCTCGCGAGGTCGCTCGAGGAACCGCGGGCGGAGCTCTACTACGCCGACCCCCCCGAGCCGGGCGGCGGCGACCCCTCCCTCCTGCCCTGGCACGACGCCTCCGGGGCTCCGGTGCCCGGGCCCCTTGCCCCGCCGCGGGCGTGCGTCTGCGAAGCGACGGCGGAGTCGGGGCTGCGGGTCGCCCTGGTCTGCGAAGAGGGCTTTCGCGACCGGCCGGAGTTCCTCGACGCGGTCTGCGCCTGCCTCGTCGCCGGACTCGAGCGCCAGCGCCTCGACGCCGCGCTCGCCACCTCGCTGGCCGAGGTGGCGGCCTCGCGCAAACGCATGGCGGGCGCCGCGGACTCCGCCCGCCGCAAGATCGAGCGGGACCTCCACGACGGCGCCCAGCAGCAGCTGGTCGCGCTGCGGGTGAAGCTGGAGCTGGCGCGAGAAGTGCTCGAGCAGGACGACGGCGAGGGGAGTCGGGGCGCCGAGATGGTCGCCGGGCTCGGGCCGGAGGTCGAGGAGATCATCGAAGAGGTCCGCTCCCTCGCCCGCGGGATCTACCCGGCGCTGCTCGCCTCCGACGGCCTCGGCGAAGC
>JAFDWD010000626.1 GCA_018268695.1 Actinomycetota bacterium
CTCGACCTCGCCGGGAAGGTCGCCGGACACGAGGTCGGCGAGGGTCACCTGCTCGAGCACCGAGCGGATGTTGGCGCGGACGGCGATCCAGACCTCGCGGAGGGATTCGGCGTTACCCGCGTATTCGATCGTCTCCGGGGGCATCGACTGGACGTTCGCGATCGGGCCCTCGACCGCGCGGACGACATCGGCGACGGTCACCTCGGCGGCGGGCCGGGCCAGCCAGTACCCGCCCTTGGCGCCGCGGCGGGCGCGGACCAGGCCCTGGTGCTTCAGCTCCAGCAGGATGTGCTCGAGAAACTGGAGGGGGATGTCCTGTGAAGTCGCGAGGCGCTCCCCCTTGACGGGCTCCCCTTCGCCGGCGGCGGCCAGCTCGATGGCGGCGCGGACGGCGTAATCGGCCTTGGCTGAGACACGCATAAGTACGAATTAAAACAACCGGCCGGGCGCGGAGCCGGTTCAGGTCGCTGACTGGGTGGTGGGACCCGCGTCTTCCGCCCCGGCCGCCAGGCGCTCTTTCTCACGCTTGTAGCGTTTGTTCATGTAGTGCGGGGCGTAGAGGACGGCGCCGAGGAGGATCGCCGCGACGCCCGCCGCGATCGGCCAGACCGTCGCGTCGCCCTTCTGGATCGTGACGATGCCGGAGGCCATCAGGACGACGCCGAGGGCGATCCGGATGAAGCCCTGCGGGGCCTTGTCCGAGAGGGCCGCACCGATGATCACGCCCGGGATCGAGCCGATCAGGATGTTCCCGGCGAGGCCGAAGTCGACGTTGCCGGCGATGATGTGGGCAATCCCGGCGGCCGTCAGAAGTACCGCCGCATGCACGATGTCGGTGCCGACGACGCTCTTCGGAGTCATCCGGTAGATGGCGATCAGCAGGATCGCGATCACCGTCCCCGAGCCGGCCGAGGTGATGCCGATGACGAAGCCGGTCGTCGCCCCGATGACGATCGCGGCGACCTTGTGGCGTTTCTCGATCTCGAAGCGCTCGCGCTCGTCGATCAGCCCCTTCAGGATCAGCGCCCGGGTCAAGGTCACCACGCCGACCATCAGCAGGGTGCCGCCGAGGACGGCATAGACCAGCGAGTTCAACCGGTCCTCGGAGATGTGCTGCTCCAGCACCGAGACCAGGATCACCCCCGCGATCGCCGCCGGGACGCTGCCGAAGCTGAGCCAGCGGACCAGCTCCATGTTGACCTTGCCGATCTTCAGGTGGCGCCAGCTGCCGACCATCTTGGTGACCGCCGAGTAGACGATGTCGGTGCCGATCGCGGTGGTCGGCGAGGTGTTGAAGATCAGGATCAGGAGCGGGGTCATCAGGGATCCACCGCCCATGCCGGTCATCCCGACGAGCAGGCCGATGAAGAATCCGAAAAGGACGATTGCCGGGTCCATGGTTCCTGTTTCTGGTTGCCGCGCTCCGCACCTGAACTGCTTCTCGACTTTCTCGACTTTTTAGGTCGAGTGTGCGGAGTACGCGAGGATAACAGCGTGAGCGTCGCTGCGCGAGGCCTCTCCCACTCCTACGGCGA
>JAFDWD010000627.1 GCA_018268695.1 Actinomycetota bacterium
CCGCCCTGCGCCGGGCCGACCAGGTCCTCCTCGAACGCGACCACCTGCCCCTGCCGCTCGGAATCACCCCGCACAAGCTGCGCCACACCTTCGCCTCGATCCTCGTCGCAATCGGCAAGGACCCGAGGACGGTGATGGAAGCGCTCGGGCACACCGACCCCAAGTTCACGCTGAAGGTCTACACCCACATGATGGCCCGCGGCGAGGAGGAGCGCAGGCGCCTGAAGGCCCTGGTCGCCGGGGAACGGGTCCTCGCGGTCGACGCGCCGCTCCCCGAGGTGGTCGCCCTCGACGACTACGAGGTCCCGATCCTGAGAGGGCTGGCCGGGCTGGGCGGAAAGGCGCGGAAGCGCGAGGTCGTCCAGGCGGTCGGCGAGGAGTTCGCCGGGCGCCACGGCACGCGGGATCTGGAGCGGCTGCCGAGCGGACAGCCGAGATGGAAACCGCGGGTCGGCAAGGCCTGGATCGGCATCACGCAGAAGGGCTGGATCGAAGCGGGTGGTGCCCGGGGTGAGTGGAAGCTGACGAAGATCGGCCGGGCCAAACTCGCCCGCTCTCAGGTGGCGAGCACCGCTGCACCACGCATCGCCGAGGTGCCGCCGCCTGCCGATCGAATCGAGGCGCCGGAGCCCGGGCTGAGGCTGGTCGCATGAACCCCCGAGCGAGCCAAGGGGAGAAGAGCGTTTTCGGCACCTCGAACCAGGGGCCGACCACGAACAAGGCCTGCCGGCCGGCGGAGGCCGGGCGGGCGATCAACCGAACGAGAGGAGTGACGTCCCATGAGCGATGTCGCCGCAGGTGATCCGAACACCGATTACGCGCTGAGTGTGCTCCGGCACCAGGCCGTGCGCCCGAGACTGGAGGAGGTGATCGCGACCCATCGCTCGGACGGGTCGCTGGATCCGGTCAGCCTGGGCGACGAGCTCAGGCCGTTGATCGAGGACATGCTCGACTGCACCTCCGAGGAGGACTGGCAGGTGGTCGCCCTCTGCCTGATCGAGGAGGACGAGGCCGCCTCGGTCGACGCCCCGGCGCCGCCGACCATCGGCCGGGCGGCGCCTCCGAGGAGCCGGGCCGCATGATCGTCGCGGCCCTGGCCCTGGCGTTCCTCACGGTGCTCGTCGTCGCCGTCGCGGGCGGGTTCCTGCTCCGCCTCGCCGGTCGGATCGCGGTGCTCGTCGGTCTACTCGGGGCGATCTTGGGCGGCGGGATCCTAGGGCTCTTCATCGCCGCCGTCGGGGGGCTGATGCTGGTCCTCGGGAGCACCCGGCCACTGGACCGGCGCGGCGGTCGCGCCTGACGGCGGAGAGGTCTGGATGCCCGATCGGGGGGCCTTGTCGCGTGTTCGAGCCGCCGACTTGACTGGTGGGCCGATCCAGAGCTAACACGTGTGGCACGGAGTTGAACGTCAGATGCAGAGCCAAAAACACGACCAGGTGACCGGGAGGACAGATCACATGAACACCATGACCCCAGAGGCCGCCAACGTCGGGGCCGCCGGCGAGGAGCGCCGCCGGATGCTCCTCGCCGCGCTCGCCGACGAAGCCGTCGATGACGCCGTCACCGAGCTCCTCTTCGAACATGTCGTCCAGGGTCGCCTCCATTGGACGGTGGTCGCGAATTCGCTGGCCCCGATCCTCAGCGAGGTCACGGAGGTGGCCGACGAGAGCGATTGGATCGACGCCGCCGACC
>JAFDWD010000628.1 GCA_018268695.1 Actinomycetota bacterium
GAAATCGATTCGGAGCGCCAGGTCGTGATCGAGGAGATCGCGATGTATGACGACGAGCCGCAGGACCGGGTCCACGACGTGCTTGCCGACGCCGTCTTCGGCTCGCATCCGCTCGGCCGCCGGGTTCTCGGCGAGGCGGAGATCATCGCCAACGTCCCGGTCCCCCACATCGAGGCCTACCGCGGCGACCGCTACAACGCGGCGAACATCGTCGTCGGCGCCGCCGGGCACCTCGAGCACGACGCGATCGTCGCCCTGGCGGAAAAGTTCGTCAACCCGCCGACCGATGGTGGCGGCGTCGCCGCGGCGACTCCGCTGACCGAGGCGCCGCGCCTCTGCTTCCTCAGCAAGGAGACCGAGCAGTACCACATCTGCTTCGGTGCGCCCGGCATCGATCGTCACGACGAGCGGCGGTTCCCGCTGGCCGTCCTCGACTCGATCTTCGGCGGCTCGACCTCCTCGCGCCTCTTCCGCGAGGTGCGGGAGAAGCGCGGCCTCGCCTACTCGGTCGGCTCCTACAACGAGCAGTTCACCGACCAGGGCCTGGTCGCAACCTACGTCGGCACCCGTGAGGACAACGTCGAGGAGGCCTGCGAGATCATCGGCCGCGAGCTCGGGCGCCTGCGCTCCGAGCCGGTCTCGGCGGAGGAGCTCCACCGGGCCAAGGAGAGTGTCAAGGGGAGGCTGGTCCTCTCCTCCGAGTCGACCGCGGCACGGATGACCCGGATCTCCCGCGCGGTCCTCTTCGGCCTGCCGATCGAAGACCTCGACGAGATGCTGGCGAAAGTCGATGCGGTCGAGGTCGACCAGCTGACCGAGCTGGCGGCCGAGCTGTACGCCGCCGACAAGCTCTCGGCGGCCTGCGTCGGCGCCGACGAAGATCGCTTCCGCGCGGCGCTCGCGCCGGTCTCGGAGGCCTTGGTCGCGGCATGACCAAGGTCGCCGTCTCCGGCGCGGCCGGGCGGATGGGCGCGACGGTCTGCGAAGCCGTCGAAGCGGCCGACGACCTCGAGCTGAGCGGGCGCGCCGACCCGAGCCTGGGCGTCGCGCTCGCCGACGTGCTCGACGACGCCGACGTCGTCGTCGACTTCTCGATCCCCGACACGGCGCTCACCAACGTCGAAGAGTGCCTGGCGGCGGGCGTCCACGTCGTCGTCGGAACCACCGGTTTCGACCTGGACGCGGCGAAGGCCGCCGCCGAGGCGTCGTCGGCCAACTGCTTCGTCGCGCCGAACTTCGCGATCGGCGCCGTGCTGATGATGGTCGTCTCCCAGACGATCGCCAAGCACATGCCGGAGACCGAGATCATCGAGCTCCACCACGACAAGAAGCTGGACGCCCCCTCGGGTACCGCGGCGCGCACCGCCGAGCTGATCGACGCGGCGGGCGGCCACGTCCACCGGCCGATCCACTCGGTGCGGCTGCCCGGCCTGGTCGCCCACCAGGAAGTGATCTTCGGCGGACCGGGGCAGACCCTGGCGATCCGCCACGACTCGATCGACCGCCAGTCCTTCATGCCCGGCGTCCTGCTCGCCGTGCGCAAGGTGCCAAGCCTGCCGGACTCCTTCACCGTCGGGCTGGAGAAGCTACTCTGAGGGCCATGAAGGAGCTGCGAGGAGTATTCACCGCGATGGCGACCCCGTTCGCGGAGTCGGGCGCGGTCGACAGCGAGGGCGCGCGCCGCCTCGCCGCCCACCTGATGGAGCACGGCTCGCACGGGCTCGTGCTGGCCGGCTCGACCGGCGAGTGCCCGACCCTGACCGACGGAGAGACGATCGACCTCCTCCGCGCGGTGCGCAACGAGGTCGGGGACGACATCCCGATCGTGGTCGGCACCGGCACCAACGACACCCGCCACTCCTCCGAACTTACGAAGATGGCCGCCGACGCGAGCGCCGACGCCTCGCTGGTCGTCGTCCCCTACTACAACAAGCCCACGCCGGCCGGGATCCGGGCGCACTTCGAAACCGTCGCCGCGGCCGTCCCGGACCTGCCGATGATCATGTACAACATCCCCTCGCGGGTGATCGTCAACGCCGAGGTGTCGCTGCTCGGCGAGCTGGGCGCGGTCGACAACATCGTCGCGGTCAAGCAGGCCAACGACGACGAACTGGGCCCGATCGAGGGCCTCGAGATCCTCGCCGGCAACGACAACACCTTCCTGCGCGTCCTCGAGTTCGGCGGCGCCGGTGTGATCGGCGTCGCCACCCATGTGGTCGGCGACCAGATGCGGGCGATGTGGGATGCCGCGCAGGACAACGACTTGAACCGGGCGCGGGAGATCGACGCCGAACTGACCCCCATCTACGAGGGGCTGTCGGTGACGACCAACCCGATCCCGCTGAAGGCCGCGCTCGAGATGCTCGGCCTCGCTGCCGACCGGCTGCGTCTGCCGCTGGTCTCCGCCGACCCCGGACAACGGGCGGCGGTGCGGGCGGCACTGGAGGGCATCGGGCTCTCCGTCGCCGCCGGCTGAACCAACTTCCGAAAGAAAGAGATTTGATCAGTGCCAAGTAGCAAGAAGCTCCGAGTGCTGCCATTGGGCGGCCTCGGCGAGATCGGCAAGAACATGACGGTCATCGAATTCGATGGCCGCATCGTCATCGTCGACACCGGCCTGATGTTCCCGACGGCGGAGATGCACGGCATCGACCTCGTCCTGCCCGACTTTTCCTATCTGCGCGACCGCTCCGACGACATCGAGGCGATCGTGCTCACGCACGGCCACGAGGACCACGTCGGCGCGCTGCCCTACGTGCTGCGCGAGATCGGGATGCCCCCGGTCATCTACGGCGGCATGCTGACGATCGGCATGGTCCGCTCGAAGCTCGACGAGCACAAGCTCGGCGACAAGGCGAAC
>JAFDWD010000629.1 GCA_018268695.1 Actinomycetota bacterium
GCCTCGAGCCAGGCGTCGCGGGCGATGTTGAGGCTCTGCTCGCCGATCTGCTGGACGCAGCCGGAGAAGACGTTGCCGACCTCGGCCGGGTCGATGCCCGCCCGCTCGACCACCGCCGAGTAGGCGTGGGCGAGCAGGTTGGAGGGATGCAGATCGCGGTAGATGCCCTTCTCCGGGTGGCCGCGGCCGATCGGCGTCCGTGCCGCCGCCACGATCACCACCTCGCGTCCGCCGAGCCCACCGCCGTTCACCTTCGCCATCTCAGTCTCCTTTCGAGTTCGTCGCCGCCGCCAACTTGCGGTGGTCCCAACTGACCGTGCGCACCGGGCGGAAGCGGATCGCGACCCGTTTGCGTGCCTGCCTCGCGAGCGCCGCCTCGGCCTCGGGGCCGACCGCTCCCCCGCCGTAGCGCTCGCCGAGCTCCCGACCCAGGGCGAGGACCCGGCCCGGCTCGCGCTCGATCTCCGCCTCCGCCTCCACCATCACCCCGCGCAGCTCCTCGTAGCCGTCCCCCGCCTCGACCAGCACGGTCGCCCGCGGATCGCGCTCGAGGTTGCTGACCTTCTGCGAGGAGCCGTAGGTCCAGGACCAGAGCTCACCCTCGCGGACCACGAACCACAGCGGCATCGAGTGGGGCCAGCCCCGCGGCCCGAGGCTGGCGACGACCGCCACCCGCTCGGCGGCGAGGAACGCCAGGCGCTCCTCCACCGACATCCGGATCCGGTCGCGGGTGCTCATGGAGTCAGCGCGGGGCCGCCGCCGCGGCCCCGCTCGCGACTCTCTCTCCGGTCAGGCGGTCGCCACCTGCTTGGCGGTGATCTTGTGGAGCTCGGGAACGACCTTCTCCCCGATCAGCTTGAGGCTGCCTTCGACCAGGTCGAAGGGCATGCCGGCGTAGGAGACGGCCATCGCCGGACGGAGTTCGCCGGTCTGTTCGACCCGCTTGCGCCAGCCCTCGACGATTTCTTCCGGCGTGCCCCAGAGCTGCGACTGGACGAAGCCCTCGGCGGCCGCCTCGAGGCCCGCCTCGGCGATCGCGTCGGCGCCCGCCTGGTAGGCGGTGTAGCCCTTCGTGTCGCCCCAGTGGGAGCCGTCGAAGTCGTAGTGTTTGATCACCGTCAGGTAGTACTTGGAGAGGTATTTGCGGGCGACTTCTTCGGCCACCTTCGGGTCTTCGTGGCAGAAGGTGAAGTCGGAGAAGATCGGCGCCCCGGGATCTTTGCCCGGGTGCACTTCGTGGAAGCGGTTGCGCCAGGCTTCGACCCCTTCGTGGTGCTGGTCCCAAGGCAGCTGGACGAAGGACATCATCGTCCCGCCGATGTTCGCCGCGGCGATCCCCGAGTCCGGCGTCATCGCGACCGAGTTGAAGCCGCGCTCACGCCAGTCGACCTCCTGCCACGGATGCAGCTCGATCCGCGACTGGGAGAAGTAGGGCGTGTCGTACTCCATCACGCCGGTCTTGAGACCGTCGAGGATGATCTCCGAGGCGGTGTCGAAGCGCTCGCGCGCCTCCGACATCGGCACCCCGAACGCCTCGTACTCCTTTTTCGCCAGCCCGCGGCCGAAGCCGAGCATGAAGCGGTCGCCCATCAGGATCTCGGCCATCGCGATCTTCTCCGCGACCCGGGTCGGGCTCGTCCACCAGGGGAGGATGATCGCCCCGGTGCCGATCGTGATGCGGCTGGTCCGCGCGGCCAGGTAGCAGGCCCACTGCAGGTTGTCGGGCATCATCGCGTAGCCAGGATCGAAGTGATGCTCGGGGGCCTGGACGAAGTCCATCCCCACCTCCTCGGCGAGGATCGCGATGTCGGTCTCCTTACGGAACATCTCCGCGTCTGACATCCCGCCGTCGTGCGTGTTTTGGAAGATGAACTGCAGACCGCATTCCATGAAGCTCTCCGTCCTGTCGAAAACCACTCCCTATTGGGAGCACGCTAGAACGGCTTCACGGAGCCGGCGAATCGGCCTCCGGGGAGCTTTGTAGATATCTACGAAACGGCTCAGTCGAAGGCGCCGGTGCGCAGCTGATCGCGCAGCTCGGAGCGGCGGATCTTGCCGCTGATCGTCTTCGGCAGCTCGTCGACGAAGTGGATCTCCCGCGGGTACTTGTAGGGGGCGGTGAGGTTCTTGGCGAAGTCCTGGAGCTCCTTGGCGAGCTCGGGGCTGCCCTCACGGCCCGCGGCAAGGATGACGAACGCGCAGACGATCTGGGTGCGGTCCGGGTCGTCCTTGCCGACCACGGCCGCCTCCATCACCGCCTCGTGCTCGACCAGGGCCGACTCGACCTCGAAGGGGCCGATCCGGTAGGCGGAGGAGGTGATCACGTCGTCGTCGCGGCCCTCGAACCAGGGGTAGCCGTCGCCGTCGCGCCAGGCTTTGTCGCCGGAGTAGTAGAGGCCGTTGCGGAAC
>JAFDWD010000062.1 GCA_018268695.1 Actinomycetota bacterium
ACCGCGAGGACGAGCCCGACCACCAGCATCGTGCGGCCGGTGATCGAGGCGGGCCCTTCGAAGATCGGCAGGAAGCCGAGCTTTTCTTCCAGCCATTTCATCGCCGGGACGGCCGCGGGGCCGAGCACGAAGATGCCCCAGAGGCCGTAGATGATGCTCGGGATCGCGGCCAGCAGGTCGACCATGAAGCCGAGCCAGAGGGCGATCCGCGGCGGCGCGATGTGGGTGATGAAGAGGGCGACGGCGACCGCCAGCGGCACCGCGATGATCATCGCCAGGACGCCCGCCAGGCAGGTGCCGAAGGCGAGCGGCGCGGCGTAGCTGATGAAGCTTTCGCCTTTCGGCAGTTCCGAGGACGACGCGGTCAGCGCCGGCAGGCCCTCGGAGACGAGGAAGATCGCGACCCCGGCGAGCAGCGCCAGGATCGTCACCGCGGCGATCACCGCGGTGTTGCTGAAGATTCGGTCGCCCCGGCGGCGGCGTCCTCCGGACGCCGCCGCCAGGAGCTGGCCGGCATTCGTCGTGGTGTCGAAATGAGCCACGAGAGTGTCGATTCAGTCGAAGGTCCGGGGCCTATTCGATGGCGCCGACGGCGGCTTCGACCTTCTTGGTGAGGGCGCTCGAGAGCGGCGCGGAGCCGGCGGCTTCAGCGGCCAGTTCCTGCCCTTCCGGGCTGATCGCGTATTCGAAGAACGACTTCACCAGGGCCGCTTCGTCGGCCGACTTGTATTTGGTGCAGCCGATCAGCGAGGAGACCAGGATGATCGGGTAGACCCCGCCTTCTTCCGGTTTACGGTTGATTTCGAAGGCGATGACGTCTTTCTGGCCATTCTCCAGTTCCGGATCTTCTTTCGAGAGATCGAGGACTTTGGCGGCCGCTTCCGGGGTCGGTTCGGCCCAGGAGGTGCCGACCTGGATCAGCGCTTTACCGAGTTCGCCGGCCTGCGACTCGTCGGCGTAGCCGATCGCGCCTTCGCCGGCGGAGACGGCTTCGATCACACCGGAGGTACCGGAGGCGGCTTCGCCACCCTTCACCGGCCATTCGCCGCTGACTTCGTGCTTCCACACGGAGGGCGCCGCCTTGGACAGGTAGTCGGTGAAGTTTTCGGTCGTGCCCGACTCGTCGGAGCGGTTGACCGGGACGATGCGCGTTTCCGGAAGTTCGACGCCTTCGTTCTCTTTGGCGATC
>JAFDWD010000630.1 GCA_018268695.1 Actinomycetota bacterium
CGTTCCGGCGATTCGAGGATCGCCGCCCCGCCCCGGATCAGCAGGACCGCGAGGACCGCCCAGATGGCGACCCGTCCGACCGGGCGCAGCGCGGCGCCGAGCGGTCGGGACCCGACCTCCTTTCCTGGCTCTCGTGAAAAACGTGGAAATGACACCTGACCCACACCTCCGTGGTCCTCCGTGTCCGCCTTTGCGGCGGCTGTCGGGAGAACAGAGGCATGAGCTCAGAGAGTGGTCACAAACGTACTCGTCACCTTTTGTGTCCTACGAGGACGTATGGGCTGAGACCGCCAGCAGTCACGGGCGGTAGGGAGGTCACGCTTCCGGTCACAGCCTCGTTCAACACCTTTAGGAGCCACGAACCGTCAGTGAAGGTTTGAGTTTGTCGCTACTACGGGCGTAAGTGAGATGTGCCCCTGGGGGCCCGAGAAGCCATTCAGCCTTGCAACCCGTCGGCAAGCTGATGGAGCAACCAGGCGCCCGTCCAGTCCCGGAGTTCGTAGTGGACCCAGACGCCTTCCCGGCGGCGACTGACGATCCCCGCGCCTCGCAGGATCGAGAGCTGGTGCGAGACGCTCTGCTGGCTGACGGGCAGCAGGGTGGTGAGTGCGCTGACCGTCGATCGGCCGTTGCGCTCGAGCGCATCGATTAGGCGGATCCGGGTCGGATCCGCAAGGACCCGGAGCATCTCGGCGAGGTCCTCGACGTTCTGGATCGCGCGCTCTCCGGCGTTCGGCGCCTCTACCACCGGAGCTGATTGCTGTTTGATCGAGACGGACATCGCTCTTCTGCACAGACAGAGCGGCGAAGGGTGGAACTGGCCCCCAAGGCCGCCATACCTGCTCAACAGAACCGAGTGAGTCGGGATTCAGAGCAAAGAAAAGCCGCGTGCGTCCCGGACGAGACCCACGCGGCAATTTCGAACTTACTCGTCTTCGGCTAGGACAGCCGGAGCTTCACTCCGACAGGCAGCGAGTTGGGATCGCCGGTACCGATCCGATCGGCATTGAGCCGCCAAAATCGGTGGACCTCAGCTGCGATTTCCGAGTTCGAGACCCCGGCCGGCAGATAGCCCTCCGCGATGA
>JAFDWD010000631.1 GCA_018268695.1 Actinomycetota bacterium
CGGCGCCGCGGGGGCGGGCGACGTCTCGGGCTCCGGGACCGCGTCCGGCGCGATCAGGTGGGCGGCGTGCCCGTGGGGGACGGCGTCGTCGGGATCAAGGTCGGCGCGCGGCGAGGCGGCGTCGATGGCCTCGTCCTCCGGCACCCCGTCCGGCTCCACCGCGTCCGCCCGCCACTCCGCCTCGATGTCGTAGCGCTCGGTCTACAGTTCGTGGACCGCGCGGCGCGGCGCGGGGTCCGGGGTCGGTGGTGCCTCCTCGACCCGATCCTCGTCGACCTCGTCCGGCTCGGCGCGCGCGAAGAAGCGGGAGAAGAAGCCCGGCTTCCGTTCGGATTCGGCGCGCAGCACCTCCTCCGCCCCCTCCTGGTCGGCGGGCAGCCAGCCGAAGTCCGCGGCCCGCTCGGCGCAGAGCGAGCAGACCTCGTGGCGCCCCTCTCGGGACACGTAGGAATGGACCTGCTCGCCGACCAGAAAGGTCCGTCCGCAGACCGCACAGGCGTCTTCGCCGCTCACTCGGCTCAAGTTACCAGCGGCCGCGCCCTTTCCGCAAAATGCGGAACCGAAAACGGGCGTTCTGAAATCAGCCTTGCTGCAGGTGGGACTTCAGCCGCATCACGGCCTTGGTGTGGAGCTGCGATACGCGCGACTCGGTGACGCCGAGCACCTCGCCGATCTCGCGCAGCGTCAGGTTCTCGTAGTAGTAGAGGGCGACGACCAGCTGCTCGCGCTCGGGCAGCGAGCCGATCGCCTCGGTCAGCCGGTCCTTGACCTCGTTGGAGGCGAGCGCCTCCTGCGGGTCGGCGGCGCCGTCGTCGGCGATCGTGTCGAGCAGGCTCACCTGATCGCCGGAGGAGTCCGACACCGTCCACAGCTCGTCGAGCGCATAGACCGAGGAGTTGGCGATCTCGAGCAGCGCGTTCTGCAGCTCGGCCTCGGTCATCCCGAGTTTGTCGGCGAGCTCGGCCTCGGTCGGCGCCCGCTGCAGCTCGTGCTCCAGTTTCGCCTGGGCCTGTTCGATTTCGCGCGCCCGCGAGCGGACCGAGCGCGGCACCCAGTCGAGCGAGCGGAGTTCGTCGATGATCGACCCGCGGATGCGGGTCATCGCGAAGGTCTCGAATTTGATCCCGCGCTCCGGCTCGAAGCGCTCGATCGCGCCGATCAGGCCGACCAGCCCGTAGGAGATCAGGTCGGCGTCCTCGACGTGGGACGGCAGGCCGGCGCCGAGGCGACCGGCGACGAACTTGACCATCGGCGAGTAGGCGACCACCAGGCGCTCGCGGGCAGTGGCGTCCCCCTGGTCCTTGTAACGGCGCCAGAGCTCGCGCAGCTCGACTTCCTTGACCCCGGTCTCCATCGCCACGGTCAAATCCTACTTTCAGCGGCGGTTTCGTTCATGCCCGAGGGTGCGTGTCGGCGTACGTGTCGCGCAGGCGGGCAGCGTCGACCCGCGTGTAGACCTGCGTCGTGGAGATCGATGAATGGCCCAGCAATTCCTGAATCGTACGCAGATCTGCGCCGCCCTCAAGAAGATGCGTTGCAAAAGAATGCCTAAGCGAGTGGGGCGAGACGCCGCCGAGCGAGGAGATGTTGGCGACCCAGATCCGCAGGCGCCGGGTCACGTCGGAGTTGGAGAGGCGCCGGCCGCTCTTGGAGAGGAACAGGGCACGCTCCCGCGGGTCCCCGGCCAGCGGCCGCCTGCCGCGCTGGAGATAGCGTTCGAGCGCCCGCCGGGCCGGCTCGCCGACCGGAAGCAGGCGGTGCTTGGAGCCCTTGCCGAGCACCCGCAGCTCGTCTTCTTCGAAGTCGAAGGAATCGATGTCGAGGTTGACGATCTCCTCGCACCGCAACCCGCACGAGTAGGCGAGCTCGAACATCGCCCGGTCGCGCAGCTCGAGCGGCGTCCGCGCCGGGATTCCCTCGAGCAGCGAGCGCATCTGCTCGCCGCTCATCACGTTCGGCAGCTTCTGCGGGCGCTTCGGGCTGGAGACGAGCTCGGCCGGGTTGCCGCCGACCCGCTCGGTGCGGACCAGGAAGTCGAAG
>JAFDWD010000632.1 GCA_018268695.1 Actinomycetota bacterium
ACCTCGGCGTGGCCGGAGGTCGGCTTGGTCAGCGTGCAGAGCATGTTGATCGTCGTCGTCTTCCCCGCCCCGTTGGGACCGAGGAAGCCGAAGACCTCGCCCGTGGCGACCTCGAAGCTGACGCCCTTGACGGCCTCGAAATCGCCGAACGATTTGCGTAGCTCCCTGACCTTGATCGCCTCCATACGCTGTACGACTGTACACTGTACGGACGATGTCCGTCGAGTCGACCCGGGGCCGCCGCCAGGAGATCGTCGCCGCCGCGATCCGGATCGCCGACGCGGAGGGAGTCGAGGCGGTCTCGATGCGCCGGCTCGCCGACGAGCTCGGGGTCGCGACGATGACGCCGTACACGCACGTCGAGTCCAAGGACGAGCTGATCGACCTGATGCGCGACTCGGTCGCCGCCGAGATGCTGATCCCCGAGCCGATCCCCGACGACTGGCGCGAGGCGCTCCGGGCGATCGCCTTCAAGACCAAAGGCGCCCTCGAAGCACATCCGTGGAGCCTCGACATCGCCTCCCGGCGGCCCCGCGCCCGCATCAACCGCCTCCGCCACATCGAGCAGTCGGTCGGGATCATGGTGCGCCTCGAAGTCGCGCCGCAGACCGGCCGCGCGATCCTGATGTCGATCGACGACTACGTGATCGGCTACTGCATCCGGCAGCGCCTGCGCCAGCGGATGCTCGATTCGCTCGGCCCCGAGGGCAAGGAGGCGCTCCACTCCCTCACCGACCCCGACCCCGAGGTCGCCGCCGCCCTCGAGGCGGACGAATTGCCGCTGATCAAGAAGATCACCGGCCGCCGCGGCAACCACCCCTTCGGCGTGCCGCCCGACTCCGGCTTCGAGCCCGGTCTCGAATGGCTCCTCGACGGGATCGAAGCCACCGTCGCCCCCACCGCCTCACCCTGACCACGGTACGGTTGGCGCATGGTTCGCAACTGGCGCGGCGTTTCCGGTCCCAAGGCCCAGGCCGCCGAGGCAATCGGGGCGCTCGCGCGGGGCGCGGTCGCCCGCGGCGCCAGCGCCACGGCGATCGAGGCCCGGGGCGCCCAGGCGGTCGGAGCGTTCGCGATCGGCGCGCTCGCCATCGGCGCCGCCGCGGTCGGCGGCTTCGCGATCGGCCGCCTCTCGGTCCGGAGCATGAAAGTGGGCGAAGCGACCTTCGAAAAGCTCGAAATTGAAGAGCTCCTCGTCGACGACCTGACGATCGGCAAGCTCACCGTCCGCGAAGGCCTGTCGGACGCCGACCTCCCGTGAGCGGCCTCCGTCTCGCCGTCGTACTCGGCGCGCTCGCCGCCGCCGCCACCTTCTTCATCCCCGGACCGGCCGGCGCCGTCGGTCCCTATCCCGACCTCGGCTCGTGCACCGTCTTCCCCGACCCGCCCGCGTCCCTCTCGCCGCGCGCTCCATCGCTCCCCACCGAGGCGGCCTGGAACCAGAACATCGCCAAGGCCCCGCGCGCCGCCGACTCGGCCAAGGTGATCGCCTACATCGACTCGCACGGCGGCACCGCGATCCACCCCGACTTCGGCTCTCCCCGCGCCTACGGCTTCCCCTACGTCGTGGTCGGCGCCGGCACCAAGCGCCTGCCGATCCACTACACCGCCTACGGATCCGAAAGCTCCCCCGGCCCCTTCCCGATCCCGACCAACGCACCGGTCGAGGGCGGCGCCCACTCCGACGGCGATCGCCACGTGATCGCCGTCGACCGCTCGACCTGCAAGCTCTTCGAGCTCTACCGCGCCTTCCCGAAGACGCGGCCGAAGCCGCACTGGGACGCCGACGCGGGCGTCGAATGGGACCTCCGCTCCGCCGCCCTGCGCCCCGACGGCTGGACCTCGGCCGACGCCGCCGGCCTGCCGATCTTCCCCGGCCTGGTCCGCTACGACGAAGCCGCGGCCGGCCACGTC
>JAFDWD010000633.1 GCA_018268695.1 Actinomycetota bacterium
CCGGGAAGCACCCGCGCCAAGGCGAAGGCCACGCTTCCCGCCAAGGCCAGGTAGGGGTGTCGGTGGGCGCTGTGGCCTCCCTCGTGCCCGAGCCCGGCCGCCAGCTCCCCCTCGTCGAGCTTCGCCAGGGCACCGGTGGAGACGATGATCCTCGCGTCGCGGATGCCGGCGGCGACGACGACGACATCGGGGCCGCCGATGATCAGGCTCTGGCGCGGTCCCTCGCCGAGGCAGTTGCGGTGAAGCCAACGACGCACGGTGCGGGCGGTGCGCCAGACGGCGAACACGGCCCAGATCAGCGAGAGGCCGAGGACGAGACCTGGGAGCAGGGTCGCCGCGTCCCCGAGCCGATGGCCCGAGAAGCCCAGGTGGGTCGCGAAGAAGGGGAGGACCGCGTGGATGCACCAGTGGGTGGTGAGTTGGAAGAGTTGGGTTGCCGGAAGGTAGAGGACGAGTACCAGGGCGCCGACGACGACCAGAAGGGCGCGCAGGACGAGCACCGATAACCAGATCGCGGCACCCGTCAGCGGCGTGAGCGCGTCGCGGGGAAGAAGATAGGGAACGGCCGTCCCGAGCAGGAGCAGGCCGGCGAGGACGATCATCTCGACTTCTTGCCGCCGCGCCTCGCCGCCACCTCGCGGGCGAGCGCCTCGATCTCGTCGAGCTCACCCGGGCCCATGTCGCCGACTAGGTGGGCCAGCGCCGTACGGCGGGCGCCGTCGGAGGCCAACGCCAAGGTCTCCTGCACCGAGCGCGAGTAGTAGTCGCCCTCGCTGACCTTAGTCGCGTAGAAGATCGCCTTGCCTTGGCGCTGGCGGACCAGCAGGCCACGCTCGGCAAGGCGGTTGAGCACGGTCTGCACGGTCGTATAGGCGCCGCGTTGGCGGTCGGGAAGCTCGTTGCGGACATCATCGACGCTGGCCGCCCGACCGAGCCGCCAGAGCGCCCTCATCACCTCGATCTGCAACTCGCCCTGTAGCTGGACGGCGGTTTCGCGGGCCATCGTCAGAAGCCTACATGGCGTCGGGCCGCCTCCTGCCTCCCTTCACGTTGGCGGGTCGCAACGCAGGTTGCAGGCTGCCTGCGCGCAACCCGTCACCTGACGAAGGTTCCTACAGTGCGTAGGGGTTGAGCCACCGGGTGTGCCGTTGTCGTCCGGGCAGCGGCATGCCCGGTGGCTTGATCGTCCCTCCGATGCCGCCCGAAAACGACAGACGAACGCCGGCCCTGGCGGCGATCGCGTTCGCCCTCCTGCTCGGCGGCGCGCTGATCGTCTCGGCATTCGACTATTCGCCCGTCGCGGGCGCGACCACCCGGTCCCGCCTCGAAAGCGCGCAGGCCAAGCTCGACAAGTCCGAAGAACGCGAAGGGGTCCTGACCACCACCCTGTCCCGCTTCGACGACCGGATAGCAGGACTGGAACGGCGGACCGCGGCGTTGCGCGGACGCGAGGCCGCGGTCGGCGAAGAGCTCGCGGCCAGACAGGCGGAACTGGAAGGCGCCGAAGCCGCGGTCGGACGGGCAAGGCGCCACCTCGAGGTGGTGCGCGGCCGGCTGAAGCGGGCGCTGATCGTCCTGCGGGACCGGCTCGTGGCGATCTATGAGAACGGGAGCCCGGACATCGTCAGCATCCTGGTCTCCTCCGGCGACATGTCGGAACTGGCCGCCACGAGCGAATACGTCTCCCGGATCCAGAGCGCCGACGAAGCGGTCGTCGACCGCGTCCACTCGCTGCGTGATCAGGCGAGCCGCACGACGCTGCGGCTGGAGGGGGCGGCGGAACAGATCGAAGCCGCCCGCGATCAGATC
>JAFDWD010000634.1 GCA_018268695.1 Actinomycetota bacterium
CGGTGGAAGAAGAGCGAGTGGCGGACCTCGTCGACCTGCTGGGTGGCGAGGAAGTAGGACTGCTCCTCGGTCGGCGCGGCGGTGATGTAGGGCGCCAGCGTGTCCGCCACCCGGTCCTCGCCGTAGAAGAACATCGAGTAGATCCACATCGCCGAGGCGCGCTGCATGTCGCTCAGCCCGTTCCAGCCGGCGACATCGGCGGAGAAGTCGATGTCGTACGCCGACCAGTTCCCCTGCTCCCAGCGCTTGTAGAGATCTTCGTAGCTGATGTTGTCCATCAGGCTCTGGGAGGCGACGCTCATCTCAACCCCGTTTCGTGTCTCGGTTCACCTGGAACCCGAGAGTACCGCGTTACTGGCTGCGTGGCCAGTTTCAGGCGTCGACCTGCGCCGGGACCTCGATCTCGCGCTTCAGGATCTTGCCGGTCGGGCCTTTCGGCAGCTCCTCGCAGAACCAGACGACGCGTGGGTACTTGTAGGCGGCGATGCGCTCGCGGACGTAGGCGCTGATCTCCTCCGGGGCGGCTTCCTCGCCGGGCGCGAGGACGACGGCGGCGCCGATCTCCTCGCCCCACTCGTCGTGCGGGACGCCGACGACGGCGGCTTCGCGGATCGCCGGGTGCTCGTAGAGGATCTCCTCGACCTCGCGCGGGTAGACGTTGTAGCCGCCGCGGATGATCATGTCCTTCTTGCGGTCGACGACGAAGAAGAAGCCGTCCTCGTCTTCGCGTCCCAGGTCGCCGCTGTGGAACCAGCCGTCGCCGCGGATCGCCTCGGCGGTCGCGTCCGGCCGGCCCCAGTAGCCCTTCATGATGTTGTGGCCGCGGATGACGATCTCGCCGACCTCGCCGGTCGGCACCTCGTTGTCGTCTTCGTCGACGATCCGCATCTCCACCTTTTCGATCGGCGTCCCGATCGAGCCCGGCTTGCGCACCTGGCCGGGGTGGCCGGAGGAGGCGACGGGGGAGGTCTCCGAGAGGCCGTAGCCCTCGATCAGCTCGGTCCCGAACGCCTCTTCGAAGCCGTGCAGGACCTCCACCGGCATCGACGCGCCGCCGGTCTTGCAAAGGCGCAGGGTCGAGGTGTCGAACTTCTCCCGTTCGGGGTGGTGCAGCATCGCCCCGTACATCGTCGGCACGCCGTAGAAGTGGGTGACGCCGTCACGGTCGATCGTCGCCAGCGCCTCGCCGGGATCGAATTTCGGCACCAGCGTGAGGACCGCGCCGACCCGCATCGAGGCGTTCATCGCCACCGTCTGGCCGAAGGTGTGGAAGAGCGGCAGCGCCCCGAGGACGACGTCCCCGGCCTCGATCTGGAGCGTCGTGCGGGAGATGATCTCCGAGTTTTCGTCGAGGTTGCGGTGGGCGAGCTCGGCGCCCTTCGGTTTGCCGGTCGTGCCGGAGGTGTAGAGGATCACGGCGGTGTCCTCGGCGTCGACCGCGGCGGTCTCGGCCGTCGGCTCGAGCGCCGCCAGGGTCGCCGCGAACGCCTCCGGCTCGACCTCGATCAGCTCGGCGCCCACCTCGTCCGCGCCCGCGCGGGCCTCCTCGACGAACCCGTGCCAGGCGAGCAGCAGCTTCGCCCCCGAGTCCTCCAGGTAGAAGGCGATCTCGCGCCGTTTCAGCAGCACGTTCATCGGTACGACGATGCCCCCGGCGCGCAGCACGCCGTAGTAGGCGAGGGGGAACTCGGGGACGTTCGGCAGCATCACACCGACCCGGTCGCCGGGCTCGAGACCGTGCTCGCGCAGCAGCGTCGCCACGCGGGCGATGCCATCCTCCAGCTCGCCGTAGGTGAGCGTCCGCTCCCCCAGTCGCACAGCCGGCGCGGCGGCGTCGCGAGCGGCGCTCGCGCTGACGATCGAGGCCAAGTTCGTTCCCATGCGTCCCTTCCCGGTCGGGTGTTCCCGCCACCGAGTGTACGCCGGGCGAGGGGTAGCCGGCGCGCTCCGTTAGGCTCGCGCCATGGAAGATCTCGGATCGAAGGTTTCCTACCTCGTCGCCAAGCGCGGCATCCCCGTCTTCTCCTCTGACGAGGTGAACCTGGGGACCGTCGTCAAGGTTCTCGACGCGCCGGAGGCCGACCTCTTCGACGGCATCGTCTTCGACACCACGCCGAATCGCCCGGGCGGCCACAAGTTCGTCGACGCCCCTGAGGTCGACGCGATCTACGAGCGCGGCGTCGTCCTCAACATCGACGCGGCCACGGCGGAGAGGCTCTCCAAGCCGGGGAAGAACCCGGGCTCGATCACGGTCTCCCCCGACGACGTCGCGGGCGAGCCCGATCCGAGCTTCTGGACGAAGGCCTGGAACCGCCTCAGCGGCAAGGACTGAGCCGCCAGCTGTTCTTTATGGACGCCAGCCGTCCAAAAGGAACAGCTGAACGGGTGCATGGGGCGCGGCTCACCGCGCAAGGGTTGGCGACGAGACCGGCGCGTGATCCGGTTGGAGTGGCGGAGCGGCTGCTTGCCATCCAGGCGCAGGACCCGCGCGGGGCGCGATTGGCGGTCCGGGCACGGAGCGAGGGGATGGTGGCCTCCGACGTCGACCGGGCGCTCGACGAGCGTCGGCTCATCGTCACCTGGGTCAACCGCGGGACGCTGCACCTGATCCGCAGTGAGGACTACGTCCTCCTGCACGCGCTGACCACGCCGCAGCTCTGGGCCTCATGCCGGACCCGGCTCGCGCAGACCGGGGCGGGGGACGCCGCCGACCGTGGCGTCGAGACCGTGCGGCGCGCGCTCGCCGACGGGCCGCGCACCCGGGCCGAGCTGCGCGACGCGCTCGATTCGGCCGGCGTGCCGACCGAGGGACAGGCGCTGATCCACGTCCTCTATTACGCGAGCCTCCACGGAGCCTGCATCCGCGGCCCGATGGTCGGCAAGGAGCAGGCCTTCGTCGATCCGCGCGACTGGCTCGGCGATCAGCCCGAATCCGACCGGGAGGCGGCGCTCGGCGAGCTCGCCCTCCGTTACCTCGTCGGCCACGGGCCGGCGACCGACGCCGACCTCGCTCGCTGGGCGGGGATCACGCTCGGCGACGCGCGCGCGGGCCTGCGGAAGATCGCCCGCCGGATCGTCGACCTCGGCGACGGCCTCGTCGACCTCCGCAAGCGCGAGGACCCCGCGCCGCTCCCACCGCCGCGTCTCCTCGGCGCCTTCGATCCGCTGCTACTCGGCTGGACCTCGCGCGACGCCGTCATCGGCGACCACAAGGGCCTCGTCACGATGAACGGCATCTTCAAGCCGTTCGCACTGGTCAAGGGCCGCGCTGTCTCGACCTGGCGCCTGCCGAAGGGCAAGGTCGAGATCGAGCACCTCGAGAACGTCACCAAAAAGGCGACGAAGGAACTCGAGGCCGACGCGGCGGCCGTCGAGTCCTTCCTCGCGGGCTGAGGCCGAGGACCCTAGTCGGCCAGCTTTTCCGGCATCGGACTGTCGCCCGTGGGGACTCCCGAGCCGAGCTCCTGCTCCCACACGTGGTTCAGCGACACCTGCAGGTAGGCCCACATCGCCGGGGCGAGCAGCAGGTAGAGGACGAGGACGAGCCAGCCGTTGACCGGCTCGCGGTTCGCCAGCGCCGAGGTGCCCTGCACGCGCTTGGTGCCCTTCCAGTAGGTGATCAGGGCCGGGATGATGATGATCCCGCCCGGGAACAACGCCAGCAGCGAGTTCACCGGATTACGACCGAGGTCGTAGCCGCGCGCTTCGCCGAAGGCCTTCATCTCCTTGTTGATGCGGTACCACCAGACCAGGTGGTAGATCCCGAGCGTGATGATCGGCAGCAGGGCCACCGCC
>JAFDWD010000635.1 GCA_018268695.1 Actinomycetota bacterium
GACCCTCGCCCTTCCCTCAGCCCCGCCCCCGCCCGCGCGCCAGCAGCGCGAGCACCGCGAGGCCGGCGGGAACCGCCAACGCGACCGCGGCGCGCTTCGCATCGTCTTTGTCGAGCACCACGGTCGACTCGATCCCGGCCACCGTGCCGACGATCGCGAGGCCGTCGGGGCGGCGCTCGAGGCGGCGGTACTGGAACGGGTACTCGCCGAACGGGGTGCCGACCCTCATGCGACCACCGGCCGGCGGGTGGGGATGCCGCCGAGGAGGGCGCCGAGGTCACGGATTGCGCGTCGAAGCTGGCGTCTTTCAGGCATAAGGACAAGGGAGAGTAGCTTTGGGCCGATGCAAGAAGTTCGTGTGGTTCGCGCCGAACCGTTCCCAGATATCGACGATCCCGTGACCTACCCGCGCCTCTCGGAGGCCAAGCTCGGGTGGCTGGAGAAGAAGAAGGGAGGCGAGCGCCGCTCCTTCGCGCCCGGCGAGGTCCTCTACGAGCACGCCGTGCGCGACGCGCCGTTCTTCGTCCTGCTCAACGGCAAGGTCGAGTTCGTCGACCGCAAGCCCGGCAAGGACGTCTACATCGCCGCCGCGGGGCCCGGCACCTACATCGGCGACATCGCCGCCTTCACCGGCGAGCCGACGATCAGCGCCGCGGTGGCCGCCGAGCCGACCGAGGCGCTCGTCTTCGAGCGCGAGGCGCTGCGCCGGATGGTCGCCGACTGGCCCGAGTTCGGCGAAAGCGTCTTCCGCACCCTGCTGGCGCGCCGCGCCTGGTGCGAAGAGGAGGGCTATGGGGTGATGCGGCTGATCGCGCCGCAGGCCTCGCGCCGCGCCTTCGAAGTGCGCGACCTGCTGGAGCGCAACCTCCTCCCCGTGCGCTGGTACGACAGCGACAACGACCCCGAGTCGACCGAGATGCTCGACTGGCTGGAGATCCCCCGCGACGAGGTGCCGGTGCTGGTGCACGCCCGCGAGGTGCTGCGCAACCCGTCCCCGGCCCAGGTGGCGCGCGGGCTCGGGCTGCGGGCGGAGGTCGACGGCGAGCGCTTCGACCTGGTCGTCCTCGGCGCCGGGCCGGCCGGGCTGGCGGCGGCCGTGTACGGCGGCTCGGAGGGGCTGCGGACGCTGGTGGTCGAGTCCTGGGCGCCGGGCGGACAGGCGGGGACGAGCACGCGGATCGAGAACTACCTCGGCTTCCCGACCGGGATCGGCGGCCGCGAGCTGACCACCAAGGCGACGCTGCAGGCGCGCCGCTTCGATGCCGTGCTGTCGAGCTACCACCGGGCGACCGAGCTCGCCGACGGGCCCGAAGGCTTGGTGCGGATCGACCTCGACGACGGCCAGCACGTGCTGGCGCGCTCACTGGTGATGGCGACCGGGGCGCGCTGGCGCGAGCTGCACGCCGAGGGCATGGACCGCTTCCGCGGCGCCGGCGTCTACCACGCGGCGATGCCGACCGACGCCGAGCGGGCGCGCGACAAAGACGTGATCGTGATCGGCGGCGGCAACTCGGCCGGCCAGGCCGCGAGCGCTCTCGCCAAACTCGCCCGCAGCGTGCGGGTGGTGGTGCGCGGAGCGGCGCTGAAGTCGACGATGTCGCGCTACCTGGTCGACCGTGTGGAACGCTCGCCGCGGATCGAGGTCCTCACCGAGACCGAGGTCGTCGCCCTGCACGGCGGTGCCGTGGTCGAATCGGTGACGCTGCAGTCGCGCGACGGCTCGCGCGAAGAGGTCGACACCAACGCCGTCTACGTGATGATCGGCGCCGACCCCTGCACCGAGGTCTCCGACGGCATGCTGGCGACCGACGATGCCGGCTTCCTCCTCTGCGGCGACGGCGCCACCAACTGCGCCGGCCACATCGCCTGGCCCCTCCACGAACGCGAGCCGGCCCTCCTGGAGACGGTGCGCCCCGGCGTCTTCGCCGCCGGCGACGTCCGCGCCGGCGCCTCCAACCGCGTCGCCGGAGCCGTCGGCGACGGCGCCCTGGTCGTCCGCTTCGCCCACGAGCTGCTGAGCGACGCGACCCCGGTGGCTGCGCCGAGCTAAGTCGGGGCGGGACCGGGGGACGACAAGGGACGCAAGGCGCGGCGGCGAGCACGGCCGTCTCGGCGCCAGCCCCCTGCACGCTTGTCTCGCTATGCGAGACAAGCGTGCAGGGGGCTGGCTGTGGCCGTGGCCGGGACGGCCGGGTCCTCGGGGAGGGACGAGGGTCCGTGCGGGTGCGGGTCACGCGGGGCGCACGCATGGGGCACGGGACGCCC
>JAFDWD010000636.1 GCA_018268695.1 Actinomycetota bacterium
GCAGGGGGAGGGGATCGGCGCGGCTCTGCTCGACGCGGCGATCACCCGCGCCCGTGAGCTCGGGATGCGGCGCCTGGTCCTGCGCGTGCTTTCCGGCAACGCCGCCGCGCGCCGCCTGTACGAGGGCCGCGGCTTCAGGGTCGAAGGCCGGATCCGGGAGGCCTTTCTGCTCGACGGCCCCTACGTCGACGACCTGACGATGGGGCTCGACCTGGTCTCGGTGAACGTCGTCGGCATCGATGTCGGCGGCCGTCGCAAGGGCTTCCACGGTTGTGCGCTCCGCGGCGACGAGGTGGTCCGCGGGCCGACGCGACTGGACGATGTGGCGAGCGCGGTGGAGTGGGTCGTAACCCTCGACCCGGCCGTCGTCGCCCTCGACAGCCCGAAGACCTGCGCGCCCGACGGCGAGTCCTCGCGCGCCGACGAGCGCCAGCTCGCCCGTGCCATCTGCGGCATCCGGTGGACGCCGGAGCGCTCGCGGCTCGCCGGCAATCCCTATTACGCGTGGATCGAGCATGGGCTCGAGCTCTACGACGCGCTCGCCGCCGCGGGGATCGACCGCGGCCGCCTGATCGAGGTGTTCCCGACCGCCGCCTGGACGGTCTGGGCGGGACTGCGCGCGGGACGTCCCCGGGGTGAGTGGTCCGGGGATGCGCTCGTCGCCCTCGGCCTCGCGGGCCTGCCGTCCCGCCATCTCAACCAGGACGACCGCGACGCCGTCGCCGCCGCCCTCGTCGCCCGGCTTCACACCGAAGATCGCACCCGGGCCTTCGGCGAGATCATCGTTCCCGCCGACCCTCTCTAGGGACGACGAAGAGCTCGAACCAGTCCGGCACGGCCCGCTGCAGCCCGGGGTAGACGAGTGCCGGATCGGCCGGGATCACGATCCAGTAATCCTCGATCCGCGGGGGATCGGAGATCTCGACCGCCTGGTAGAGCCGACGCAGGGCATCAAGCATCCGCTCGCGTCCGAGGCTGGTCGCGACGAGATTCGGTTCCGGCGCGAGCCGCGTCGATCGCATTTACCCAAATATGCCTAACCGTCCGGCGCAATTTTGGGGAACCGGACGAAGGGTCGATGCACGGGTCATCCGAGAGGTCCCACCTTCCGATACCACCCGCGAGATGGCCACGAAGCCGCAGTTCAAGATCGCCGCCGCCGTCGCGCTGGTCGCGCTCCTCGCCCTGCTCGTGGCGGGGTGTGGAGGTGGGTCTACGAGCTCGGCGGGCGGCGGCAATTCGGAAGCCCCGGCGACCATCCCGGCCGAGACGCTCGAACCCGGCTACCTCGACTGGCCGTTCTTCGGTCGCGTCCCGCAACGGACCCACTACCTACCCGCCAACCGCGGCGAAATCGATCGGCCGCTCGACCCGCCGCTGAAGCAGGCCTGGTCGATCAACACCCACGCCCTGATCGAGTTCCCGCCGGCGATCGGCGGCCGCGTCGCCTACACGATCAACAAGTACGGCGACGGCAAAGCGATCCAGCTCGGCACCCACAAGGTGATCGGCGAACTCAACCTCGACCCGAAGGACAAGGGGCACCAGTCGATCGTCACCGGTCCCGCCTACTACCGCGGCCTCGTCTACGGCGCCTTCCTCGACGGAACGCTGGCGGCGGGGAACGTGAAAACGGAGGAGC
>JAFDWD010000637.1 GCA_018268695.1 Actinomycetota bacterium
CTGATCACCCTCGCCGACGAATGGGGATGCCCCCTGATCGTCCTCGGCTCCAGTAGGCGCACCGGCTCGGTCGCCGGCGCCACCGTGAAGCACTTTCCCCGCTCGGTCCTCGTCATCCGCAAGCCGGACGACGTCGCCAGCGCCCCCGCCTCGATGGTGGCCCGGTGGGGCCAGGGCGAGTCGATCGGCTGACGCGGGCCGGTTCTCAGCCCTTTTCCGCCAGGAACTTCTCCAGGTCCTTAATCAGTAGCGACAGGTGCAGTGAGTCGCTGGGCGAGGGTTCGAATCCGAACGCCTCGTAGAAGGGGCGCGCCGGCGGCAGGGCGTGGACGACGCAGGCGCGGACCCCGACCTCCCGCGCGGCGGCGGCGCAGCGAAGGAGGGCGTCCTGGAGGAGCGAGCGGCCGAGGCCGTGACCCTGGTGGGCTCTGTCGACGGCGAGGCGGGCCAGGAGCACGACCGGGATCGGGCGCCTTTTCGGCTGTCCCTTGCGCAGCCTCGCCGTGGTGCTTGCCGGCTCGACCTGACCCGCGGCAAGCGCGTAGTAGCCGACGACCCGGTCGTCTGCCGTGCTGACAAAGACGCGGGCGGAGCCGCTCGCGGCGGCTTGGCGGGAGTAGCGAAGGAGCCACGTCGACAGCGATTCCTCGCCGCAGTCGAATCCGTCGAGGCGATGCTCTCCGCGCAGCGGCTCCGGCCGGGTGTAACGCACGTTCCTACTCGAAGACGCTGGGCTTCGAGAACAGCGAGCGCAGGCCGTCGGGCACCACGGCCGGGCGGTCGATCAACTCCATGAAGCGCCTCCAGTCGGGCTCATCCAGCTGGAAGCTGGTTCGGTCGGCGAGAACTCGCCTGGCCTCGGAGACGGCCGCCATCCGGACGAAGCTCGTGAAATTGGTCTCGCTCGCGTCACTGGCCGCGCGAACTAGGTCGTCCTCGGAACCCGCGACGCGCACGTCCCAGCGCTTGTCTCGGGTCTCGCCAGCCTTCCCTTCGGGCATTGACCGAGTGTACACGCATTGTCCGGACAGACGCCGGAGGCGAAGTGCGCCTTAAGCGCCCGGTCCCTTCGATTCGAGCAGGTCGAACGACCAGATCTCGCTGTCGGTGCCGACCGGCCCGCGCTCGCGATGCTGGGCGTGGCCGGCGGCGAAGTCGGCGCTTTTGACCCACGCCATGAAGTCGTCCTCGGAGCGCCAGCGAGTCACGACCAGGCAGACGTCGCGATCGTCGTTGGGCCGCAGCAGGTCGAAAGCCTCGAAGCCCTCGGC
>JAFDWD010000638.1 GCA_018268695.1 Actinomycetota bacterium
ACGAGCGCGAGCTGCGCGGCGACCCCACCGCCCACGCCTAGGTGCTCGCGATCCGCGCCGCCGCCGAGGCCCTCGGCGGCTGGCGCCTCGCCGACACGACCCTCTACGTCACCCTCGAGCCGTGCGCGATGTGCGCGGGCGCGATCGTCCTCGCCCGCATCCCCACCGTCGTCTTCGCCGCCCCCGACCCCAAGGCGGGCGCCGCCGGCAGCGTCCTCGACGTCCTCGCCGAGCCCGCCCCGAACCACCGCCCCCAGGTCATCGCCGGCGTCCGCGCCGCCGAGTCCGCCACTCTCCTGCGCAACTTCTTCGCCGCCCGCCGCTAGGCGGAAGTTCCGCCGCATCGGCGGCGTTCTCACTCTAGAAATTGTGATTGGACTAACTGGGTACGTTGTCGGCTGCGACGACGGGGGGGAGCGCCATGGCCGGACCGGACGAGCGGGAGGCGGTCGCGTCGACCGCGACCTTGCGGGACCTAATGGTGAAGATGAGGGGAGGGTGGCGTGCCGAAATCCTGGCGCGGGTGCTCGAACTCGGCAATCGGCTCGAGGTGGTTCCGGACAGGGTGCCCACGGGCGCCGCCTCGGGGTGGGGCTTCGAGACCGCCGAAGGCGTCCGCAAAGAGATCAAACTGGGAGTGCGCCGCGAACTGGACGCGGCCGTCGCGGCCGTCAACCGCCACGGGCTGAAGAGCTGGTGGACCGGCTACTCGATCACCGAAGCCTGGGAATACGTCCACAACGCCGAACTCTCGTTGTTGCGGGTCGAGTCCGACGATTGGGCGGCGGCCTTCGTGCCACGCCTGCGGGACTGGCTCGAACGGACGATGGACGCCGGCGACCTGCGCAAGGAACACGAAGCGACCTTGAAGGCGGTGGAGGCGGCGGGCCCGTCCAAGCTCGATCGCACGAAGGTCGGTGGCGTGATGGCGGACGTCATCGAAGCCAACAACCGTCGCTACGCGGGTGTGCGGACCTTCCGCAACAACCTCATCCTGATCACGGGGATGCTGGTCGCCCTCCTTGTGGTCATCGCGACCTGGCACAATCTCAACACCGACTTCATCTCACTCTGTGCCAAGTCGGACGGCAAGACGCTGACCGAATGCATGGACGGGAAGAAGGCCGGGCCACACGGCACTGACATCTGGATGGTGCTCCTGCTCGGTGCCCTTGGCGGACTCCTCAGCATCGCGTTCGGCTTCACCGACGGCGAGGATTCGGCGACCCGTTTCGATCCGCGGACCTGGCAGGCGTTCCTCAAGCCGGCGACGGGCGCCGCGACGGCGCTGATCGCCGTGCTCCTCCTGCAGTCGAAGCTGCTGCTCGAGCCCGCCGATCCCTCGCAGGCCACCTTCCTCGCCTACGCCGCCATCTTCGGCTTCTCCCAGCAACTCCTGACCCACTTCGTCGACAAACGCGCCGACTCCCTGATCAAACCCGACGCGAAATAGAACGGAGAGGGTGGGATTCGAACCCACGAGGCAGGTCAACCCCGCCCACACGATTTCCAATCGTGCTCCTTAAGCCACTCGGACACCTCTCCAGGGACCGTCAAGCCTAGCCAGTCCCGACCGTCCGGCGCCGCGTCGATAAGATCGGCGCCCTGTGCCTCAAACCCCGCGGAGGGGTGCCGGAGCGGTTGAACGGGGCAGTCTCGAAAACTGTTGGCGTCGCAAGGCGCTCGTGGGTTCGAATCCCACCCCCTCCGCCTTTTCCGCGGTCAGTCGAAGACCGGCGGCCATACCCCGGTCGTCACGCGCACGTAGAGCGTGTCCGGGGCCAGGTCGACCTCACCGGGCCAGGCCACCGTGCCGCCTCCCTCGTCCACGTACGCGGCCGCGAACCCCTCGGGGGTCCGGGCGTCCTCGAAGACCGGACCCCACATCCGGTCCAGCACGTAGACATCGCCCTGGGTCCCGTCGGCGAACGTCAACCTGAGTTCGCCGTGGCGGAGGACCTCGGCGGCGGTGATGTCTGGGGTCAGTCCGATCATGGCAGTGGTTCAATCGGAAACAGTCTCCCACCGGATCGCGCCTGACGCCAGTTCTCTTCGAGTTCCTCTTGGTGGAGCTCGGCCCAGGCGAGCACAAGCCGGATCTGTCGACGAGGGAGATTGCTGTCGATGATCTTGATGGTGTCGATACGCACCTTCGCCGCGGCTCCTGGGACATGCCCTCGTAGCGCTCGAAGGTCACGCCGCGGCCGGTCAGCCACGCGACCGCCGCGTCGACGTCGTCGACCGGGAAGTTCAGGACGGTGTAGCTGGCCGGGGTCATGCCGGGTTGTCACCAGGGACGTACATTCAGTCGTCGGGGCTCCAGCGGCGGCGGGACTGCTTGCGCTCGCCGGTGCGGCGCTTGGCATCGAGCCGCCGGCGACGGGAGGCCTTGGTCGGCTTGGTCGCGCGTCGGTGCTTTGGGACGCGCAATGCGGCGGCGATCTTCGCCGCCAGTCGCTCCAGCGCCAGTTCGCGGTTGCGGGACTGCCCGCGGGCGTCCTGGGATACCGCGGTGACGACCGGCCCGAGGCGCTCCAGCAGCCGTACCCGCCGCGCCTCGTCGAGGGAGCGCGACGCCTCGACGTCGAAGACCGCTTCCACCCGTGAGGCGGTGACGTTGGCGTGCTGCCCGCCCGGCCCTGAGGAGCGGCTGGCGCGCAGCTCGATCTCGGCCAGGGGGATCGCCAGTCGCTCGTCGATCCGCAGCTCCTCGGCCATGATCAGCGCCCGCCGCTAGGCCAGCTCGGGGATGTGGCGCTCGAGGTGCGCCGCGATCGTCCGTCGCACCCAGGCGCGGGTCTCGGCGTCGGCCATGCGATACCGGCCGAGCAGCATCTTCTGGTCGTCGAGCGGCAGCCCGGCGATCTCCCAGGAGACCGCGAGGCGCTCGAAGAGGGTCTCCTCACGCCGCGCCCAGGCGTCCTCCAGGTTGGCCGCGTGGCTCGCCGGCCCCTCGCCGATCTTCTTGACCGTCGCCGGGCTGAGCGTCTCGCGCAGCACCAGCACGTTGCCCTCGGGATCGGTGTAGGAGACGGTCGGCGCCTTCTCTCCCGGCCGCTTCTCCTTCGATGATCTTTTCCTGCGCTTGGCCATCGCCCCTGAGTTTGGCAGTCTCTCCGGTGTGGACGCGACGGTGACGATCGGCGTGCCGGTCGACTCGGTCGGCCGCTCGGGCGGCACCGAGCTGGCTCCGGCGACCCTGCGGCGGCTCGGCCTGCCCGGGGCGCTCGGGGCGCGCGACGAGGGCGACCTCGCGGTGCGGATCCGCGGGGAGGAGCGCGACCCGGCGACCGGGATCGTCGCCAGCCCCGACGTCCTCGCATGCACGAGCGCGATTCGCACCGCCGTCGCCGCGTCGATCGCCGCCGAGGAGCGCCCGTTCCTGATCGGCGGCTGCTGCGCGGAGCTTCCGGGCGCCCTGGCCGGAGCGCGCGACGTCCTCGGCGCGCCACTCGGCCTCGCCCACGTCGACGGGCACCTCGACCTCTACGACGGTGAGACCTCGACCACCGGCGAGGCCGCCGACATGCCGATCTCGGTCGCCCTCGGGATCGGCCCGGCGGCGTGGGTCGAGGCCGCGGGCGGCGCCACCGCGATCCCCGAGCGCACCGCCCTGATCGGCTTCCGCGATCGCGCCGAGTCGATCGCCGACGGGATGCGCCAGCCCGAGGAGCTGGTCCGACCGCCGCTCCTGGGCGGGGCCGAGGAACTGCGCGGGCGCGGCGTCGCGGCCGCGAGTGCCGAGCTGGCGGACCGCCTCATGGCCGCCGGCCCCTTCTGGCTCCACCTCGATGTCGACGTCCTCGACGAAGCGGTCTTTCCGGCCACCGATTACCTGCAGCCGGATGGCCTCGACTGGGACGAGCTCGCCGCGGTGTTGGCGCCGCTGGCCGCCTCAGAGGAGCTCATCGGCGTATCGCTCGGCTGCTACAACCCGGAGAAGGACCCGGGCCTCGAGTGCGGCCGCCGTCTGGTCGAGGCGCTCGCGCGCTGAGCCGCGCGGCGCTCAGGCCAGCGCGTCGATCCGCGTCGCCAGCTCGAAGTCGGCGGCGGTGAGGCCGCCCTCGGAGTGGGTGGAGATCGTCACCGTCACCGTGCTCCAGGAGATTTCCAGGTCGGGGTGGTGGCCCATCTCCTCGGCCGGCGCGACCAAGGAGTCGACGAACCGCACCGAGCCGACGAAGTCGCCCCGGTCGAAGACCTTCACGATCGCGGAATTCCGCCGCTCCCAGCCGTCCAGCCCGGCGAGCTTCGCCTCGATCTCCTCGTCATCCAATAGCGTCATACGCTCAACCTACCCGCGCGGCGCCGATCCTCACGGGGTGAGGATGATCTTCAGCGCCTCGCGGCGGTCGTAGATCGCGTAGGCCTCGATCGCGTCGTCGAGCTTCATGTGGTGGGTCACCAGCGGCGTCGGGTCGAGCTTCCCCGAGTCGAGCAGCGCCAGCACCCGGTCGACGTGGGCGATCACGTTGGCGAGGCCGAGCCGCAGATCGAGCCCCTTCAGCCAGGCGAGGCCGAGGTTCATCTCCGAGCGGCCGACCTGCACGCCGATCCCGGAGACCGTCCCGGCGTTGCGGGCGAGCCCGATCGCCGCCTCGACCGCCTCGGGGTGGCCGACCGCCTCGACCACGACGTCGGCGCCGCGCCCACCGCTCGCCCCACGGACCTCGGCTTTCGCGTTGCCCTCGGTGAGGTGGACCGGCGTCGCGCCGAAGCCCTTGGCCAGGTCGAGCCGCTGCTCGACCGAGTCGACGGCGAAGACGTGGGACGCACCACCGGCCACGGCGGCCTGTACGGCGCAGAGCCCGACCGGCCCGAGCCCCAGCACCGCGACCGTGTCGCCCTCCTTCATCCCGGCGTGGGCGACCGCGTGGTAGCCGGTCCCCATCACGTCGCCGGCGAAGAGCGCCGTCTCCGCCGACATCCCCTCGGGGACCTTGCGCAGGACGATGTCGGCGAACGGCACCAGCGCCTGGTCGGCCTGCGTCCCCGGCAGCGAGCCGAGGGTCGAGCCGTGGCCGAAGGTCCGTCCGCGCTCGCAGCGGTGGTAATCGCCGCGCAGGCAGGCGGTGCAGCTGCCGCAGGCGACGTGGAAGCAGCCGAGCACCCGGTCGCCGGGGGCGACCCGCGTCACTCCCTCGCCGACCTCCAGCACCGTCCCGACGTACTCGTGGCCGATCACCGTCCCCGGCTCGACCGGCACCCGGCCGTGGTAGATGTGGAGGTCCGAGCCGCACACGCCGCTCGCCTCGATCCGGATGATCGCCTCGTCGGCGTGCTCGAGCACCGGCTCCGGCCGCTCCTCGACCCGCACCTCACCCGGCGCCTGAAAAGTCACCGCCCGCATGGAGGCCAACCTACCGGGCAGAGGACCGCGCCGAACTACGAGCTTTGGACGCCGGCGACCTGGAAGCGGTTGCTGGCGCCGTCGGGGCTTGCCGCCTCGGCGATCCGGGCCTCGAGGGCCAGCTCTTTCTCGAAGTCGGCGGCCTCGCCGTGCTGGAACGAGACGTCCTGGCCCTCGAGCAGTTCGATGAAGACCTCGACGAAGCGGGCATCCAGCTGGGCGCCGGCGACGCGGCGGAGCTCGGCGATCGCGTCCTGGCTCGACATCGGGGTGCGGTAGGAGTCGCGGGCGGTCATCACGTCGTAGGTGTCGGAGACGGAGATGATCCGGGCGAGCTCGGGGATTTCGTCGCCTTTCAGACCCCGCGGATAGCCTTTGCCGTCGATCCGCTCGTGGTGGGCGAGGATGATGTCCGCCACCGGGCCGTAGCCGTCCAGCGAGGAGACCACGCGCGCGCCCTGCTGTGGGTGGCGCTTGATCAGCATCCAGTCCTCGTCGGTCAACGGCACGTTGGCCTTCAGGATCCGGTCGGGGAGGATGAACTTGCCGATGTCGTGCAGCAGCGCGGCGATGTGCACGAGCTCCTCCTCCTGCCGCGAGAAGCCCGCCCGCTGGGCGATCGCCCGCGAGTAGCGCGCCACCGCCGCCGAGTGCCGCGCCGTCATCTGGTCCCGCAGGTCGAGCGTCCGCAGCAGCGCGCTCAGCATGCCGACCTGGAAGCTGGCGAGCTCATTGGAGCGGTTCTGCAGTTCGACCGCCCGGTGCTGGGACACGAGCAATGCGCCGAGTAGGTACTGGAAGGTGATCAGG
>JAFDWD010000639.1 GCA_018268695.1 Actinomycetota bacterium
CACCAAGGAGTTCCCGGTCGAGCGCCACATGCGCGAGGCCAAGGTGATGCAGATCTTCGAGGGGACCAACCAGATCCAGCGCCTGGTGATCGCCAGGCATCTCGCCCGCCAGGGCTGACAGGAGGGGAATGCGATGCAGGTAGAGGGTGCGGTCGCGGCGGTGTTCGGCGGGGCCTCCGGGCTCGGCGAGGCGACGGCGCGGCGGCTCGCCGCGGGCGGCGCCAAGGTCCTGGTCGCCGACCTGAACGAGGAGCGCGCCGCGACCGTGGCGGGGGAGATCGACGGTGCCCACGTGGCCTGCGACGTCGCGGACGCGGGCTCGGTCGAGGACGCGGTCGCCGCGGCGACCGAGTTCGGCGATCTCCGCATCGCGGTCGACTGCGCCGGCATCGGCAACCCGACCAAACTGGTGCGCAAGGGGAAGCCGACCCCGCTCGAGGACTTCGCCAAAGTCATCGCCGTCAACCTCCTCGGCACGATCAACGTCCTGCGCTGCGCCGCCGCCGAGATGGCCCGCACCGAGCCGGTCGCCGACGGCGACTGCGGCGTCTGCGTCACCACCGCCTCGATCGCCGCCTACGAGGGCCAGATCGGCCAGGTCGCCTACGCCGCCTCCAAGGCGGGCGTCGTCGGCCTCACCCTGCCGGTCGCCCGCGAGCTCGCCGCCGCCGCGATCCGCGTCGTCGCCATCGCCCCGGGCCTCTTCGAGACCCCGATGCTGGCCGGCCTCCCGGCGCCCGCCCGCGAATCCCTGATCGGCACGACGCTCCACCCGCAGCGCCTCGGCGACCCGGCCGAGTACGCCGCCCTGGTCGAGCACATCGTCCTCAACACGATGATCAACGGCGAGACGATCCGGCTCGACGGCGCGCTGAGGATGGGCCCGAGCTAGTTCGCGCCTCGCCAGGCGACGTCTACCCTCTCTGGCTTGCCCTCGTCGCGTCCGGCGGCGTCCTCGACCACTCGACGTGGCGAATGTCGGCGCCTTCGGGTCTGCGTCCTTGCCGGTCACGACGATTGCGGCGCCAGAACCGGCCATCCGTCACCTGCCAAGGCGCTATGTCACAGATTGTCGAAAATGCCGAGTGCTCGACGCGATCGACATCCCCACCTGTGTCGCCTCCAGCGGCAGTCAGGAGAAGATGCGCCTGACCCTGGGACTGACCGGCCTGCGCGAGCGCTTCGAGGGCCGCATCTTCTCCGCCGACGAAGTCGAGCGCGGCAAGCCCGCCCCCGATCTCTTCCTCTTCGCGGCCGAAAGCATGGGCGCCCGCCCCGAGGACTGCTTCGTGGTCGAGGACAGCCCCTTCGGCGCCGCCGCCGCGAGCGCCGCCGGCATGCGCGCCCTCGGCTACGCCCCCGACCACGACGGCGCCGCCCTGGCCCGCGAGGGCGCAACGGTGTTCAGGTCGATGGCCGAGCTGCCGGGGCTGCTCGGGGACCTGGAGTAAGGGACGCAAGGGTTTGTGGCAAACGCGGCCGTCTCGTCCACGACCCTGGCTGGCTGTGGTCGTGGCCGAGACGGCCGGGATGTGGGGGAAGGCGTGGCGGGCCGGGTCGTACGCCAGTGTTCGAACGGTCAGGAATCTCCGCCGGTTCCTAAGTTCGGAATAGCCGAAGTTTCGAACCACGCAACCCTTGCGGTGTTCGAAACCTGTCGTATAGGCGGATAAGGAACAGGGCAGATTCCTGACCGTTCGAATCTCACGCTTTGTCTCACGGAACCCTCACGTCCTGGGCGTCTCATGGAGGTCACAGCCTGCCAGGACC
>JAFDWD010000063.1 GCA_018268695.1 Actinomycetota bacterium
CGGACAAGCCTCGCTTCGCGGGCTTTGAGTGTCCTGGGAGGGTCACCCCGACCCCTCCCCAACGCGCTACCGTCTGCGGGTGGCTCGGGTGGACTACGAGACGCATGGCATGGGGTATGCGGGGCGGCGGCGGGCGGATCCGCGGATTGCGGCGCGAATAGTCGCGGCGCTGGGGGAGGCGCGGAGCGTGCTCAATGTGGGGGCGGGGGCAGGGTCCTATGAGCCGGACGATCGTTGGGTGCTGGCGGTCGAGCCGAGTGCGACGATGCGGGCGCAGCGGCCCGCCGGCGCCGCGCCGGCGCTCGCTTGCACCGCTGAAGCGTTGCCGCTCGACGACGATTCGGTCGATGCGGCGATGGCCTGTGTGACCATCCACCACTGGCCGGAGCGCGCCCGTGGCCTGGCCGAGCTACGCCGCGTCGCCCGTGGCCCGGTCGTCGTCTTCACCTTCGAGCTGGACGCCCTGATCCCATGGCAGCTCGACTACCTGGCCGAGCCGATGGCGATCGAGCGGCCGCGCTTCGGCACCGTCGCCGAAGTCGCGGCCGAGCTCGGCGGCTCGACGCGGGTCGAGACGATCCGGACGCCGGCCGACTGCACCGACGGTTTCTTCGAGGCGTTCTGGAACCGGCCCGAGGCGCTCCTCGATCCCACCGTGCGGGCATCGCAGTCGATCTGGGAGTTGGTCGGACCGGAGGTCGAAGAGGGGATCGTCGGCCGGCTCGCCGCCGACCTCGAGTCGGGCCGGTGGGACGAGGGGCACGCGGCGCTGCGCGAACTGAAGAGCTACGAGGGCTCGCTGCGCCTTGTGGTGTCCGAGTCGGCCTAGGCGGTTGACTCGGTCGCCGCGACGGCGACGTCGAGCCAGCGCCCGCAGAGCTCGCGGCCGAGGTCGTTGAAGGCGCCGATCTTCGCTTCGATCTCGAGCGCCAGCACGGTCGGGTCGATGCCGATCCGCACCGCGTCGGCGTCCGACTCGTAGTCGGCGGTCCAGCGGAGGGCATCGGTGGCGCTGACCTCGGGGTGGAACTGGAGCGCCCAGGCGAGCTCGCCGATGCGGGCGGCTTGGAGGCTGACCTCGCTGCGGGCGAGCGCCACCGCCCCGGGGGGCAGCGGGAACTCGTAGCTGTGCCATTGGAAGGCCTCGAAGGTGGGAGGGAGGCAGCCGAGCACCGGGTCGGCGCGGCCCTCCTCGGTCAACTCGACCGGGTGCCAGCCGATCTCCGGTCGCGGCGCCCGTCGTGGCACCGCTCCCGCCGCCGCCGCGACCATCTGCCCACCGAGGCAGAGGCCCATCAGCGGCACCCGCCGCTCGAGCAACCGGCCGAGCAGCTCCCGCTCGTTCCCGATCCAATGAAAGCGCTCGCCTTCGTCGGCGTTCATCGACCCGCCGAGCACGAAAACCGCGTCGTAGCCGAGCGGATCGGCGGGCGGCTCCGCCGATTCCGGCAGCATCCACTCCTCGAGCGTCGCCCCCCGCTCCCGGATCGCCTCGCCGAAGACCCCCGGCCCGGCCTCGACCTCGTGCACGATTGCAAGCACCCTCATCCCGTCAGTGTCCCGCATCCCTTCCGACACAGAGTTGGCCCATTCGCGTCTTGAGCCGCGCGCATTTCCCCCGTTGGGTCGGGGCATGGCCAAGAAACGAAGGAAATGGCAGCGCGGGAGGTTCAGTGACCGCCGCGACCCGATCTGGGAGCCGCTGCTCGAAGTGCTTCCGGAGGACATCGAGGACTTCATGTGGATGGGGGAGGCGGTTCTCACCGACGGGACCCAGATCCAGTTCTACAAGCACTACTGGACCCGGAGGTACCTACTGCTCGATCTCGGTGGTCGGACCTGGATCCAGAAAGCCGATGACCGCTACGAGGAGGCTGACCATCCCGATTGGTTGCTCAATCTCGTCTTCAAAGTCGGCGATGGCCCGGGTGGTATCGTCAGACGAAATGAGTGGATCGACAGCGACAAGATCAGTTGGGCTCGCTCGGCAACGAAGCACCGGATCTCACGCGAGCGCTCGTTGCACATCGTCCGCCAGGCGGGACTTTGTCGCCGCGACGGTGGTCCCGATGAGTGGGACGGCGACCCCCGGCTCTTATTCCTCGGTCCCGACCTTGAGGGAATGCCGCTAGAGGCGATCGGAGCAGCGCCGGGAGACGGCACGTTGGTGATCATTCACGCGATGCCACTACGCAAGCGGTATCGAGGTTGGTACGAGGAGGCAGCTGAATGGGAAAAGTGAATAAGCGGTCGAAATTGAACGACGGCGAGTGGGTGACGAAGAGCGGGACCGTGGTCACTCGCGAGGTCGAAGAACGCTGGTCGAAGGAATGCGAGGAAGGCTTCGATCTGTCGACTTGGACGCCGGTCAGAGTTCGGGTCGGCCGGCCGCCGCTCGACGGCGAGCGCGTCTCGCAGCGCATCACCATTCGCGTCCCGCATGACCTCCACGAGGCGGCCTCGGCGAAAGCCGCGAAGGAAAAGCGCTCGATCAGCAACCTGACCCGTGAGGCGTTGGAGCGGTATGTCGCGGAGTAGCCGCTTTCTCCTGGCGCTGGTCGCAGCGCTCGCGATCGCGGGCACCGCGGTCGCCTCGGCGGCCTCTGCCCCGAAGCAGCCGAGCGAACCGTTCTTCCCGCGCAGCGGCAACCGCGGCTACGACGTCAAGCACTACGACGTCACTCTCGGCTACCAGCCGCGCAGCGGGATGCTCGTCGCGCGCGACGTGGTCGAAGCGCGGGCGACCTCCGGGCTGAGCAGGTTCTCGCTCGACCTCGACGGGCTGAAGGTGACCTCGGTCAGCGTCGACGGAGAAGCGGCCGAGTTCAGCCGTGGGAGAGGGAAGGTCAAGGTCTTCCCGACGACGCCGATCCCCAAGGGCAAACCGTTCACGGTCGAGCTCCGTTACCAGGGGGTGCCGCGGAAGGTCATCGACCCCGACGGCTCGCCCGAGGGCTGGTACCGGACGAAGGATGGCGCGGTCGGCGTGGGCGAGCCGGTCGGGACGGCCGCTTGGCTGGCCTGCAACAACGCCCCGCGCGACAAGGCGAGCCTCGACATCGAGATCACGGTCCCGCACGGGGTGAAGGCGGTCTCCAACGGCCGACTCGTCAAGCGGGAGAAGGTCGGCGGGCGGGTGCGCTGGTCGTGGTCGGAACCGAGCCCGATGGCCACCTACCTCGCGCTCGTCGACATCGGCAAGGGCAAGCTCGTCACCGGTCACGTCGGCAAGCTGCCCACCTGGACGCTGATCGACCCGAAGCTGGTCAAGGCCTCGCGAGCGGCGATCGACTCGTTGCCCGAGATCATCCGCTGGGAGTCACATATATATGGGCCCTACCCGTACTCCTCGGCGGGCTCGGTGGTCGACGTCGCCGACCTCCAGTACGCGCTGGAGACGCAGTCGCGGCCGATCTACGCCTTCGCGCCCGACCACACCA
>JAFDWD010000640.1 GCA_018268695.1 Actinomycetota bacterium
AGGAAAGGACGGGCGTCTTCGGTGTAGGTCTGCATCCGCGGATTCCTCAGATCGAAGTACCGACGGCCGATCGTCGTCAGCTCGCCGTCGATCTCGACCGCGTCGAACCGGGTCGCGGGGAAGAAGTGCCCGTAGGCCCGCGCCACCGTCCCGGCCGCGCTGCCCAGCATCAGCACGCGGCGGGGTGGCGAGCTCGAGGCGGCGAACGGCAGGACCAGGAAGCCGTCCCAGTAGTTGCCGGTCAGGTAGGCGCCAGGCTTGTAGACGGAATGGACCGCCTGCCCCTCGTTCAGTTCGAGCACCCGTTCCCCGCCCTCGCGTTCGACGACGCGGGCGTACTGGTAGGGGGTCTCGGTTTCGAAGAGGACGTGTCCGTCCCCGGCGTCCTTCATCGTGCCCACCGCCAGGAACGCCAGCGCACCGAGGACGGCGGGGACGACCAGGAAGCGCGGGCCCAGCCCCAAGGCGCCGACGGCACCGAGCGCCACGGCGAAGATGAGGAACGTGCGCTGGGTCCCGGCGAAGGGGATCAGCAGGAGCGCCGCCAGCATCGTCCCGATCAGCGAGCCCGCCGTGGAGATCGCATAGAGGCGGCCGGCGACCTCTCCGGAACGCTCGACGTCGGAGACGGCGAGCCGCAGCGCATATGGCGCGACCGCGCCGAGCAGCATCACCGGGACCGAGACGAGAACGAGCACCCCGAGCAGCGAGCCGAGGAATGCTCCCGCTTCGATCGACGCCAGCGCATCGACCGAGAGGCCCAGGAACGGGCGGGCGGCGAAAGGGACGACCGCCAGCAGAATGCCGGCGAGCATGACGATCGCGCAGAGTCCCCGCAGATTCGGATGGCGGTCAGCGAAGCGGCCGCCCAGCCAGTAGCCGACCGCAAGTGCCACGAGGACGACGCCGATGATGTTGGCCCAGACGATCGTCGAGGCACCGAAGTAAGGGGCGAGGAGCCGCGCTGCGGCGATCTCGGTGCCGAGACTGGCGGCGCCGACGACGAAGACGACGATCGCCAGGAGCCGGATGTCGGTGGTTGTCTCGACCCGCGAACTCACCCGCGCATCCTACGCTACGTAGGACGTGCCCGGAGGTGCGACGTTGCTATCTATATGGAGGATGCAAGGCCAGGCGCACCACTCCCCGACGGCCGGCGATGCAGGCGTGGTCCTACGGCTACGCGCGGCGGCGCGCGGTACGCGCCGGCGCCTTCTTTTGCTGCTGGCCGTGCTCGCGCTCGGCGGCCTAATCGTCACGCACCACGTCGAGCCCAAGGGAATGGACGGCATGGCAGGGAGCATCTGCCTTGCCGTCCTCGGCGGTGTCGCCCTCCTCGGGCGCCCGTCCGCGGGCACACCGGCCGGACCGACCTCGACCCTCGCTGTCGCGCGCCCCGCGGCGGCTGCTCAGGGTCCCGCCCTCGCCGAGTCCTCGCGCGAGAGCGGGACCCCTCTACCTACGGCTCTCGGTTCTCCGAACTTGATCGACGGCGTCACGGCTACCCCGGGCTGACCGGGGTAGCACCCGCCTGCACCGATTCAAGACAAAGGAGATCCACCGATGAAGCAGATCAAGAGACGGGCCCTGCTCGCGGCCGTCCTGGCCCTGGCCGTCCTGGCCGGCCTCGGAGCCACGAGCGCTTCCGCCGCCCCCGCCGCCAATGCGACCGACAAGGCGTTCGTGAGCGAGATGCCGATGCACCACGAGATGGCCATCGAGATGGCCCGGATGGCGATCGATCAGGACGAACACGGCCAGATCAAGTCGACCGCGAGGGCGATCGTCAAAGCACAGTCTGAAGAGATCGTCCAGCTGCAGAAGATCGCCAGGAGCCTCGGCGTGAAGCCCGTCAGCACCGGCGATCACATGTCGATGATGGAAGGCCTCGACACCCTCGGCCTGACGATGAAGCAGGCCGGTATGGATATGGAAATGGGCGACCTCGACGGCGCGAAGCCCTTCGACCGAGAGTTCATCGACATGATGATCCCCCATCATCAGGGGGCGATCCGGATGGCCCGCGTCGAGCTGAAGCGCGGCGTCGACGGGCAGTTGCGGAGCATCGCCAGGGGGATCGTCCGCGCCCAGGCGAAGGAGATCAGCGAGATGAACACGTGGCGTGCCGAGTGGTACGGCGCGCCGTCGCCGGCGGGTGGCGTCCCGAAGGGTTGACCCGCGCGTGGCCGGCCTCGCCCAATCGGGGCCGGCCACGATTCTCGAAGCCGAGACGTGGGCTCAGCCGTGCTCGGCGCCCGGCCTACCGGCGTAGAGCTCGGGGTCGGCGGCGAAGCGCTCCGCGCAGGCGAGCGAACAGAAGACGTAGGCCGTGCCGCGGTGCTCGAGCGAGCCGGCCGAGCCCGCCGGATCGATGGCCATGCGGCAGGCCGGATCGAGGGGCAGATCGCCCGTCGCCAGCAGACCCCGCCGTAGCACCGAGAACAGCAGGGCCGGCTCGGAGATGTTCCGTAGATGGACACGCCCGCGCTCGCGGAAGTTGAACCGCTCCGGGCGCGCCAGGGCCGAGCGCGTGGACTCCGATACCAGCACCTCGCCACCGGCGGCCTCCCCTGCGATCCGCGCGGCAAGATTGACGGTGGAGCCGAACCAATCGCCCTCCCGCTCGGTCGCGGGCCCGGTGTGCATGCCGACTCGGATCGTCGGGAAACGGTGCTGGCCGCCGACCTCGTGGACGATTTCCAGGCCGAGGCCGATCGATTCGCCCGCGTCCTCGCCGCGGATCATCAGCGCATCGCCGATGCTCTTCACCTCCTCGGCCCCGCGCCTTTCCAATCTCGGCCGCACCGCGGCGGAGAAATCGGCGGCCAGGTCGGCGGCCGCCTCGTCGCCGTGCGCCTCGGTCAGCGCCGCGAAACCCGACATGTCGGCGAAGATGAAGGTGTGAACGGTCACGGCGACTAGAGGTAGCCGAGCGGGTCCTGCGGTTCACCGTTGACACGAACCTCGAAATGCAGGTGTGGGCCGGTGCTCATGCCGGTGTTGCCGGAGTACCCGATCACTTCCCCTTGGCCGACGGCAGCGCCCAGTGAGGTCGCGAAGCTCGATTGATGGGCGTAACAGGTCGAGAGGCCGCCACCATGATCGATGCAGGTGTAGTTGCCGTAGCCGCCGCTTTCGGCCTCCGACTGCATGAGGACGACCGTTCCCGACGCCGCGGCCTTGATCGGCGTGCCTTCCGGCACGCCGATGTCGATACCCGGGTGGAAGCTGCCCCAGCGCGGCCCGAACCCGGAGGTGATCACCCCTTCCACCGGCCAGATCAGGCCGCTGGAGCTGATCCCGCCCGCCGCCGGTCCCGCGGGCAATGGCACCGACGAGGAAGCCTGGGTGATTTCTTCGGAGATCTTCTGTTGCAGCGCCCGCACGTTGGCGCCGAAGTGGTCGGCCTCGACTTCCACCTGATCGAGGGTGCTCTGACGGTCGGCGCGGGTGGCGACCAGTTCCCCTTGACGGGCCTCGACGGACGCCCGCGCCTGGGCAAGTTCGTGCTCACGCGCGGCGATCTGGTCGCGCGTGGCTTCGATCTGTTCCGCTGCGCCCTCCAGCCGCAGCGTCGTGCGGCTCGCCTGATCACGCAGCGAGCGGACGCGGTCGACGACCGCTTCGTCGGCGCTCTGGATCCGGGAGACGTATTCGCTCGTGGCGGCCAGTTCCGACATGTCGCCGGAGGAGACCAGGATGCTGACGATGTCCG
>JAFDWD010000641.1 GCA_018268695.1 Actinomycetota bacterium
AACTCTCGCGGCGTGGCCGAAGAAGGTTCACAAGAAGCGCTACGACGAACTGCTTGCCGAAATGGGTCCGCAGATCCGCAGGGAGGCCGCTCAGAGGCAGCGAGTCGTCGGTGACAGAGCCGCTGGTGTGACCGTGAAGATCATCGACAGGCTCGACAAGGAAGTTGACAAACTCGACACCAGAGATCTTGCCGGTGCTGCTCGTAACATGGCGACCACGTCGGCCATCGGTATCGATAAGAGCTTGATCCTGGAGGGCGAGCCCACCCAGCGTGTCGAGATCAATATGCCCGGCGTCGTCAAGGAGCTTCGAGCCCTTGGTGTGGAGGTTGACCTTATCGAGGGCGAGGTCGTCTCCGAGGAGACCGTACGCGAGCTTGAGAGCGGCGACGACACGGGCGCTGATTCGAGCCAGAAGCCCGAGTAAGATCACCAACGGGCGGGAGAACTCTTCTAGGTGGTCTTTCGTCAAGTCGCCGGGTTCGGTGCTCCAACACCACCCGGCGGCGCCCTTCTTACAGTAGGCTCAGTTGGCAGGGGCTTCTTCGATGAACCTGAGGACGATGCTCGCGGAAGTGCAGAGGCCGTCCCAGCCCTCCTCTTCGTCGCGCAGTTCATCTAGCTTGGCCTCCAACTCTTTGGCCGCTTCGAGTGCCATCTGCTTGGTGAAGCGAGCGTTCATCCTTTCAACTCCAGCCGCGCCCGTTCCTCGTCGCTCAGGTCACGGTCGGGATGAGTATCGAGGACAGGAGCGTCCTCCTCCCATGCTTCCCCCTCTATAACCTCATCGGGGTAGGTCGCTTTCTCAGGAATGGGACCGAGATCAAGTAGCCGCCATTCGTCAGGGTCCGTTACTTCATGTTGTAGCCAGAGGCGAAGTCCGTTCCGTACTGCTTCTGCTCTGTTCTTCAACGGCTTCGACCTTCCGGTGTGCTTGTCGAGTGCGTCGGCCCAGACCGCCGGGATGCCCGCAGCCACACGAGCATCCTTCCGGCGATCATCACCTGACAGGCCCGTACGTCCTTCAGGTGCCATTACGATAGTCCGGCTTCCATACCGCCGCTACCGAAGCCGACGCCACTATGCCAACGCTTCAACTCCTGGCCCTCCTGCTCCCCGTCAAGAGTAATGTCGTCTCTCGGTGCATAGCGGTGAACGCTCCCATCGGCGCAGCGAATCTCGGTGATACCGATGCGAGTCAGAACCGACTCGACCTCACGGGTGACCGGCGCCTGACCAGAGGCATTGTTCTCCGTCTGGATCACATCGCCTTTCTGTATGAACTGAGCTTTCATGCGTGCCCCTCCTACGCGGCGAGTTGATAGATCCTCTGCCTTGACACTCCCAAGCTGCGGGCAATCATAGCCATAGGCACCGCGCGGGATTCGATCAGCGCCTTGATGTCCGCGTCCAGCTTCTCGCGGTCCCTATCGAGCTTCTTACGCCGCTTCGCGATCTCTCCAAGGCTCTGGGCCGGATCAACTGCCTTGACGGGCTTAGCATCGCCCATACGCGCACTGGCAGTGCGATAGGTAAGGCTCCGCTCCAGCGGCGGCTTACTATGACGGTTACGAATCTCGCACGAGATATCGTAGATCCGATCCGACGCCGCCAATGCCTCTGAAAGTTGACCCTTCGGCATCTTCGACATTGACCTATTGCGATCACGATTTTGCTTGAGGATGAAGCTAGCCATTATCAGACTCCAATCTGATGATGATGGTTTCTAGGTGACTGCGTTACTACAACGGGCGCCGGGGAATCGAACCCCGGCAAGCTCCATTCGCCCTAGTTGATGCCGCAAGCCTTCAGGAATCGTCCCCGACTGAACCGGGGATTCTCCGCATAGAAAACCTCACACAATGCATCGGCCATGTCGGTGACCTCATTGATGCGAGCCGCAGCGGCGGAATGATCCTCCATGTTGCCCGGCGTGCCCTCCAGCGGCAGGACCCTGTCTCGCTCCGCTTCTGCCAACTCAAGTCGATCCTTGAGTACCTGTGCGACTGCCTCAAAGTGCTTCCTGCTCATTATCTGACTCCAATCAGATTGAGAGTTCTAGGATTTGAATCGAGCCCTGCGGCTCGACCAAAGGCACTTGACGTGCCCTCAGTCGAAACGCTCAGGCTGACTTACGGGAGCAGAGTGCGGCCAGGACTTCGCCCTGACGCTTCAACTCCTCGTCGGTGAGATCACGGACCAGTTCCGCCTTAGCGAATTCCATCGCCTCATCTTCCAATGCCTTACCGCCATCGGATGGATCGTCTTCATACGTGTCTACGTTCAGAGCGGGAACAGGAACGTCATATTCTGATTCGTCATCCCAGAGCACGCGGACCACGATTCCCTTACTACCGGCATAGAAGCGAGTACGGTCGCCGCGTCCGAACTCATCGGACATCGCAGTGCCCTTCGCGCCACGGGACTTGCTGATGACGCGATCACCTTTGCGGATGACCCGCTCTGCACTGTCGATGATGTGATCCATGATGCCCTTGACCTCCTCCAACTTCAGTTCGTCGGATTCGACCCAAGCATCCTCGCCGTCTGAGTCCCACTTGACCAGAACACCAACGTCAAGCCCATTCTCATTGATCACATGGTTGATGACGGTACCTCTGTCAACTCCATGGGACATTTCGACCCTCTGACCCTCAGTGACCTTCGCCATATCGAGACTCCAATCTCAAGTAGGCGTTTCTAGGTTGGCGCAATACAAGCACACAGCACTTAAGCCTGTCAAGTCAGGTTGTCAGAAACCGTCACTCAAGCGCCCGATAATCACTCATATGGTCCATGCCTACCTATTCGGCAATCGCCCCGAAGCCCTCACAATCGCTCCCAAAGCCTCGAAAATTCCCAAATCGCCCCGAAGACTCATCAGAACCCAATGAAAGCCCATATAGATGAATACCCAGTCCATCAATGATCGCCCATATGCCCACAAAGCAATCTCCAGTCATCATGTCCAGCCATGTAGACAACCAATCGTCCCCGGTATCAGTGATCACCGTTGATAGGCACCAATCCCTTAGATAGTCACGTAGACCTTTGATACCTGCCTAGACCTACAAGCCGACGGTCAGTCACACCAGCAAACGCGCCCGCATATCAGACCTGATCATCATCGCGTCTGTTCATCAGGCATACGTACGCACTGCCAGCAATCCCAGCTATCAAGCCAAGCACCACGGCTTCATGGTCCTGCACTGCGCTCCGTCTGCCTATTCCTATGCCAATTGACTGATGATGGGCACCATCAACCCCGTAAAACCCTCCTCACCCCTGAAACCCCGCAGG
>JAFDWD010000642.1 GCA_018268695.1 Actinomycetota bacterium
CGCGCCCCGAGATCGAGGAATTCGCCCGGGTCGAGGGCTGGATGACGCACGGCGAGGTCCCCGCCGCCGAGGTCGCCCGCGTCTGGGTCTCCCCGGAGCGCGCCCGCTGGCTGCGCGAGGAGCGGACCGTGGTCGAGGAGCTGGCCGACGGCGCCGTCGTGGTCGAGTTGCCCTACGCGGGCAAGGCCTGGCTGGTGCGGGAGATCCTCCGCGGCGCCGGCGACCTGGTCGTGCTCGAGCCCGCCGACGCCCGCGCGGCGATCGCCAAAGAGGTCGCGGACTGACGCTCGTGCGATCGAGCCGGTCCCAGGCGGCATAACTGCACGAATGGCTGGCGCCGCGCCGGGCCACCCCGACGTCCTCCGCATCCTTGCCCCGAACCCGGGGCCGATGACGCTCGAAGGCACCAACACCTACGTCTACGGCGCCGACCCGTGCATCGTCATCGACCCCGGTCCCGGCGACCCGGGGCACGTCGGGGCGATCCTCGCGGCGGGCGAGGAGCGCGGCGGGATCGGCGCCTTTCTGGCGACCCACTCCCACGAGGATCACATCGGTGCGGCGGCGGTGCTGGAGGCGGAGGTCCTGGTGCCGGAGGGAGGGACCGAGTTCGGCGGCCTGCGCGCCCTCGCGACCCCCGGCCACGCCGCCGACCACATCACCTTCCTCACCCCCGACGGCGTCGCCTTCTGCGGCGACCTCGTGCTCGGCCTCGGCTCGACGATCGTCCCGCCCGGCGGCAACTCGCTCGCCGCCTTCCTCGACTCCCTCGCCCTCCTCGCCGCCGCGGACCTGTCCCTGATGGCCCCGGGCCACGGCCCCTGGATCACCGACCCGGCGGCGAAGCTGGCCGAATACGTCGAGCACCGCCTGATGCGCGAGCGCCGGCTCCTCGTCGCCCTCGACTCCGGCGAGCGCTCCCGCGCCGCGCTTCTCGCCGTCGTCTGGGACGACGTGCCGCCCGAGCTCCTGCCGATGGCGGCGATGGCGATGGAGGCGCACCTCGAAAAGCTCGAGGCCGAGGCGCGCCTCCCTCGCGATCTGACCGAGTAGCGCCTCAGCTCCCCGGCAGGTAGCGGGCGATGGCGAAGCCGCCGCCGCTCGGTAGTTCCGGCGTGATCACGCTGCCGCCGACCACGATCCGGCCCTTGCCGTCGAGCACGACCTGGGTGGCCATGGCGCTCGACGGGCCGCCGAAGCCGGTGTCGACTTTGCCGCGGGTGCCGAAGCCGTGGTCGTAGGTCCCCTTCGGGGTCAGTCTCCCGAGGACGAAGGTCCGCCGCAGGGTCTTGTTGTGCGGGGACGGCGAGACCCGTTTGCCGAGGTTGCCGACGAGGTAGGTGCGTTCGCCGGCGTCGGCGGTCAGGTTCGAGAAGGAGCCCGATTCGGGATCGAGGTACTTGGCCGAGCCGGTCCGGCTGAAGCCGGGGTCGAAGGCCCCGCTCGGGAGCAGTCGGACGACGACCTGGTAGCGGATCGTCCTGTAGGCCGTCTTGATGACCTTTTTGCCTTCTTCCATCCGCGCGACCTTGTGGGAGATGCGCTTGTGCTGTTCTTCGCCGAGCAGGAGGATCTTGCCGCTGGGCGTGACCGACATCGCGATCGGGGAGACCGTCTTCAGCGTGCGGAAGCTGAATGAGGCGAACGCCGAGTTCAGGTTGCCGACGTCGTTGAAGGCGGTCAGCAGCTGCGCCGGGCCTTCGGCTCCGGAGCATAACGGCCCCCCGGTGCCGGCCGTCAGGTATCCGTCGGAGAACGGCGCGACCTGGCCGAGGCTGGCGATCGAGGAGAGGGCGCGGATGCCGCCGGCACCGAAGCTGGGATCGAGCGTCCCCGATTCGGTGAGCCGTGCGATGAAGCCCTTGGAGTCGACCCTGCTGGAGCATCCGGCCAGTTCGGTCACGTAGCCGCCGCTGATGACGATGCGGTTCTGCGGGTCGATCACGACGCTGCGGATGCCGATCGACGGGCCACCGTAGGTACCGCCACCGGCGACCGGCGCGCCGAGGCCGAGGTCGGTGATCAACCTGCCGCCGTCGCCGAAGCTGCGGTCGGGCCTGCCGTCGGCGTCGAAGCGCATCACGGTGGCGGAGCTGATCACCGGGTCCGGGATCGAGTTCGTCGGCAGCGGACGCGTCAGGCCCACGAGGACGACACGCCCGAGCGAATCGACGGCGACTCCGGAGAGGACGAAGACCCCGCCCGCCGGCCGCGTCACACTGATCACGCCCCCGTGGCCGAAGCTCGGGTCGCGCTTCCCGGCCGCGGTGAAGCGGACGATCTTCGAGGCGCCCGCGACAACCACCTTGCCACCCGGTGCCAACGCCATCTTCTGGTGACCCGGCGTGAGTTCGAACGGCAGCTGGTACTGCGGCCCGCTCGTCCCCGCGCTTTCCGACGGGAAGCCGACCGTCACCTTGCCGTCGGTACCGAAGCTCGCGTCACGCTCCCCGGCCCTGCCCTTCGCCAGCGCACTACCCGCCATCGCCGCCAGGCAGGCAGCGATCATCGCCGCCGCAAGGGCGGTCCTCCAGACCCTGTCCATCGTCCACTTCCTTCTGTCCGGTGACGACCGTCCGGTGGCCGTCGTGTGCCTTCTCAAACTCGACCCGATCGGGGAAGTTTCGGCCGCTCTAAAGAATGCCGAGCGCCCTCCGCTTCCCCGCAGGCGCGTCCAGGCTCAGCTCCCCGGCAGGTACCGGACCAGGCCGATCCCTTCGCCGGTCGCGAGCGCCTTGTCCTTGACCCTGCCGATGGCGACGATGCGCCCCTTTCCGTCGATCGCCAAGGCGACCAGGGAGTCGGTCGTACCCCTGCCAAAGCCGGTGTTGACGACGCTTCCCTTGGCGAAGGTGTGGTCGATCTTGCCGGTCGAGTTGACGCGCGCCAGCTTCCATCGGCCCGAGCCGACGCCAACCACCGCGCGGCCTCTCGAGTCGATGGCGATCGATTCGAGGCCCGAGCGACCGAGCGGCTTGAGTGGCGCCGCCCCACCGTGGCCGTAGGACGTGTCGACATCGCCGTCGGGTAGCAGTCGCAGCAGCCGTGGGTAGTCGAAGCCGAATCCTCTGCTGGTGAAAGAGAGTTCCGCGGCCGTCATTTCGCCGACCAGCATTCGACCCTGCGGGTCAAGCGCCGCGGCGGGACGGACGTAAAGCGACGGCCGTGCCGGGTCGAGGCCGGGCGCGGAAGACCCATCCGCGGCGAGGGTAGAGATCTCTGAGGGCTGCGGCCCGCCGTGCCCCGCGATCGAGGATTCGAATGCGAGTGAGGAGAGGGACCCTTGTGGACCGCCGAGCAGCGTCCTTACCGTCGCGCCGGCGAGTTTCGAGGTTTCGCCGCCGCCGAAGTTCGGATCGCGAGCTCCGTTGGTGCCGAGCCGAATGGCGAACGCCTGATCCACTTCCGCTACTCCGTAGCCTTCGTAGACGTTCGCGACGTAGGAGCCGCCGACCACAGGCTCGTCGCCGGAGGCTACGACCAGCGCCAAGCCCTGGACCGACGCGTGTTCGAATTCCGGCTGGATCGGTCGCGGAGCGTACGGCGGCTGATTGATGACCCGAGGGGCGCCGAACGTCGAGTTCACCTCGCCTCCCACACCGAAGCTCGGGTCGCGCGAGCCGTCGGGCAGATAACGGATCACGAACGCTTCCGTCGCCGGGGGTCCCGAGTCGTATTCGGACTCGCCGATGGCGACCGCGTTTTTCGTGCCCGGGCTCGGGTCGACCGTGCCGACAACGAGGACGCGACCACGTGAGTCGACCGCGAGATCGCTGACCACGCGCGTTTCTCCGACGCTCGCCGTGACCCGCACCCGACCGTTCCCGCCGAAGGCCTTGTCCGGTGCACCGTTCGAATCGAAGGCGAGCAACAGCGATCCGTCGAGTACATAGCTACCCCCGTTCGGCCCCAACGCGAGCTCGGTCGGCTGCGAGCCGTTGCCCTTGGGGACGGAGACGAGTGACTTCCCGCCCGCGCCGAAGCTCGGATCGAGGCGCGTCGATTTGGCCGCGGCGGTGCCGGCGAGGAGCGCGAGGAGGAGAGGGACGAGGAGGACAGCTCTCAGGATTCTCATTTCGATCAGGGAAAACCCATCCGCGTGAGGAGAGTTGCGCAACTCTGGCCAGAAGGTTGGTCGAACGACAAATACTGGGGACTTCCTGGCCGCCTGGCCAGTTCTGGGAAGATGACTCCTATGACGGGGGTCAGTGCGAAGGGAGCGGCGAAGGCGGGGCTGTTGGCGGGGCTCGCGGGGACCGGGCTGGCGGTGGCGTCGGCGGGCGTGGCCTGGCAGCGGCTGGCGCGGCGGGCACTGCCGCAGGAAGAGGGGCGGATCGAGGTGCCGGGGTTGGGCGGGCCGGTGACGGTGCGCCGGGACCGCTGGGGCGTCCCACATATAGAGGCGCGGGAGCGGGATGACCTCGGGTTCGCCCAGGGGTTCGTGCACGCGCAGGACCGGGCCTGGCAGATGCACTTCTACAAGCGGGTCGTGGCCGGGCGGTTGTCGGAGTTCGCGGGCGCGGACACCTTGAGGGTCGATCGGCTGATGCGGACGCTGGGGATCCACCGGGTCGCCGAGCGGGAGCTCGGGGAGCTGGCGCCGGAGTTGCGGGCGAAGCTCGAGCGCTTCTGTGCCGGGGTGAACGCGGGCGCCGCGGCGGCCAAGGCGCCACCGCTGGAGATGCGACTGCTGGGGTTGGTGTGGGAGCCGTGGACGCCGGTCGACATCCTCTGCCTCGGCAAGCTGCTCGCCTTCGGGCTCTGCACGAACTGGGAGCGGGAGCTGCTGCGCGCCTACATGGTGCGGGAGCTCGGGCCCGAGCTGACCGCGCGCCTCGACCCGGCCTACCCGCGCGACAACCCGATCGTCGACGGGACGCCGTGGAACGGCGAGGGCCTGCCGATGGTCGAGCAGATCGACGCCGTGCGGCGCGCGCTCGGGCTCGCCACCGAGGCGAGTGGCTCCAACAACTGGGCCGTCTCGGGAGCGCGCTCGGTCACCGGGATGCCGCTGATCGCCGGCGACCCGCACCTGCCGCCGAGCATGCCGCCGATCTGGGAGCAGATGGAGCTGCGCTGCGGCGAGCGCTTCGTCCGCGGCGCCACGCTGCCCGGCATGCCCGGCGTCTACATGGGCCAGGGCAACGACGTCTGCTGGACGATCACGAACGTGATGGCCGATGTGCAGGACCTCTTCATCGAGCGGATCGAGGGGGACCGCTACCTCTTCGAGGACGAGTGGCGGCCGCTGGCGACGCACCGCGAGGAGATCGTGGTCAAGGGCAGCGAGCGCCCGGACG
>JAFDWD010000643.1 GCA_018268695.1 Actinomycetota bacterium
CCGGCACAACATGGGGTTCCCCTACGTCTACCCGGACAACGACCTCAGCTACGCCGAGAACTTCCTCTCGATGGTCTTCAAGAAAACCGAAGCCAAACACGTGCCGAAGACGGAGCTGGCGAAGGCGCTCGACGTGCTCTTCATCCTCCACGCCGACCACGAACAGAACTGCTCCACCAACGCGGTGCGCGGGGTCGGGTCCTCCGACGTCGACCCGTACTCGGCGGTCGCGGCGGGCGTCGCGGCGCTCTACGGGCCCCTGCACGGCGGCGCCAACGAGGCGGTGCTGCGGATGCTGCGGCGGATCGACTCGGTCGACAACATCCCCGACTTCCTCGCCCGGGTGAAGGACCGCGAGGAGAAACTGATGGGCTTCGGCCACCGGGTCTACAAGAACTACGACCCGCGGGCGCGGATCATCCAGGGCTACCTGGACCCGATCTTCGAGGCCACCGAGTACAACCCGCTGGTCGAGATCGCGCGCGAGCTGGAGAAACAGGCGCTCGAAGACGAGTACTTCACCGAGCGCAAGCTCTACCCGAACGTCGACTTCTACTCCGGGATCATCTACGAGGCGCTGGGGATCCCGACCGACATGTTCACGCTGCTCTTCGCGATCCCGCGGACGGCCGGCTGGGTCGCCCAGTGGATGGAGATGAAAGAAGACCCGGAGCAGAAAATCGCCCGTCCGCGGCAGATCTACACCGGCGAGCGGGAGCGCTCCTACGTCTCGATCGCCGATCGCGAGGGTCCCGAGAAAATCGTCGGCCCGCCGGCGCGGCGCCCGAAACGTCCGCGGCGCGGCGCCTGAGGGCGCCGCATAAGCTGGAGCGGTGCCCCGTTCCAGCTGGAAGCTGACCGTGCGCAACGGTGCCGATGTCGACCACGAAGGTTTCGACGACATCGGCAAGGCGGTGGCACGGATGCGCGAGCGGGCCCTCGAGATCCGTGCGGAGGGCCCGCCGAAGGCCGCCAACCTGTTGCGCAAGTTCGAGCCCGAGGACCAGGTGACCGCGCGGCTGGAGCTGAGCACCGGCCGCTTCACCAACAAGCGGGCCGCCGGGATCGACGTGCGCGGCGACGGTACCTTCATGCCCTACCGGGGCGGGCTACGGCGCGAAGAGCTCGATCCCAGCAACCACGACACGCCTTTCGACCTGGTACGCGAGACTTTGGAAGGAGCCTGATGACCGACTACATGAACATGCCCGGTATCCCGAAGGGCAGCTACGCCGCCGGCGAGCGGGTGAAGATCCCGGCCGGAGCCGAACCGCCCTACACCGTCTTCATCAACGGGGTCGTGCAGACCGAGGGCGAGGACTTCAACGTCGAGGGCGACGAACTGGTCTTCACCCGGCCGATCGTCAAGGAGGAAATGGGCACCAGCCGCTGGCTGGCCATGTACCTCGGCCTCTGGGGCACCTACCGCAAGGACGAGAAAGTCGACATCCAGTTCCAGCGCGACGGCAAGACCGAGCACGTCGCCGACCTCGATGTCGTCCCCTATCCCGGCACCGAGGGGAAAAACAAGAAGCTCGACAAGAAGAAGGGCAAGGCCGAGTGAACATCGGCTTCATCATGCTCACCGACTACTCCGAGGCGGTGAACGGGAAGCTCTACCTCACCGGCGGCGGCTGGAACGTCCTCCGCCTCCCCGAGCTGCCCCACGAGTGGTCCTTCCACATCGGCCTCGGCATCGACGTCGCCTGGCACGAGACCAACAGCCCCCACGAGCTCTCCGTCACCATCCAGGACCCCGACGGCACCGAGCTCGGCGAGGGCCTCACCGCCAACTTCGAGACCGGCCGTCC
>JAFDWD010000644.1 GCA_018268695.1 Actinomycetota bacterium
ACCTGCGCGAGGCCGGGGTCGAGTTCGAGGTCGTGCCCGGCGTCACCGCCGGGGTCGCGGCGACCGCCTACGCCGGCATCCCGGTCACCCACCGCGACGACGCCTCCGCGGTCGCGTTCGTCACCGGCCACGAGGACCCCGAGAAGGCCGAGACGGCGCTCGACTGGGACGCCCTCGCCGCCTTCCCGGGCACGCTCGTCTTCTACATGGGGGTCAAACGGCTGGGCGAGAACGCAGCGGCGCTGATCGCCTCGGGGCGCGACGCCGAGGAGCCGGCGGCGGCGATCGAACGTGGCACCTGGCCGGGGCAGCGGACCGTCACCGCGACGCTGGGGACGATCGCCGAGACGGTCGAGCGCGAGGCGATCAAGGCGCCGGCGCTGATCGTCGTCGGGGCGGTCGCGGCGCGTCGCGAAGCGCTGGCGTGGCTGGAGCGCCGCCCCCTGCACGGGCGCACCGTCGTCGTGACCCGGGCGCGCGCCCAGGCCAGCGGCCTGGCGAAGACGCTGCGCGGCCTCGGCGCGAACGTCGTCGAACTGCCCGCGATCCGGATCGAGTCTCGCGTCGGGGCCGACGAGGTCCAGGACGCCGCGACCGCGATCCGCGACTACGACCTCATCTGCCTCACCAGCCCGAACGGGGTGAAGCTCCTCTTCGAAGCGCTGGCCGACGCCGGGCGCGACGCTCGCTCGCTCTCCGACGCGACGGTCGCGGCGATCGGCCCCGGGACCGCCCGCGCACTCGCCGCCCACGGCATCGCCGCCGACGTGATCCCGGAGCGCTTCGTCGCCGAGGCGCTGGTCGAAGCGCTGGCCGACGTCGACATCGAGGGCAAGCGGGTGCTCGTCGCCCGCGCCGCCGAGGCGCGCGACGTCCTCCCCGATGCGCTGCGTGAGCGCGGCGGCGAGGTCGACGTCGTCGCCCTGTACGAGACGGTGCGCGAGGCGCCTGACGACGCCGCAGTCACGGCGGCCGGGGAGGCCGACTACGTCACCTTCACCTCGTCATCGACCGTCACCAATCTGCTCGAGGCGCTCGGCGACCGCTTCCCCGCCGGGGCGCGGATCGTCTCGATCGGCCCGATCACCAGCGCCACGGTGCGCGAGAACGGCCTCGAGGTCGCGGTCGAGGCCGAGCGCCACGATGTCGACGGGCTCCTCGCCGCCCTGCTCGCCGACGCGGCCACGAGTTGACCTTCGGCACGCCCCACCGGCACTTCCGCCAGGTCGGGTCGACGAACACCGTCGCGCGCGAGCTGGCCGCGGCCGGGGCGCCGCACGGGACCGTCGTCACTGCGGCCGAGCAGACTGCGGGCCGGGGACGGCAGGGCCGGACCTGGACCGCGCCGCCGGACTCGGCCCTCCTCTACTCGGCGGTGTTGCGCCCGATCGAACCGCATCACGCGGTCCTGCCGCTCGCCGTCGCCGTCGCGGTCTGCGAGACCGCCGAGGTCCTGCGCCCGGGGATCGAGTGCCAGGTCAAGTGGCCGAACGACATCCACCTGGACGGGCGCAAGCTCGCCGGGATCCTGATCGAGGCGCGCCCCCAGGACGGCTGGGCGGTCCTCGGCGTCGGCCTGAACCTGACGATCGGCGAGGCCGAGTTCCCCGCAGAACTCCGCGCCCGCGCCATCTCCCTCTTCGGAAGCCCGCCAGCGGAGTGGAGCGCTTCAGCTGTTCCTTATGGACCTCTGGCGTCCATAAGGAACAGCTGGGCGAGGGGGGTGGCGGCGGGGGCGCTCTCCGAGCGGCTCGGGGTGTGGCTGGATGCGGACGCGGAGGCGGTGCTCGGGGCCTGGCGGGCGCGGGACGCGCTCTTCGGGCGCGAGGTCAGCTGGGAGAAGGGGACCGGGATCGCCGACGGGGTCGACGAGCGCGGCTTCCTACTCGTCCGACTCGCCGACGGCGACCGTGTCGCCCTCGGTGCCGGGGATGTTCATCTGACCAGCTTCTGAGCCGTCGGCGTCGGCGGCTTTCGCCGTTTTCGCTTTGGCTTTCGCTTTCCGTTTGGGTTTCGCCGCGGCTTTGGGTTTGGCGGCTTTCGCTTTGGCCGTTTTGGCTTTCGGCTCTTTCGCGGCTTTCGGCTCTTTCGCGGCTTTGGCTTTTTTCGCCGCTTTCGGCTTGTCGGCATCGGCGGCTTTCGCTTTGGCCGCTTTGGCTTTCGCTTTTTTCGGTTTCGCCGCTTTGGCTTTGGCCGGTTTCTTCGGCCCCTCGTCCTCGGCGGGCGCAGCCTCGGCCACCGGCTTGTCCTTCGGCGCGGCCTCCTCGGGCGCAGCCTCCTTGGGCTCGCCGCCGTTCTGACCAGCTTCCGCTTCCTTGTCTTTGCGGCGACGACCGCGACGTTTTGGTTTCTCCCCGACCTCTGGATCGGTGCCGTTGGTCGAAACCGCCTCGGCGATCTCCTCCGGCGGCTTGCCGTTGTCGCCGTCCTTGCCGCGCTTGCGCTTGCGGCGTCGCTTGCCGCCTTTGGGGAAGTTCCGCAGCAGCTCGCGGGCGACGCCGCTCGGTTTCCGTGCCATCCGCATCCGCGCCCCACGCAGGACCTCCTCGCCCTCCGGCGTGTGGGAGACGGCGGCGGCGAGCAGCGAGACGGCGAGGCGGCGGTCCTGTTTGCGCGCCGCGTGGACCAGCCGGCGGGCGTTCCGCCCGTGGGCGCGGCCGCTCGAGTTGACCAGCAGGCCGAGCAGGCGCTTCGTCTCCGGCCAGCGCTGCACCGCGTACTCCTCGTGCAGTTCGCGGGTGTAGCCGGCGAGGCGCCAGACCCAGGCCTGCGCCTGGTCGCGGCGGCCGATCCGCTTGTCGATCAGCGCCTGCAGCATCGTCTTCGTCCCCGCCCGCTTGTCCTCGCGGCTCCAGGTGCCGACGATGTCGATCGCGTCGTCGAAGGCGTCGGGGTCGCCGAGGTCGGCGATCTCCCCCAGCGCTTTCAGCCGCAGCTGCGCATTGCGGTTGCGCTGCACGCAGGTCAGCAGGAAGCGGCGCCGCAGCTCTTTGGTGCGGTCGTTCTGCAGCATCGCGCGGGCGCGCCGCCAGCCTTGCGTGTTGACCCGCGCCCCGGCCAGCGCCGCCCAGGCGTGCTGCTCGGGGTAATCGAGG
>JAFDWD010000645.1 GCA_018268695.1 Actinomycetota bacterium
GTCGTGACCCGGATCTCGCGCCGGCGCGTCCTCGTCACCGAGCTGGTCGAGGGGATCGGCTTCGACGCGATCAAGGAGCTGCCGCACGAGGAGCGCAGCCGTTTCGGCGAGATCGTCTTCCGCGGCAGCTTCGGCTCGATCTACCACCTGCAGCAGTTCAACGCCGACCCCCACCCGGGCAACTACATCCTGATGGACGACGGGCGGGTCGCCTTCCTCGACTTCGGGATGACGAAGAAACTCGACCGTGAGCAGATCCTGCTGGAGCAGCGGGCCTTCGACGCCGCCTCGCGCGACGATCCGGAAGCGTTCCGCGAGGCGCTGCACGTCCTCGGCTTCGTCAAAAACCCGTCCAAGCTCGACGCCGAACGGCTGCTCGACCACATGCAGGCGATCGGCGGCTGGTACGTCCAGGACCGCGAGGTCGAAATCACCCCGAAGATCGTGATGAAGATCATCGAGGTGACCAACGACCCGCGCTCGGAGTTCTTCGACCTGATGCGGCGCGAGTCGATCCCCGCCGACGAGCTGATGGGACGGCGAATGGAGATCGGCGTGGTCGCGGTGCTCGGCCAGCTGCGGGCGAGGCGCAACTGGCACCGGATCCTGCGCGAGTGGGTCTACGCCGACGCCCCGGCGACCGAGCTCGGCCGGCTGGAGTGGGAGTACTTCGAGGAGCGCGGACTAAAGCGCACCCCGGGTCTGGCCGAAACCCCTTGAATGAAACGCATCCGCCGCGGCTGGGCGCTCACGAAGAAAAGCTGGGCGCTGCTCAACTCACATCGTGACCTCGTCCGCTTCCCGCTCTTCGGCGGGATCTCGACCATCATCCTCGGCCTGATCTTCCTCGGCCCGGGCGCCTACTTCCTCGACCAGCACAACTACGCCCCCGGCGTGCCGCTGGTCGTGATCGGGATCTACGTCCTCACCGTGGTCGGCGTCTACTTCAGCGTCGGGCTGGCGGCGTGTGCGGACCGGATCTTCCGCGGCGAAGGGGCGACCTTCTCCGACGGGATCGCGGTCGCCAACGCGCGCTTCTCGATCATCTGCGGCTGGGCGGCCCTCTCGACCGCGATCGCGCTGATCTCGATCGTGCTGGAGAACCAGGGCGGCGCGCTCGGCGACATCGCCGGGCGGCTGATCGGCGCGGCCTGGTCCCTCGTCACCTTCATCTCGGTGCCGGTGATCGCGATCGAGGGGATCGGCCCGGTGGCAACGCTGAAACGCTCCGCGTCCCTCTTCCGCGAACGCTGGGGACAGCAGATCACCGGCAACATCGCGATCGGCGGCATCGTCTTCCTGCTCGGCTTTCTCCCGGGCATCGCCCTGATCGCCGTCGGCGTGATCATCTGGCCCTCGGTCGGTGTCGCCGGCGGAGCGCTGGTCGTCATCGGCGCCCTCGTCATCTGCGTCGCGCTCCTGGTCTCGAAGGCACTCGGCGGCATCTTCGGCGTCGCTCTCTACCGCTACGCGACCGACGGCGAGGTCATCGGCGGCTTCACCCAGGACGACCTGGAAAGCGCGATCCGCCCGAAGCGCGGCCGCAAGTCGAGCGGCCCGGCCCCGGGCACGATCTGACAGCTACCGCCCTCCGCCAGCTGTTCTTTATGGACCCCACAGGGCCATAAAGAACAGCTGGGCGCGCTAGAGGTCGAGGTTGGCGTAGAGGCGGGGGTCGTTGCTGACGAGGCCGTCGACGCCCATGTCGAGGAGCTTGCGCATCCGGCGCTCGTCGTCGACAGTCCAGGCGATCAGCTCGACGCCGGCGCGCTTGCAGATGCCGGCCAGCTTGGGGCTGACCAGCGGGTGGTAGACCCACATCGCGAAGACGCCGAACTGCGGCAGCTTCTCGGCGGCGAGGCCGGGGAGCTGCAGGCGCATCCCGGCGATCGCCGCCTGCAGCATCGGCTTCGCCCAGGGGCGCCGGGTGTAGTCGCGGCCGGCCTTGGGATAGGTCCAACCTCGGCGCAGGTTCGGTTCCAATTCGAGCACACGTTTCAGCGTGTGCATCTCCATCGTCGAGACCATCGCCCGGTCGATCAGGCCGCGCTCGCGGAGCGCCTCGACGAACTCCTCCTCCCTCCCCGGCAGCTTGATGTCGAGGTCGATCTCGACCTGGTCGAGCGGCGGCTCGAGGAAGGCATCGAGCGCCTCGGTCAAGGGCA
>JAFDWD010000646.1 GCA_018268695.1 Actinomycetota bacterium
CCTTGTCGAAGCCGCGGCCGAACTCCTCCTGCTGCTTCTCGTTCACCGGGAAGCCGACCCGGGACATCGACTCGACCCCGCCGGTGACGACCAGGTCGTCGATCCCGGCGGCGATCCGCAGCGCCCCGAAGTGGGTCGCCTCCTGCCCGGAGCCGCAACGGATGTCGACCGTGATCGCGCCGGTCTCCTCCGCCAGCCCGCGCCCGAGCCAGGCGTTGCGGGTGATCCCCGTCGACTGCTCGCCGATCTGGTAGACGCAGCCCGCGATCGCGTTGTCGACGCGCGCCGAGTCGACCCCGGCCCGGTTGAGTACCTCGACGAAGGTCCGCCCCAGCAGCTCGGCGGGGTGGACCTCACGGAAGATTCCCTTTTCGCGGTGCCCACGCCCGACCGGGGTGCGGACCGCCTCGACGATGTAGACGTCTTCACCTCTCATCGCCTCATTCTATTCAACAGGGGAGCGGGGAGATATGCCGAGCATTTCGCGTCCCGAGGGGCGTCGGTGGCTAGGATTAGACGTATGGAGGAGAGGTCAGCGACGTATTCTGGACCGCTGGATAGTCTGCTTACCGGCGGTGTGAGGTGTATAGTTTCGCTTCCTCCTGGCACCATTTGGAAGTCCCGAGTAAGGAGAGGTTGAGATGGCTGAGCGGTCCTTCGCTAAAGAGGTAGAGCTGCTGCGTAACGGCGAGGGCACCGAGCTCCACGTCGAGGGGATCCTCGCGGTCACCAAGGCGCTGCTCCAGTCCGGAGTCGCCTACGTCGGCGGTTACCAGGGAGCGCCGATCTCCCACCTGATGGACGTGCTCGGCGACGCCCGCGGGATCCTCGAGGAGCTCGACGTCTACTTCGAGAACAGCGCCTCCGAGGCGACCGCCGCCGCGATGCTCGCGGCGAGCGTCCACTACCCGATGCGCGGCGCGGTCACCTTCAAGTCGACGGTCGGCCTGAACGTCGCCTCCGACGCGCTCGCCAACCTCGCCTCCGGCGGGGTCAAAGGCGGCGCGCTCGTCATCCTCGGCGAGGACTACGGCGAGGGCTCCTCGATCATGCAGGAGCGCTCGCACGCCTTCGCGATGAAGTCGCAGATGTGGCTGCTCGACCCGCGCCCGAACGTGCAGGCGATCGTCGACGCGGTCGAAGCCGGCTTCGAGCTCTCCGAGGCGTCCAACACGCCGGTGATGCTCGACCTGCGCCTGCGCTCCTGCCACCTCCACGGCGGCTTCGTCGCCAAGGACAACAAACGGCCGCCGGTCACGGTCAAGGACGCGATCGAGCACCCGACCCGCGACGTCAACCGCATCGTCCTCCCGCCCGCCTCCTTCCTGCACGAGCAAGAGAAGGTCAACGAGCGCTGGCCCGCCGCGGTCAAATTCATCAAGGAGCGCAAGCTCAACGAGGTGATCTCCGCCGACGCCGAGGCGAACGACATCGGGATCATCCTCCAGGGCGGCCTCTACAACACGCTGAACCGCTCGCTCGAGCTGCTCGGCTGCTCCGACGCCTTCGGCCGCTCCGACCTGCCGCTCTACGTCATGAACGTCACCTACCCGGTGGTCGACGACGAGGTCCTCGACTTCGTCAAGGGCAAGAAGGCGGTCCTGCTGGTCGAGGAGGGCCAGCCCGACTACATCGAGCAGAACCTGAACGCGATCCTCCGCCGCGCCGGCTCCGACGTCGCCCTGCACGGCAAGGACATGCTGCCGGTCGCCGGCGAGTACACCTCGGCCGCGGTCACCAAGGGGATCTTCGACTTTCTCGCCAAGTACTGCCCGGAGCTGATCGGTAACGAGCCCGCGCTGCTGCGCCCGGCCGACGATCCGACCAGCCCGTTCGCCTCGCCGGTCGACCCCGACGCGGTGCTGCCGCGCCCGCCGGGCCTCTGCACCGGCTGCCCGGAGCGCCCGATCTTCTCCGGCCTGAAGCTGGCCGAGCGGGAGACCGGCAAACACCACGTCTCCGCCGACATCGGCTGCCACCTGTTCTCGATCATGCCGCCGTTCAACCTCGGCGCGACGACGATGGGCTACGGCCTCGGCTCGGCGGCGGCCGCGGCGCTCAACTCCAAAGACGCCGACCGCCGCACCGTCGCGGTGATGGGCGACGGCGGCTTCTGGCACAACGGCCTCACCAGCGGTGTCGGCAACGCGGTCTTCAACGAGAACGACCAGGTGCTGGTCGTCGTCGACAACGATTACGCGGCGGCCACCGGCGGCCAGGACCTGCTCTCCTCGCACGCCGAAAAGCCGGAGCGCTCGACCCAGCACCCGATCGAGAAGGCCGCCCGCGGCGTCGGCGTCGAATACGCGAAGACGATCGACAACACCTTCGACGTCCACCAAGTCAAAGACGCCTTCATGGAGGCCTTCACCACCGAGGAGAAAGGCCCGAAGGTGCTCGTGATGCAGAGCGAGTGCCAGCTGAACCGCCAGCGCCGGGTCAAACCGGAAACGCGTAAAGCGCTGAAAGAGGGCAAACGGGTGGTGCGCGAGCGCTACGGCGTCGATCCCGAGACCTGCACCGGCGACCACGCCTGCATCCGGATCAGCGGCTGCCCGTCGCTGTCGATCGCGCCGAACCCGGACCCGATGCGGACCGACCCGGTGGCGACCGTCCTGAACAGCTGCGTCGGCTGCGGCGTCTGCGGGACCAATGCTCACGCGGCGGCGCTCTGCCCGAGCTTCTATCGCACCGACGTGGTCCAGAACCCGACCAAGAAGGACGAATTCAAGGCGAAGGTCCGCAGCCGCTGGACCAAGTTCGTCTCGGCCGGGATCGAGCGCCGTGCCGCCAAGTTCGAGGCGGCCACCGCCTGATGAGCAGCAGCTGGACCGAGGGCAAGCGCCCGCTGAGCGTCGCGATCCTCGCCCTCGGCGGGGAGGGCGGCGGGGTGCTCGCCGACTGGATCGTCGCTACCGCCGAGGGGGCGGGCTTCCACGCGCAGACGACCTCGGTCGCGGGCGTCGCCCAGCGCACCGGCGCTACCGTCTATTACCTGGAGATGCTGCCCCCTGGGCACGACGTCGACGGCGATGACGCCCGCCCGCGCGTCCGCGAGACGCCGGTGATGAGCATCTTCCCGACCCCGGGCGAGGTCGACGTGGTGATCGCCTCCGAGTTGATGGAGAGCGGGCGCGCGGTCCAGCGCGGCTTCACCACCGCCGACCGCACGACGCTGATCACCTCGACCAGCCGCGTCTACTC
>JAFDWD010000647.1 GCA_018268695.1 Actinomycetota bacterium
ATGCGAAGTCGACGGGCAGCTTCTGCAACAGGCCTCGACCGGCGAGATGGCGTTCCCGATCCCGACCCTGATCGCCGAGCTGTCGCGGGGCATGACCCTGCGCGCCGGGGACGTGCTGCTGACCGGCACCCCCTCGGGGATCGGCAACGCGCGCGACCCGCAGATCTTCCTGGCCGACGGCAATATCATCGAGACTCGCGTCAGCGGCCTCGGGTCGCTGCGCAACAGGGTGACGGAGACGACGCTATGAGACGCAGCTACGACGCGGTGATCGTCGGCGGGGGCCACAACGGGCTAATCGCCGCCGCCTACCTTGCCCGGGCCGGCTGGGAGGTGCTGCTGGTCGAGCGCAACGACGAGGTCGGAGGCGCGGTCGCCAGCGCCGAGGCCACGGCGCCGGGCTTCGTCCACGACCTCTACGCGACGAACATGAACCTCTTCCTCGGCTCGGCGGTCTTCGCCGAGCTGGGCGAGGAGCTGGCCGCCCAGGGCCTCGAGTTCGCCGGGACCGACAAGCCCTACTCGAGCGTCTTCCCCGACGGCAAGAGCCTGCGCGTCTGGCAGGACCGGGCGCGGACGCGCGAGGCGATCGCCGCCCACGACCCCGCCGACGCGGAGGGATGGGACCGCCTCGCCGCCACCTACGACCGCTTCGCCCCGAGCCTCTTCGAGCTCTACGGGACCCAGCTCGCCTCGCTCGGCGCGCTGCGGCCGCTGTACTCGACGGTGCGCGCCCACGGCGCCCGCGGCGCCGCCGAGCTGGCGCGTCTGCTGCTCGGGACCACCCGCGACCTCGGCGACCGTTACTTCCACAGCGACGAGATCAAGGCCCTGATCGCCGCCTGGGGCATGCACATCGACTTCGGCCCCGACGTCGCCTTCGGCGCCCTCTTCCCCTTCCTCGAGACCTTCACCGACATGGACAACGGCATGGCCGTGGTGGCGGGCGGGGCCTCGAAGCTGCCGCGCGCGCTGGCCGCGGTCGCCGAATCGGCGGGGGCGGAGATCCGCACGAACGCCGCGGTGACGAAGATCCTCGGCGAGGGCGGTGCCGCCGCCGGAGTCGAGCTGGCCGACGGCGAGCAGATCGGCGCCCGGCGCGCGGTGATCGCCAACCTCACCCCCGGCCCCCTGACCGCGCTCCTTCCCGCCGACGCCGCGGGCACCGCGACCCGCGAGGCCCTCGACGGCTACACCTACGGCCCGGCGACGATGATGGTCCACGCCGCGCTCAGCGGCCCGGTGCCGTGGGCGGCGGGCGCCGACCTGGCGGAGTGGGGCTACGTCCACGTCGGCCCCTACGTCGCCGACATGGCCCAGACCTACACCGACGCCCGCAACGGCGTCCTCCCCACCGAGCCGCTCCTGGTCGGCCGCCAGACCAGCGCCCTCGACCCGAGCCGCGCCCCCGGTGACGGCGCCGTCCTCTGGATCCAGGTACGCATGCTGCCGTCCCAGATCAAGGCGGACCGCGCCGGGACGATCGCCGCCACCGACTGGGCGACCGCCAAAATCCCCTACGCCGAGCGGGTCATCGACAAGCTCGAGCGCTACGCCCCCGGCGTCAAGGACCGCGTCCTCGACTGGCGCGTCCTCGGCCCCGACGACCTCGAGTCGGCGAACCCCAACCTGGTCGGCGGCGACAGTGTCGGCGGCAGCCACCACCTCGCCCAGAACGCCGTCCTCCGCCCCGGCCCCGGCACCGCCGCCGGCCGCCTCCCCCTGAAGAACCTGACGATGGTCGGTGCCGGCACCTGGCCGGGCGCCGGCGTCAATGCCGTCTCCGGTCGCCTCGTCGCGCAGCGCCTGATCGCCGGGGGACCGACGG
>JAFDWD010000648.1 GCA_018268695.1 Actinomycetota bacterium
AGCCCGACCTGCGCTGGCGTGGGCCCGATGGCGAGGACGGTCGCACCGCCGTCGCGCTGCTGGTCTCCAACAACGTCTACCGGCTCGGCGCCGCGCTCGGCTCGGGCACCCGGCCACACCTCGACGAGGGCGTGCTCGGCGTGGCCGCCGCCGAGGAGGGACCGGGGCGCGGCCTGCGGGCCGGCCTCGGCCTGCGCCAGTGGCAGGCCCCGACCTTCACCGTCGACGCCGACGATCCGGTGCCGCTCGGGATCGACGGCGAGGCGGTGACCCTGGCGCCGCCGCTCGAGTTCGTCTCGAAGCCGGGCGCGCTGGCGGTGCGGATCGCCCCCGGCCATCCGGGCGCGTCGCCGTCGACCGAGGTGCCGCGCGGCCTCCTCCCGGCGGTCGCGAAGCTTGTCCGGATCGCGCTCCAAGGGGATCGCGCCGCGGCGGAAGACAACGACAAAGCAAGGAAAAGGAGATCGGATGACCAACTTCGAGGTCGAGAAACGCGAGACGCTCAGCCGCGATGAGGCGGCGACCCGCCTGCGTCGGATCGCCAACCTCCTGTCGGGATCCGATGAGGAGGTCGAGTTCGAGCGCGGCGAGATGAAGTTCAAGCTCGAGGTTCCGGAGCAGGTCGACTGGAAGGTCGAGCTGGAGATCGGCGAGGACGGGAACGAGCTCGAGATCGAGCTCAAGTGGTGAGTGGGCAGTCCTGGCTCGACGAGATCGAGCGCCTCGACGTCGCCTGTTACGCGGCGATCGCCTCGACCCCGACCCCCCGGCTCGACCGGGCGATGTCGCGCCTGTCGCGCGTCGCGGACTACTCGCGGGTGTCGCTGACGGCGGCCGCGGGAATGGCGCTCCTCGGCGGCGCCGAAGGCCGCCGCGCGGCCGTCGCCGGGCTGGCCTCGATCGCGGTGACCGCCACGGTCGTCAACGTCGCGGTCAAGCCGCTCGCCCGGCGCCGCCGTCCCGATCGGGTCTTCCACGAAGTGCCGATCGCCCGCCACGTCCCGATGCCCTCCTCGCAATCGTTCCCCTCCGGCCACTCCGCCGCCGCCTTCGCCTTCGCCGGCGGCGCCGGCGGCGTCCTCCCGGCCGCCTCCCTGCCCCTGCACGCCCTGGCCGGCGCGGTCGCCTACTCCCGCGTCCACACCGGCGTGCACTACCCCTTCGACGCGATCGCCGGCTCGGTCCTCGGCGCCGCGCTGAGTGATGTGACGCGGCGCCTGCGGCAGTCCTAGATGGTGTGCCCTGGGCGTCTCATGGAGGTCCTGGCAGGCTGTGACCTCCATGAGACGCCCAGGACGTGAGGAGTGCGGTGTTTCTCCGCAGGTCCGTGCGTAAGAGGCCACACCTCGGCCGGGATCGTCGAGGTGCGTTCGTACTTTTGGCCGTATATGACACCTAAGTACGAACGCACCTCCTCGCCGGTCGTGTGACACGCACAGAAGCGTGGATTTCCCGACGTCTTCCGCGCGTGTCCCGGGACGGCGTCGCACTTCCTCCACCTCTTTCATACCCGGCCGTCTCGGCCACGGCCACAGCCAGCCCCCTGCACGCTTGTCTCG
>JAFDWD010000649.1 GCA_018268695.1 Actinomycetota bacterium
CCCCGGAGAGAGCACCCCCAGGTCCGAGTCCATGGTCAGCACCGTTCCCGCTTCGATCAGAAGTCGCTCAGCCATCAATCCTCCTCGTCGTTCCCTGTTCGGCAATCTAACAATGCCACTTCACAACCGTCAAGGGGGGCTGTACACAGCTCGCTCCGCCGGGAACCGGCGCTGAGGACTTAGGCGATCGAGACTTCGAGGGTGCCGACTCCGCGCACCTCGTGCCGGAGTCGATCGCCTGGGGCGATGTCGAGCAACCCCACCAACGAGCCACTGATGATGATCTCGCCCTCGCGGGTCTCCTCGCCGAACTCGCCGAGGTAGCGGACGACGTAGGCCGCCAGGTCCTCCAACCGCCCCACCGCGGCCTCGGCGTCGTCCGTCGCCGCGATCTGCTCGCCGCCACGCTCGATGCGGGCGGCCAGCGGCGGCCGCGGGGCGACCGGGGTCGCGGCACGGTCCAGGACCACGGCGCGGTGGTAGATGTCGCCGGCGAGGACCGCGACGGTCTCGGTCGGGGGAAGATCGGCGTCGGCGAGCTCGATCGCGGGGGCGATCCCGGCGACGCCCTCTCCCCCGGGCCCCAGGTGGATCGCGATCTCGGGCTCGAGTTTGGGCGCCTTCCAGCCGGCGATCGGGACCTCGCCGCCTGGGGCGACCAGGGTGCGGTCGGTGAGGAAGCCGACCAGGGGGCCGTTCAGCCCGAGGGTCGACATCGCCGCCTCGGTGCCGAAGGCGAGCTTCCAGCCGATCGGCGTCGCGCCGTCCTCGATCAGCCGGCGACGACTCTCCAGGAGCGTCGTCATGCCGGCCTGCACCCGCGGGTCGTCCCAGGCGTCGCTCGCGCGCCCCATCAGAAGTGGTGCGGCATCCAGGTGCCGCCGGTGGTCGCGTCGGCGGTGGCCGGGGTCGCCCGGGCCTGCTCGAAGATGTGGTCGCGGCTCTCGAAGGCGAGGCGACGGACGCGCTCGCGGTCGGGCCCGAGCAGCTCGCCTCCCCGTTTCACCACCTTCCCCGCGACGAGGATCGTGTCGACGACTCCCGGGTGGGCGTTGTAGACGACCGCCCCGTAGGGGTTGTTGGCGGGGAACATGCCGTAGGACTCGGTGCTGAGGAGGAGGATGTCGGCCTGCTTGCCGGGGGTCAGAGTGCCGACGCGGTCGTCGAGGCCGCAGGCGCGGGCGCCGTCGATGGTCGCGAATTCGACCACCTCGCGGCAGGTCAACGGTACGTGGTCGAGCGGTTCCCCGCGTTCGGTCGCTTCCGCCATGTCGAAGCCGCGCTGCGTGCCGATCAGCGAGCGCATCGCGCCGAACATGTGGCCGCCGTTGGACGAGCAGACGTCGATCGAGATCGTCGGTCGGATCCCCGCCTTCATCAGCCGTCCGGTCGCCGGCCAGCCGTGGCCCATCTGCAGCTCGATGTCGGGCGAGCATGACGCGGTGCCACCGGTCGCGGCGATCATCGCCAGCTCGTCGTCGCCGACCGCGTTGCAGTGGACGTAGGTGACGTCGTCG
>JAFDWD010000064.1 GCA_018268695.1 Actinomycetota bacterium
CCCGGGAACGTCACGGAAGGCCGGGAAACCGACCGAAGGCGCGAGGAAGTGTGGGGTTCCCGACTTCTTCGTCAACAGATCGGCCGAGGTGTGGCCTCTTACGCACGAACCCTCGGAGAACCACCGCACTCCGCCCGCCCAGGGCGCCGCCCCTCGGACTGCCGCCCGCCCGGACCCGCACCTCCGATCATCTAGGGTCGGCCGATGGCTTCCTACGACGCGATCAAGGACCTTCCGCTCGAGATCGACGAGTGCTCGTTCGACGGCCTCGAACTGAGCCTCGGCGAATTCGAACGGCTCACCACGGTGGTCAAGCTGCGGGGCGGCGGGCATGAGGGGATCGGCGAAGACGTGGTCTATGACGCTGTGGATCACATCGGCCAGCAGGGCCATGGGCCGCCTGAGGGGCTGGCGCACTCCGGGACCTTCGACGAGTTCTCGAAGAAGCTCGACGGGATCGACCTGTTCCCGGCCGGGGCGCCGGAGCGCGGGGACGTCTCGCGCGACTACCGTCGCTGGGCGTATGAGTCGGCGGCGCTCGACCTGGCGCTGCGCCAGGCCGGCACGAACCTGTCGGCGGCACTGGGCCGCGAGCCACGGCCGCTGAACTTCGTCAGCTCCCTGCGCCTCGGCGGCTTCTCCCCCGACGAGAAGTCGACGATCAAGCCGGTCACCGAACGGCTCGCGGTGTACCCGACCCTGCGGTTCAAGCTCGACCCCTTCAACGACTGGGACGACGAGCTGATCGCGGCGCTGGCGGCGACCGGCGCGGTCGACTCGCTCGACCTCAAGGGCTTCTACAAAGGCACCCCGGTCGACGTGATCACCGACCCGGAGCTGTACGCGAAGCTGATCGACACCTTCCCCGACGCCTGGCTCGAGGACCCCGACGTGACCGACGCGACGCGGCCGCTGCTCGAGCCGGTGCACGAGCGGGTCACCTGGGACGCGCCGATCCACTCGATCGCCGACATCGAGGCGATGCCGTGGTCGCCACCGCGCACGGTCAACGTGAAGCCCTCGCGCTTCGGCCCGATCTCCCGCCTCTTCGCCGCCTACGACTACTGCGCGGAGCGCGGCATCGGCGCCTACGGCGGCGGGCAGACCGAGCTCGGGCCGGGGCGTGGCCAGATCCAGTACCTGGCCTCGATCTTCCATCCCGACACGCCGAACGACACCGCGCCGATCGGCTACAACAACCCCGCCGAAGCGACCGCGCCGGGGCTGCCGACGAGCCCGCTCGAGCCTTCGATCGACGCACTCGGCTTCCGCTGGACCGGCCCGCAAACCGCTTAGGCAAGCCGAATCCGACTTAGGTCGGCCGAATCCGTATGTAGGGAAGCCGAACTTGAGCTTTCGGCTACGTTGACGACGGATCGTCTCAGCCGAACAGAATCAAGGG
>JAFDWD010000650.1 GCA_018268695.1 Actinomycetota bacterium
AGATCACCGAGCACTTCGGCGATGGCTCGGACTTCGGCGTCTCACTCACCTATAGCTACGAGGAGGCGCTACTCGGCACCTCGGGCGGCGTCCGCAACGTGGCCGACTTCCTCGGCGAGGACTTCCTGATCATCTCCGGCGACGCCCTCACCGACCTCGACCTGACCGCGATGCGCTCCTACCACGAGAGCCATGACGGGATCGCCACGCTGGCGACCAAGCGGGTCACCGACACCACCCAGTTCGGCGTCGCGATCACCGACGCCGACGGGCGGATCGGCGGCTTCCAGGAGAAGCCCGAGCCGAGCGAAGCGCTGTCGGACCTCGCCAACTGCGGGATCTACATGTTCCGCAAGGAGATCTTCGACTTCTTCCCGTCTCCTGGTACGAGCGTGGCGGCAAAGGAGGGCGACCCGGACGGCTTCGCCGACTGGGCGATGGACGTGTTCCCGAAGCTGCTCGCCGAAGACGTGCCGTTCTACTCGCACGAGATCGACGCCTACTGGAACGACATCGGCAACCTCGCCGAGCTGCGCGAGAGCACTTACGACGCGCTCACCGGCGCGGTCGAGGTCGAGCAGGTCGGGGATATCGTCGACGGCTTCCGCAGCGGGGAGCGCGATGACGGCGAGCCCGACCTCGACGGCCCGGTCCTCCTCGGTCCCGACTGCGAGATCGGCGACGACGTGCGCATCGACGGGCCGTCGGTGATCGGCGACGGCGCCCGGGTCGGGGCGGGGAGCCGGCTGCGCGACGTGATCGTCCTGCCGGGTGCCACGGTGCCCGATCGCTCGATCCTGATCGGCGCCATCCTCGGCGCCCGCGAATAGCCACAGAGGCTCGCCGAAGAATTCACTTTCTGCGCGCCACGCGTGCGCATTTCCCGTGCAGGCTCGCGGCATGGGACTCCTCCAGACGCTCTCCTTGCTCGTAGCGCCGCCGCTCTGCGCCGCCTGCGGGCGAACCTGCCGCGCGGAGGCGGTGATCTGCACGCGCTGCTCGCGGTCGCTGGCGGCGGAGCCGCCGATCCTCACCGGCGGCCCGCAGGGCGTCGATCGGGTCTGGTCCTCGGCCTCCCACGAGGGAGTCGCGAGGTCGCTGGTCGGCGCCCTCAAGTTTCGTCGTCTGCTGCCGGTCGCCGAGCTGATGGCGGACCGCATCCACTGGCTCGCCCCCGGCCACCTGCTCGGCGGCACCGTGGTCCCGGTCCCGCCGGCACCTCCGCGGCTGCGCAGCCGCGGCTTCGATCCGGCCGGAGAGCTGGCGGCGACGCTGGCGAAAAGGCTGGACGCCGATCTGTCCCCATGCCTGGCGCGCCGAGGCCTGGGCCATCAGGTCGGCCACGGCCGCGCCGACCGGATCAGCCGCGCTCCCCAGATCGAGTCGATCGCGGAGTCCCCGCGCAGCGTCCTGCTGGTCGACGACGTCCTGACCACCGGCGCGACGCTGACGTCTTGCGCGATGGCACTGCGATCCGCCGGCGCGAAGCGCGTCGTAGCCCTGACCTTCACCCGGCGGCTCTGAGCGCGGGGAGGGCGGGACGGCTGGTCACCTGGCCACACCAGGGTGTGGTCGGGTGACCAGCCGATGGATCGGCGCCGCCCTCGGTGGCTCTAGACCGCCGGCCTGCCTCGCATCTGCCCCATCACGCGCCGCGTCAGCTTGCGCTTGCGCATCAGTTCGCGGTGTTTCTTCACCTGCCTTCGGACGTCCTCGGAAAGCTTGTGTATCGACTGGGTCATGTCCGGCGAGGCCTCGCGGGCGTGGAGGGTCGCTCCCTTCAGGCGCACCGTCGCCTC
>JAFDWD010000651.1 GCA_018268695.1 Actinomycetota bacterium
AGCACCGAGAAGTTCGGAGGATGATCCATGGCACTGATAGGCAAGGACGACCTGGTCCGTGACGTCGCCGAGCGAAGCGGGCTCAGCGGCGCTGACGCGAAACGCGCCGTCGACTCGACGCTGAAGGCGATCGAGGAGCAGCTGAGCTCCGGGAACGAAGTCCGGCTGACCGGCTTCGGCAAATTCTCGGTTTCGCAGCGCGAGGCCCGCACGGGTCGCAACCCGCAGACCGGCGAGTCGATGCAGATCGCCGCGAAGAAGGTGCCGCGGTTCAGCGCGGGCGCCGAGCTGAAGAAGGCCGTCGAATAAGCGACGCGGCCGGGTCGCCTCGGGCGGCCCGGCCGGCAAGCCGCGCCCTTCGCGGGCGCTCAGCCGTCCATCCGTTCGAGTCGACCGTGCGGCGGCAACCAGAAGTAACGGCGGTTCGGCTCCGCCGCGGCGGCCGTCCTGTACATCCCCGGCCGCAAGCTGACCATGGAGACCGCTTGGTAGTCGTTGGCGGCAGAAAGGTCCCTTCCGACCACCTCCCAGCCTTGGCGTAGCTCTTCGACCGTGACCAACATTGAGAGAGTCTTACCCGGGGGTCCCGGATTGCATTCCGTAGTCGCCCGTACCAGCCGTTTCGGTACCGCCACGGTGGCCGTCGGGACCGCTCCGTCCGGCCCTCTGAATGGTCCCGTGCAAGTGCCCGCGCCGCCGTGCCCCCGGCCCGTCCCCTTCCTAGCCTTCGGGGATGGCACCTCTCCAGTTCTGGATCCGCGGCGATCTCGCCGCCGAGCAGCGTGAGCGCCTGATCGAGATCGGCGCGCGCGCCGTCCCCATGGCCCGCAGCGCCAACGGCAACGGCGAACCGCGCCCCGCCGCCTGGACCATGATCGAGGCCCGGCCCGGCGAGCCCGAGGTCGAGCGCGCGAAGCTCGCCGCCCTGCTCGGCGCCGAGCCCGACGAGATCACCGGCCCCTACGCCTTCCACTGAGCCGGTACGAGTAGCGGGACGACGGCCGTCTCGTCCACACCCCCTGCACGCTTGTCTCGCTATGCGAGACAAGCGTGCAGGGGGTGGCTGTGGCCGAAGTCCACGCTTCCGTGCGTGTCCCACGATCGGTACGGAGGTGCGTTCGTCCTTTGTCGACATATACGGGACAAAGTACGAACGCACCCGATGATCCCGGCCGGGTGTGGCAGATCGCGCACGGACCCGCGGAGAAACACCGCACTCCCTCCGTCCTGGGGCACCGCCACTCGGACT
>JAFDWD010000652.1 GCA_018268695.1 Actinomycetota bacterium
ACCCTGTCCGCACCCTGGACAAGGAGGCCTCGAAGGCGATGGTCGCCGAGATCAACCGCCTGCGGAAGGTGAACGAGAGCCTCGGTGGGACCTTCGAGGTGATCGCCTTCGGGCTCGTCCCCGGGCTCGGCTCGCACATCTCCTGGGAAGACCGGCTCGACGGGCGTCTGGCCCAGGCGGTCGCCTCGATCCAGTCGATCAAGGGCGTCTCGATCGGTGAAGCGTGGGACGTGGCCGGGCGCCCCGGCTCGGAAGCCCACGACGAGATCTTCTGGTCGGAGAAGGACGGCTACTTCCGCGAAACCAACCGCGCCGGCGGCCTCGAGGGCGGGATGACGAACGGGCAGCCGCTGTCGGTGCGCGCCGCGATCAAGCCGATCTCGACGCTGACCAAACCGCTGCGCTCGGTCGACACCGTCACCCACCAGCCCGCGCAGGCGCTGCGCGAGCGGACCGACTCGACCGTCGTCCCGGCCGCCGCCGTGGTCGCCGAGGCGATGGTCTGCCTGACCCTGGCGCGTGCCTACCGCGAGAAGTTCGGCGGCGACCACATCGACGACGTGCGCGTCGCGATCGACGCCTACAAAGCGCGGATCGACGCGCGGTGAAGCCCTCGCTCGTCTTCGTCGGCTTCATGGGGGCCGGGAAGTCGACCGCGCTCCAGGCCGCCCGCGCCGAAGGGTTGTCGACGGTCGAGATCGACCAGCTGATGGAAGAGAGCTTCGGCTCGACCATCCCGCAGGCATTCGAGGCGCACGGTGAGGAGGGCTTCCGGGCCCGCGAGGCGGAGGTCGTCGGCTCGCTGCTGGAGAACGCCGACGACGGCGGCGCGATCGCCCTCGGCGGGGGCAGCGTGCTCTCGTCGCGGATCCGCGACGCGCTTGGCCGCCACACCGTCGTCTGGCTGCAGGTCGACGCGGGCGAGGCGTGGCGCCGGATCGCCCACTCCGACCGCCCGCTGGCGAGCTCCGCCGAGGATGTCGCCGAGCTGCTCGACGTGCGCCTGCCGCTCTACGAGCAACTGGCCGACGCGGTGGTGCCGATGGGGGATCGCAACATCGTCCGCCGCGCCCTGCCGATGCTGCGCAAGCTCCCCGAGCTGCCCGCCGGCACCAAGCTCCTCTGGGCCAGCGCCCCCGGTGGCGAGTACCCGGTGCTGGTCGGCCGCGGCCTGATCGATTGCGGCTGGTGGCCGCTGGAGAGCCGCCGGTTCCTGATCTCCGACCGCTCCGTCGGCCCGCTGTACGGCGACCGGGTCGAGCCGCTCGCCGGCCGCGCCGAAATCCCGCCGGGGGAGGACGCCAAGACCCTGGCGAACTGCGAGAGCGCGTTGCGCGAGATGGCCCGCTCCGGGGTGACTCGCCAGGACCACGTCGTCGCGCTCGGCGGCGGCGTCGTCGGCGACCTTGCCGGGCTCGCGGCGCACCTCTACCAGCGCGGCGTGCCGGTGGTACAGGTGCCGACCACGCTCGTCTCCCAGGTCGACTCCGCCTACGGCGGCAAGACCGGCGTCGACCTGCCGGAGGGCAAGAACTACGCGGGCGCCTTCCAACAGCCCGCCGCCGTCATCTCCGACACCGAGACCTTGACCTCGCTGCCGCCCGAGGAGCTCGCCGCCGGCTTCGTCGAGGTGTTGAAGACCGGCCTCCTGGCGGGCGGCTCGCTCTGGGAGCGCGTCCGCGCGATCGACCGCATCGACCCCGCCGATCTCGACGACGTCGTCTTCGCCTGCGCCAACTACAAGTGCGCGATCGTCGCCGCCGATGAGCTCGACACCGGCCTCCGCAACGTCCTCAACCTCGGCCACACCGTCGGCCACGCGATCGAGTCGGCGACCGGCTACACCGCCTACCGCCACGGCGAGGCCGTCGCGCTCGGCCTCCTTGCAGCCCTCCGCCTCTCCGACGCCCCCGACCTCCGCGACGAGGTCGAGCAGATCCTCGCCCGTCACGACCTCCCGACCCGCCTCGAGGTCCCGATCGAGGTCGACGCCGTGATCGAGGCCCTCGGCCGTGACAAGAAGCGCACCACTGCCGGCGTCGGCTTCGTCCTCCTGAACGAGCCCGGCGCCCCCCGTATCGGCCAACTCGTCGACCCCGCTAAGGTCGAGGCCGCCGTGAAGGAGCTACAGGCATGACCCCGAGCACCCGCAACCGCGTCGCCGTTCTGCACGGGGTCAACTTCGACATCCTCGAGCGGCGCGATCCGGCGCTTTATGGGGGCGGGTCGCTGTCGGAGCTCGAGCATCAGATCGAGGGGTGGGCGCGGGAGGCCGGGCTCGAACCGATCTTCTTCCAGACCAATCATGAGGGGGAGTTCGTGGAGTATCTGCACCGCCTTCCCGATGTTGCCGACGGGACGCTGATCAACGCCGGCGCCTGGACGCACTACAGCCGTGCGATCGCCGACGCGCTCGCCGTGGCGGCACTGCCCTCGGTTGAGGTGCACCTGTCCGATGTCGAGGCGCGGGAGGACTGGCGCAAGGTCTCGGTGTTCGACGGGCTGGTGGTGGAGAAGATCTCCGGCAAGGGCGCCGACGGGTACCGCGAGGCGCTCGGCGTGCTCGCCCGCAAGCTCGGGGTGGCGGCCTGATGCGCGGGCGCGGCGATCGTCTGGAGGCGGCGCTGGCCGAGCGCGATCTCGATCGCATGCTGGTCACCGACCTCACCAACGTCCGTTATCTGACCGGCTTCACCGGGACCAACGGCGCCGTCGTCTGCGGGCCCGGGCTGCGCGTCTTCCTCACCGACTTCCGCTACACCGAGCGCGCCGCCGCCGAGGTCTCCGAATGGGAGACGGTCACGGTCACCGGCGACTGGCTGGCCGGGATCGCCGAGCGCCTCGAAGGCAAGGTCGGCTTCGAGGACGACCACATGTCGGTGCGCGCGCTGACCAAACTGGAGGAGAAACTGCCCGACGGGGTCGAGGCGGTCGCCGCGGGCGGCGCGGTCGAGGCGCTGCGGCGGGTGAAGGACGCCGGGGAGCTGGCGGCGATCGCCGAGGCGGCGAAGCTCGCCGACGCGGCGCTGAAGGCGACGCTTGAAGAAGGCTTCGTCGGCAAGACCGAGCGTGCGGTGGCCGACGCCTTCGAGGCCCACGTCCGCGCCGGCGGTGGGACGCTCTCCTTCGACACGATCGTCGCCTCGGGCCCGAACGGCGCCCAGCCGCACGCCGAGCCCGGCGACCGGGTCATCCCCAAGGGCGAGCTGGTGACCGTCGACAACGGCGCCAAGCTAGACGGCTACTGCTCCGACGGCACCCGCACCTACGCGACCGGCGACCCCGGTGAGGAAGGGATCCGCGTCTACGAGACCGTCCTCGCCGCCCACCAGGCCGCGATGGAGGCGATCCGCCCCGGCGTCAAGGGCGAGGATGTCGACAAAGCGGCCCGTGATGTGATCGACGCCGCCGGCCACAAGGACCACTTCGGCCACGGCCTCGGCCACGGAGTCGGCCTCGACATCCACGAGGGCCCGCGCCTGTCGCTGCGCTCCGACGACATCCTCGCGACCAACGAAGTCGTCACGGTCGAGCCGGGCATCTACCTGGCCGGCGACCTCGGCGTCCGCATCGAGGATCTCGTCGTCATCACCGACGACGGCCTCCGCAATCTGTCGAGCCTGCCGAAAGACCTGACCTACGTCGACTGACCCTCCGCCAGCTGTTCCTTATGGACCTGTGGCGTCCAAAAAGAACAGCTGACGACGGGTGTCGTCAGCGGTGGAGGTCGACGCCGGCTTTGATCCGGCTTCCGAACGCCGCCAGGAGGGCGATCGTCGACTCGACGTCGGCCAGGTCGACCATCTCGACCGGGGAGTGCATGTAGCGCAGCGGGATCGAGACGAGGCCGGTCGGGATGCCCGAGCGGGCGATCTGGATCGCGTCGGCGTCGGTGCCGGTGCTGCGGCCGCTGGCGGCGATCGAGTACTCGATGCCCTCCGCCTCGGCGGTCTCGACCAGGAGCTCGAAGACCTTCGGCGAGAGGGTCGAGCCGCGCCCGATCACCGGGCCGGAGCCGAGCGGGTGCACGCCGTTCTCCTTCTCGTCGACGCCGGGGGCGTCGGTCGCGTGGGTGACGTCGACGGCGACCGCGATGTCGGGGCGCAGCTCGAAGGTCGAGGTGCGGGCGCCGAACAGGCCGATCTCCTCCTGGACCGCGGCGACGGCCGCCATCGAGCCGCCCGGTCCGGCGCCCTCGGCGCAGCGACGGGTCGATTCGAGCGCGACGTAGGCCCCGAGTCGGTTGTCCATCGACTTGGAGACGAGGCGCCCGCCGAGCACCTGCATCGGTTCGGTGCGGATCACGATCGGATCGCCGACGCGGACGAGCGTCTCGGCCTCGTCGCGATCCGCCGCGCCGATGTCGATGTGCATCGATTTCAGTTCGACGACCTTTTTGCGCTGGTCCATCTCCAGTAGGTGGATCGGCTTACGGCCGGCGACGCCGGGGACGATGCCGTCGCGTCCGCGCACCTCGACCCGCTGGCCGACCAGGATCTGCGGGTCCCAGCCGCCGATCGGCTCGACGATCGCCCGGGTCGGCGAGGCCGAGCCGCTGGTCGCGATCGTCGGCCACATCGACGAGATCGGCCTGATCGTCACCCACATCGACGAGAAGGGCTTCCTCTGGTTCGAGCCGATCGGCGGCTGGGACCCGCAGATCCTGGTCGGCCAGCGGGTCGAGGTGCGCGGACGCGACGGCATCGTCCCCGGCGTCGCCGGCCGTAAGCCGATCCA
>JAFDWD010000653.1 GCA_018268695.1 Actinomycetota bacterium
CAGTAGGTGTTGCGGGCCGCCCAGCGCGAGCCGAAGGCGCGTTTCGTCCAGACGTAGATGCCGCCCTGTTCGGGGTAGGTGGTCGCCAGCTCGGCGGTGATCAGCGCGTAGGGGACGAAGAAGAAGACGATCGCCAGGAGCCACCAGCCGATCGTGTCGGCGCCGATCGACGCCGAGGCGGTCAGCTGGTCGATGACGAGGATCGCCGAGACCGTGAACAGGGTCACGTCGAGCAGGCCCATGACCCGGCGGCGCGCGGTCATCGTGCATCACCTCCACGGGCGGCGCCGACCTCCCAGCCGACCCGGTCGAGGTAGCCCTCTATCCGTCCGGCGAAGTCGGCCTCGACCGTCGGGCTCGCCGGCGGCGCGAGGGTCGGGTAGGTGAGCCAGGTGAGGATCCCCTTCTCCGCGTGGAGCCGGTTCTCGGCCTGGTCGAAGACGATCGAGCGCGGCCCGTCGATCACCGCGTCGGTGACCTCGACGCCGCGCGAGGCGGGGAGGCAGTGCATGAACCGCGCGTGCTCGGGGGCGCGCTCGATCAGCTCCTCGTCGACCTGGTAGCGGGGCATGAAGGCGGCGCGGCGCTCGGGGATCTCGTCCTCCTGGCCGACCCACCACCAGAGGTCGGTGTAGACGTAGTCGGCGCCTTCGATCGCCTCCTCGACCTCCTCGGTGACGCTGACCGAGCCGCCCGACTCGGCGGCGTTGGCGGACGCGATCTCGCGCCACTCCTCCGGCGCCTGGTAGGCGGCCGGGGCGGCGTGGACGAAGTTCATCCCGAACTGGGTGGTGATGAACATCAGCGAGCTGCAGACGTTGGTGCGATCACCGACGAACACCACGGTGGAGCCGTGCAGGGCGCGCCCCGGCGGCAGGTGCTCGCTCATCGTGAAGACGTCGCACACCGCCTGGGTCGGGTGGTTGAAGTCGGTGAGCCCGTTGATAACGGGCACCTCGGCCGCCTCGGCGAGCGCCAGCACGGTCTCGTGCTTCAGCGTCCGCGCCTCGATCACGTCGCACATCCGCGAGAGGACCCGCGCGGTGTCCCCGATCGACTCCCGTTGGCCGAGGTGGATCTCTCCCGGCTTCAGGTAGAGCGCGTGGCCGCCCAGCTTCGTCATCGCCACCTCGAAGGAGACGCGCGTCCGGGTCGAGGGCTCCTCGAAGATCATCCCCAGCGCCCGTCGCCGCAGCAGATCCGGCAGCGCCCGCTCGCGGTCGGCTTCCTTCAGCAGAAGGATCAGCCCCATCAGCTCGGCAAGCTCCTCGCGGGAGAAATCTTGGGTGTCGATGAAGTTTTTCACGGGCCTCATCCTTGACGGCGCCGCCGAGGGCGCCATCGGGGCGAGACCACCGGTCGGATGGGGGTCGACTACGGAGGGTCAGGCAGGGACGGGCGGGGAGGCTCAGGCCTCCCGCGGCCGGCGCACGAGCCACCAATCGACCACGTAGCCGCCGAAGGGGAGGACGGCGCCGAGCAGGATGAGGACGGTCTCCCTCGGGGTCCAGGCGTTGGCGGTGCGGATCGAGAGGGCGATGATCACGTAGGCGACGAAGAGGGCGCCGTGGATCGGGCCGAGGATCTGGACGCCGACCTCGTTGTCGGAGGTGCGTTTGATCACCGCGGCGACCAGGAGGGCGAGGAAGCTCGTGGCCTCGGCGAGGGCGACGTAACGGAAGGTTCGTAGGCTCGTCATTAGGCAACCCTAAAGGTTGCGCACGCGCGGCGGCGGTGGGAGGCTCCATCGGTCCCGCGTCGATCGGAAGGATGTCTGAGTTGAGGAAGCTCCAGCTGTTGGCGGCCTTCGGGCTTGCCGCGCTCGCGTTCGCGCTGGCCTGCGCCGCGGCGAGCGCGGACACGGTCGTGGTCGGAAGCCCGCTCTCAGGCGAATTCCCCAACTCGCTCACCGTCTCCGGCCTCCTCTCCTCGACCGTCAACACCGCTTTGGGCGGGGTCGGCGCGAACGTCACCTCGCCGGTGAGCGGCACGATCGTGCGCTGGCGGACGAAGGGGACCTTCTCCGGCGGTGGCTTTCGGATCCGCGTCCTGCGGCCGGTCGGAGCCGAATACGTCGGAGCCGGGAGCGGCAGCTTCGCGACGCCCGTCGGGTCCTCGCTGCAGGTCTTCCCGACCAACGTGCCGATCCAGGCCGGCGACCTGATCGGCCTCGACGCCGAAGGCCTGAACGCGACCTACAGCGTGGGCAACGTCGCGGGCAGCAACTACAGGGTCTTCACGCCCACCTTCCCGGAAGGCGGCTCTGCCACGCCGATCGCCTCCAGCCCGGGGGAGCTCGGCTTCGACGCCGAAGTCGTACCGACGCCGACGGTGATCCAGACCGGGCCTCCGTCGGGACCCCTGTCGGGGGGGACGACGGTGACGATCGCCGGGCGCGATCTCGAAGGCGCGACCGCCGTCAAGTTCGGCGCGAGCGCGGCCTCGGCCAACTTCACCGTCGTCTCCGACAACGAGATCACCGCGGTCGCACCGCCCGGCGCGGAACCGGGGACGGTCGACATCACCGTCACCACCGTCGGCGGGACCTCGCCGGCGGTCGCCGGGGACAAGTTCACCTACCTCGCTCTCCCGGCGCCGCCGTCGACTTCCCAGCCCGCCGGACCCTCGCCGTCGGTCCCCGCACCGCCGCGGTCGCCGCGGGCCTGCACGGTCCCCGACGCCATCGGCAAGCACCTGGCCAAGGCGGAAAAGGCATTGATCGCGGCCGGATGCAGACTCGGCACCGTCACGAAGGCAAAGGGCGCGACGCGCAATACGGGCCTCGTGATCAAAGAGGCGCCGAAGCCGGGGACGAAGGCGGCCGGAGGGACGAAGGTCAACGTCAGGCTGGGCACCGGGCACCGTTGAGCGGGCTCGCGGTGTATCTCAGCCGTTGAGCTCGGCCGCCACCCGCACCACGGCGGTCCGCTCGTAGAAGTCGACGAGGACGATGGCGCCGGTGAAGCCGCGGTCGTCCATGCAGCCGCGGATCCGGTGGCGGAGGAAGGTGCGTTGCCCGATCGCGGCGTTCAGGCGGGGGCTGGGCGGGAAGGGAGGGATCCAGTGGTTGATCAGGAGCAGGGGGCTGTCGGGCTCGCCGCGGAAGCGGTCGCAGCGCAGCTGGTCGGGGCGGTTGGCGCCGAGGGGCGTGTCCTGGATGTAGGTGAAGGCGGGCATGTACCAGGAGGGGCCTCCTTCTTTCTTCTCGGCGAAGACGGCGAGGCGCTTGCCGGTCGCAAGGAGGTGGCCGAGGGTCGGCATCGGCTCGCGCCTCGGCAGGGTCGCCGCCAGGCGCCCCAGGCCCGCCTCGCGGAAGGCATCGGCGATCCGCGCCGCGGGCGCGTAGTCCTCGACGATCGCGATCAGGAAGGTGCGCGGGTGGCGCCTGAGGAAATCGGCGATCGTCCGCAGTTCCCGGTCGAGCGGCTCGGCGCCGAGCTCGCACAGGGTGTGGCAGAGGTAGAGGCGCGGCTTGCCGGGTGGCAGCCCGACACCGAGCGGTCCGGCGATTCGTTCGGCCGTCCGCAGCGCCCGCGCCGGGACCGCTTCGGCGACCTTGTTCGCGTCGGCGCCATCGGCGGCGAAGTCGGTCCGCACCAGGCCGCCGGGTTCCGCGACGCCGTAGTGGACGTCCAGCGTGAGTGCCCGGATGCCGTCGTCGAGCTGGCGGGCGATGCCGAACCGCTGGTTGGCGAAGTGCCACCCCGGCTCGTCGGACGCCGCGAAGGAGTTGTGGGTCCCAGGGAAGACGACCTGATCCAGCCGGCGCGAGCAGAGCGCCGTGGACCCCTGGCATTCGGGCGCGCCGTCGCCGTCGCCCGCTTCCGCGGTGGCACGGCTCGCGCCGCCTCCGCCGCAGCCGGCGAGCAGGAGGAGCGCGACGAGCGCCGCGAGCAGGCCGAGTGCGGCGAGCGCCGGCCGCCGCCGGGCGCTCAGATCCCCACCGTCGCCTCGAGCTCCCCGGCGGTGATCGCCTCCGCGAGGCGGGCGTGGTCGAGTTCGTTCTGATCGGCGTAGTGGGCGGAGAACTCGGCGATCGCCCGGTCGAAGCGGTCGCTCTTGCCGAGGTAGGCGGCGATCGCCAGACGGTCGCCGGAGCGCGCGTGGGAGCGGGCCAAGGACCAGGCGCAGGCGCGCGTGTAGGTGACGAGGCCGCGCTCGGACAGCCGCGAGAGGTCGGCGGAGGCCTTCCAGTCCCACAGCTGGCGCACGTAGAAATCGTGCTCGAGCCCGTCGATCCCGGTGCTGCGCTGCCAGCTGAGGAAGATGTCGGTCGCCGCCTGCATCATCCGCTGGCCGCGCACCACCCGCTCGCCGTGGTTGGCGAACTCGCTCGCGCCGAGGTGGGGCTCGAGCACCGAGGCGACCGCCTCCTTGGCCTGCAGGACCAGCGGGTCGCCCTTGCCGACGGAGACGAACAGGAAGACCCAGGCACGGGTGCCGACGCTGCCCACGCCGACCACCTTGCGGGCCATGTCGACGAAGCGGTAGGAGCGGAAGAGGTGCTCGCGGTCGGCGTGGAGGCCCGCGGCGTAGGCATCGAGCAGCCCGCGCACCCAGTCCTCCCGCTCGTCCGGGTCGCCGCCGGGGCGCAGCTCGTCGAGCGGGGTCAGGAGCGGCGGCATGCTGACGAAGCGCGGCTCGCCGTCGACCGTCTCGGTCAGCTTGCGGGCGGCGCGGGCCGAGTCCTTGCGTCGCCCCTTGGCGAAGGTCTGGTCGAAGAGCTGGCTGGAGTCGGCGTCGAGCCGGGTGCCGAAGCGCGCGGTCAGCTCGTCGGCGTCGAGGCGCTCATACCAGGCGCGGAGCATCGTCTCGGCGGCGAATTCCCGCATCCCCTCGCGGTACTGGGCGACGGCCCCGGCGACGATCCGCGCCCGCCGCTTGGCGCCGAGCCCGAGCTCCCGCGCCGCGATCTCGATGCTGGCGCCCATCCGCTTCACGTCCCACTCCCACGGCCCCGGCAGCGTCTCGTCGAAGTCGTTGGGACCGAAGACCAGGCGCCGGTCGGGCGCGGCGAAGCCGCCGAAGTTGGAGATGTGGGCGTCGCCGCAGAGCTGCACGACGAGCCCCGAGTCGGGAGTGTGCGCGAGGTCCGCCGCCATCACCGCGGCGGCGCCGCGGAAGAAGGCGAAGGGTGAGGCGACCATCCGGCCGTAGCGGATCGGCAGGAGCTCGGCGACCCGCGTCTCGGCCTGGCGGCGCAGGATCGCGATCGGATCCTCGCGGGCCGCCGCGGGTGACCACCCGCCATGCGAGGAGCGCGGGACCGCCGTCCGCGCATCGCGCCCCCGGGCCGGGTCCTCGCCGTGTTCCAGTCGCGCTACGGCGCTCATCGGGGCGACGCTACTCGCTATCGGCCACGGGCGGCTGCCTGGAGACGGATATCTTGATCCGGTGGGCCAGGCGATCGGACAGTCACTGCCCTTCGCCGTCGGCATCGCGCTCAGCCCGATCCCCATCATCGGCGTGGTGCTGATGCTCGGGACGCCGCGCGCCCGGGTCAACGGTCCGGCCTTCCTGGTCGGCTGGGCCTTCGGCCTGGCGTTCGTCGGCACCGTGGTCCTGCTGGTCTCCTCGGGCGCCGACGCGTCGGAAGGCGGCGCTCCGGCGACCTGGGTCAACTGGCTGAAGATCGTCCTCGGCATCGGCCTGGCCGGTGTCGCGGTGAAGACCTGGCGGGGGCGGCCGCGCGAAGGCGAGCCGGCGAAGCTGCCGGGGTGGATGGAATCGGTCGACCACTTCGGGCCGGGGCGGGCGGCGGCGATGGCGGTCGCGCTCTCGGCGGCGAACCCGAAGAACCTGGTCCTCGTGCTCGGTGCCGCCGCCGCAATCGCCGGGGTCGGCCTCGACGCGGGCCAGGACGCCGTGGCGATGGCGATCTTCGTCGCGCTGGCGACGCTCGGCCCGGGCGTCCCGGTCGCCCTCTACCTGGTCACCGGGGAGCGCTCGCGGCGCGCCCTCGACACGGTGCGCGAGTGGATGGCCCAGAACAACGCGACGATCATGGCGGTCATCTGCCTGCTGATCGCGGCGAAGCTGATCGGGGACGGGATCTCGGGCTTCTAGGCCGTCTGGAGGAAGCGGCGGGCGCGGAGGGCGATGTGGAAGGAGAGGAGGACGTCGCCGTCGGTGAGGTCTGAGCCGGTCAGCTCTTCGATCCGGTTGAGGCGGTGGTAGAGGGTCTGGCGTTTGACGCCGAGCTCTTCGGCGGTCTCGAGCTTGCGCCCGGCGTTGTCGCAGAGGGTGCTCAGGGTCTCGATCAGGTTGCCACGGCCGCGCCGGTCGGCGTCGAGCAGGGGTTGCAGGCGCTCCTCGGTGAAGGTCCGCAGATCGGCGGAGCCCCGTAGGGCGAAGAGCAGGCGGTCGGGGGAGGGGACGCTGATGTCGTGCCAGGGACGGGGCTCCTCGTGGGCGGCCGCGTCGAGGGCGGAGGTCGCCGCGGTGAGGCCGGCGCCGACATCGACCCAGCGCGGCGTCGCGGCGGCGACGCAGAGGGTCGGGGCGGGGTCCTCGCCCAGTCGCCGCTCCGCCGCTTCGCCCAGCATCGCGCCGAGGAGGTCGGCGATCCGGGCCCGGTCTGCGGCGCGGCGCAGGCCGACCACGATCAGGATCTCGCGGCCCTCGCCGTCGCCGATCAGCGCCGGCAGGCCTTCGCGCGCGAGGCCCTGTTGAAGGTCGCGCTTCACCGCCACCCAGGCCGCGTCGTCGCGCCCGCCGCCCGCGCCGGGCGCCGCCGCCGCGAAGGGGAGGAGGGCCTCCCGGTTGCCCTCGAAGCCGAGTTCGAGCGCGCGGGCGGCGATCTCCGGTTCCGCCGCGCGCGAGCGCGTCAGGCCGGCGAGGAAGTTCCCCCGCTCCCGCGTCCCCAGCCCCTCTTCCTCCTCGCGTCGCATCAGCGCCAGGGCGATCAGCCCGACCGCCCGCTCGACCGCGACCCGGTCCTGGGTGCGCAGGGGGCCGTCGAGGGCGAGGGTGATCAGCCGTCCCCAGCTCTCCTCGCCGCCCAGCGGCACGCGCTCCTCGATGCCGGCGGGCGCCGTCGCCAGGCGGCGGCTGAACGCGTTCCAGGCGCCGAGCGCGGTCTGGTCGTCGCTCGTATATGGAGCGTGGAAGGCGAGCCCGTGGCCGGAGCGCTCGAGGAAGACCGGGTTGCCGACGAACCGGGCCAGCTCGGTGAGGATCTCCGGCACCCCGGCGCCGCCCAGCATCAGGGCGGTGAAACGGCGATGGAGCTGGTCGGCGTCGCGCAGCATCTCGCCGCCCTGGTCGATCAGCAGCCGGTGGATCGTCTCGGTCACCTCGATGAAGCGGACCTCGCGGTTCAGGGCGATCAGGCAGAGCCCGCTCTCCTCGGCGGCGCGGACGAGGCCGGGGGGGACCTCGCGCAGGGTCGAGCCGAGCTCGATCGCGAGGGCGGCGATGCGGCGGTCGGCGAGGTCCTTGGCGAGGCGGCGTTGCGCGGCGGGGCCTTCCGCCAGCCCCATCCCGGTGGTCAAGAGCAGCTCGCCGCCCTGCAGCAGGGAGGCGATGTTAAGGACCTCAGAGGCGTGCACCCAGCGGATCTCGCCCTCGAGCCCGGCCTCGTGGGCGAGCACCTCGGGCACCGCTCGTCGTAGCACCGGAAGGGCGAGGGCGTCGCGGACGCTGAGCGACGTTGGATGTGACGGATTGTCGATTCAGAAATTGAACCATGCCGTGATCGGCGGCACCTTTTTGTCGCAACGTTAAATTCTGGCGCCCAGAAGTACCCTCCAGTCCCTGGCGGCGCGGGCGGGGCGGGATCAAGATCCCAGGCATGACGACTTCGAATACCGCAGCTCTTTCAGATCCGGAGGCGGGCGCCCGGACCGAGGCCCCGCGCGTGCTCCGCAACTACGTCGGCGGCGCCTGGGTCGAGGCCGGTGCCGGCGAGACCCTCGAGACCCGCTCGCCGGCCAGCGGCGCCGTCCTCGCCGAGGTGCCGCTCTCGGGCAAGGCCGACATCGCCGCCGCCACCGCCGCGGCCCGCGAGGCGTTCCCCGCCTGGCGCTCGACTCCGCCGCAGCAGCGCGCCCGCGCCCTCTTCGCGCTGCGCGAGCTGGTCGTCGCCCACCAGCAGGAGCTCGCCGAGCTGGTCACCCTCGACATGGGCAAGACCACCGATGACGCCTTCGCCGAGGTCGGCCGCGGGATCGAGTCGATCGAGGCCGCCAGCGCCGTCCCGCACCTGCTGAAGGGGGAGAACCTCGAAGGCATCGCCACCGGCGTCGACGTCGAGATGGTCCGCCAGCCGGTCGGCGTGATCGGCGCGATCACCCCGTTCAACTTCCCGGCGATGATCCCGCTCTGGTTCCTGCCCTTCGCGGTCGGCTGCGGCAACACCTTCGTGCTGAAGCCCTCCGAGCAGGACCCGCTCACCTCGGTCCGCCTCTTCGAGCTGATCGACGAGGCGGGGGTCTTCCCGGCCGGGGTGGTCAACCTCGTCCACGGCGCCCACGACGCGGTCAACGGACTGCTCCACGACCCCGAGGTCGACGGCATCAGCTTCGTCGGCTCGGCCAAGACCGCCCGCTACGTGGCGAGCACCGCCGCGGCCGAGGGTAAGCGCGTGCAGGCGCTGGGCGGGGCGAAGAACGCGATGGTGGCGATGCCCGACGCCGATCCGAAGCTGCTCGCGGGCGGCGTCACCGGCTCGGCCTTCGGCGCCGCTGGCCAGCGCTGCCTGGCGGGCTCGCTGCTCGTCCTGGTCGGCACCGAGGCCGAGCAGGACGCGACCCTGAAGACCGTGGTCGACGCGGCCGGCGCGCTCAGCGTCGGCGACGGCGCCGACCCGGCCACCGACGTCTGCCCGCTGGTCTCCGTCGCCTCGCGTGAGCGGGTCGAGGGGGAGATCGAGACGGCGCTCGGCGAAGGCGCCCGGCTCGTCCTCGACGGCCGCCGCGGTGGTGGCGAGGGCGGGGCCGAGCTCGGCCCGACGATCATCGACGGCGCCCCGGCCGACTCCCGCGCGGTGCGCGAGGAGCTCTTCGGCCCGGTCCTGACCGTCCTGCGCACGCCCGACCTGGACGGCGCCCTCCAGCTCGTCAATTCCTCCCGCTACGGCAACTCCTCGATCCTCTTCACCTCCTCGGGCGGCACCGCCCGCGAGTTCCGCCACGGCGTGCAGGCGGGGATGATCGGCGTCAACGTCGGCGTCGCCGCGCCGATCGCCTGGTTCCCGTTCGCCGGTTGGAAGGACTCGATCGACGGCGACCTCCACGCCAACGGCAACGACGCGTTCGAGTTCTACACGCGCAAGAAGGTGGTGACGTCCCGATGGGCGTAGATCCCGGATCGCTGCTGCTCCACTTCGCCCGCAACGGCGCCTTCGCGCCGGGCGGCACCGACCTCCTGGTGCTGGAGCGCGGCGAAGGCCCCTACGTCTTCGACACCGAGGGGCGTCGCTACATCGACGGGCTCTCGAGCCTCTTCTGCTGCCAGCTCGGCTACTCCTACGGGAGCGAGTTCGGGCGGGTGGCGACCGAGCAGCTCGAGCGCCTGCCGTTCAACACCAACTGGGCGACCGCGACCCCGGTCGCGATCGAGCTGGCCGGGAAGCTCTCGGAGCTGGCACCGATGGACGACGCGCGCGTCTTCTTCACCAGCGGCGGCTCGGAGTCGGTCGAGGCGGCCTGGAAGATCATCCGCCAGCACTTCGTGGTCCGCGGCGAACCGCAGCGGACCAAGGCGATCGCCCGCGACATCGCCTACCACGGGGTCACGCTCGGGGCGCTGTCACTGACCGGCGTCGCCCGCTTCAAGGACCCCTTCGGCCCGCCCGCGATCCCGACCACCCACGTGTCGAACACCAACCGCTTCCGCGACGAGCGGGACGAGGCGACCTTCTGCGCCGACCTGCTCGCCGAGATCGAGCGGACGATCGCGGCGGAGGGACCCGACACGATCGCGGCGATCTTCGCCGAGCCGATGCAGAACGCGGGCGGTTGCCTGGTGCCGCCGGACGGCTACTGGGCCGGCCTGCGGGAGATCTGCGACCGCCACGGGATCCTCCTCGTCGCCGACGAGGTGATCAGCGGCATGGGTCGCCTCGGCGAGTGGTTCGGGGTGACCCGCTACGGCGGGATGCCCGACGTGATCACGATCGCCAAGGGGCTGACCTCGGCGCACGCCGCGATGGGCGCGGCGATCGTCTCCGGCCAGGTTGCGGCACCGCTCTTCGAGGACGGCGTGACCCTGCTGCACGGGATCACCTTCGGCGGGCACCCGGTGTCGGCGGCGATCGCGCTGCGCAACCTGGAGCTGTTCGAGGAGGAGCGGGTGCTGGAGAACGTGCGTGAGCTGGAGCCGCACCTGCGAGAGCGGATGGAGGAGCTGCGCGAGCTGCCGATCGTCGGCGACGTCCGCGGCGGTGGCTTCTTCTGGGCCGTGGAGCTGGTCCGGGACGAGGGGAACGGACGCTTCGACGCCGACGAGCGCGAGCGGCTGCTGCGCGGGTTCATGCCCGGGCGGTTGCTCGAGGCGGGCCTGATCGCCCGTGCCGACGACCGCGGCGACTCGGTCGTCCAGATCGCCCCGCCGCTCAACTGCACCGCCGAGCAGCTGGACGAGGTCGTCGCCGCGCTGCGCGAGACGCTGGTCGACGCCGGGGCCCACATGGGCCTGGCGGGCGCAGCGGCCGCGGCCGCATAGCGTCAAGGATGCCGCGACCCTGGATCAACTCGACCCCGACGGCGGCCGACCGGGCGCGCTACGCGGAGGCGACGCCGCGGCCGTTCTGGACCGACGCGCTCCCGGCGCGGGAGCCGCGGGCGCCGCTGGAGGGCGAGGTCGAGTGCGACCTCTGCGTCGTCGGCGGCGGCTTCACCGGTCTCTGGGCGGCGGTCCAGGCGAAGTCCGAGGACCCCGGTCGCGAGATCGTCGTGCTGGAGGGGGCGACGGTCGGCTTCGGCGCCAGCGGCCGCAACGGCGGCTTCCTCGACGCGTCGCTGACCCACGGGTTGGCGAACGGCCTGTCGCGCTTTCCCGAGGAGATGCCGGCCCTCGAGCGGCTGGCGGCGGAGAACTACGACGGGCTGCGCGGCAACCTGGAGCGGCTCGGGATCGATTGCGCCTTCGAGGAGAACGGGCACCTGACGCTGGCCCTGGAGCGCTTCGAGCTCGAGGGGCTGGAGGAGGAGGCGGAGGAGATGCGCCGCTTCGGGCACGAGGTCGAGGTCCTCGACGAGGATGCCGTCCGTGCCGAGGTCGACTCGCCCACCTACGTCGGCGGGCTCTGGAAGCGGAGCGGCTCCGGGCTGGTGGATCCCGGCCGGCTCGTCGTCGGCCTCGCTGACGCCGCCGAGGCGATGGGGGTCCGCATCCACGAGCGCAGCCCGGCGACCTCGCTGCAGGCGCGCGGTGCGGTCGGCGTCGATGTCCTCGCTGCCGCGGGCAAGGTGCGGGCGCGGCGGGCTCTGCTCGCGACCAGCGCCTTCCCGCCGCTCCTGCGCAAGCTGCGCCGCTACATCGCGCCGGTCTACGACTACGTCCTCGTCACCGAGCCGCTGAGCGGGTCGCAGCGCGAGGCGATCGGCTGGCGGCGGCGCCAGGGCCTCGAGGACGGCTTCAACCAGTTCCACTACTACCGGCTCACCGCCGACGACCGGATCCTCTTCGGCGGCTACGACGCGGTCTACCGCTTCGGCGGGCGGGTCGGCGCCCGCCACGATGTCCACGATCCGACCTTCGCCCGCCTCTCCCAGCACTTCGGGATGACCTTTCCGCAGCTCGAGGGCCTGCGCTTCTCCCATCGCTGGGGTGGGGCGATCGACACCTGCAGCCGCTTCTCGGTCTTCTTCGGCACGGCGCTCGACGGGCGGGTCGCCTACGCGGTCGGCTACACCGGCCTCGGCGTGGGTTCGACCCGCTTCGGCGCCCGCGTGGCGCTCGACCTCCTCGACGGGCGGGAGACGGAGGCGACCCGCCTGCGCTTCGTCCGCAGCCGTCCCGTCCCGTTCCCGCCGGAGCCGCTGCGCAGCGCCGTGATCCAGCTGACCCGCAACCGCCTCGCCGCCGCCGACCGCGCCGACGGCCGCCGCGGCGCCTGGCTGCGCACCCTCGATCGCTTCGGCCTAGGGTTCGACAGCTGACCATGGCCGAGTCCCGCGATTCTTCCTTCGTCGTGCCCGGCGCCGCCCTGAGCCTGCAGCGCTCCGACCTCGATCCCGAGCAGGTCGTCGAGGGCGATCCGCGGGTCGGGCTGCTCGAATTCGAAGGCACCGACGACCTCTCGGCCGGCATCTGGGAGCACTCGCCCGGAACCAGCACCGACGTCGAGACCGACGAGGTCTTCGTCGTCCTCTCCGGCCGCGCCACCATCACCCTCGCCGACGGCACGACCCTCGAGCTCGGCCCCGGCGACATCGGCGTCCTCCGCGAGGGCGAGCAGACGTCCTGGCAGGTCCACGAGACCCTCCGCAAGGTCTACCTGGTCGGGATCCGCCCCAGGCGCGCAGATCTGGCGGGGGAGTAGAGACGGGCAAGGGACGCGAGGCGGTGGCGGCGAGCCCGGCCGTCTCGTCCACGACCCCCTGCACGCTTGTCTCGCATAGCGAGACAAGCGTGCAGGGGGCTGGCTGTGGCCGTGGCCGAGACGGCCGGGGATGTGAGGGAAGGCGCGGCGGGGCCGGGTCGTACGCCGGGTCCCGAACG
>JAFDWD010000654.1 GCA_018268695.1 Actinomycetota bacterium
CCGCGCAGGCGGTCTCGCCGCGCGGGCTCTCGACCCGGGCGACGCCGCACGGATCCGCCTGGCCGGGCTCCGAGGCGCCGGGCCCGATCGGCTCCGCGAGCAGCTCGCGCAGAAGCTCGAACGTCGCCACCGCCTCGACGCCGCGGACCTCCAGTCGCGCGGCGACGTCGCCGGAGCGCTCCGGCGGGGCGGCCGGGGCGAAGTCCGACCCGTACCAGAGGCCAGGGCTGGTCGCCCGGCAGTCGATCGCGATCCCCGCCGCGCGCGCCGCCGGGCCGACCGCGCCGAGCGCCTCGGCATCGGCCGCGGAGAGCTCCCCCACCTCGCCGAGGCGGGCCTGCACCGAGGCGGCGAAGGAGAGCTCGCGCCAGGCGAGCGCGAAGTCCTCGCCCAGCTCGCGCAGCCCACCCAGCAGGGCGTCGGCATCCTCCGCCGGCACCTCCACCCCACCGCCGCCGACGGCGACCGTGCCGAAGAGAAATCGGTGGCGGGCGAGCGAGTGGTTCAGCCGCAGCGCCCGCTCCTTCAGCGCGGCGAACGCCATATTGCCCGGCGCGAAACCGACCCCGGCGCAGATCTGGGAGATGTCGCCGAGGTGGTTGTAGAGGCGCTCCAACTCCAGCAGCAAGGTGCGCCCACGGCTGGCATCGCGATCCGGCACCAGCCCCATGGCCGCTTCGGCGGCCAGCGCGTAGGCGACCGAGTTGGTGACCGCGCAGGCACCGCAGGCGCGCTGGGCGAAGGCGAGGCCGCGCTCCGGCGAGGAGCCCTCGGCGGCCCGCTCGAGGCCCCGGTGCTTGTAGAAGAGGCGCGGGTCGAGGTGGAGGATGCGCTCGCCGACGACGTGGAAGCGGAAGTGGCCGGACTCGATCACGCCGGCGTGGATCGGGCCGACGGCCACCTGGTAGGGGCCCTCGCCGCGCACCGGCACGGTCCAGCTCGCGGTCTCCCGCGGGTGGGCGACGAGCGGGCGCAGCGAGTCGCGTCCCTCGAAGGCGAGACCGTGGAGATCGTGGGCCTCGCGCTCGTCCCAGTCGGCGGCGCCGAAGAGGTCGACGATGGTCGGCACCGGCTCCTCCGGGCCAACCTCGGTGCTGAGCAGCCGGGTCGTCGTCCCGTCGGCGAACAGCGCGTTCCAGTAGTGCCCGGCGTCCGTCGCGGTCGCGTAGGCGCCGCAGAAGCGCCCGCCGCGGTCGCGCTCGGCGAGGCAGGCCTCGCGCCACGCGGGCAACGGCACCGAGAGCGCCTCGGTCGCCTGTCGGGCGGGCGCCGTGCCCCGGCGCGCGGTCACGCGGCGCCCCCGGTCAGTCCCCGCACCAGGTCGGAGCCAGGCAGTGCGAAGGCGGCGGCGGTGAGCGCCAAGAGCGCCACGACGGCGAAGACCGAGAGCGCCGCGACCGCCCGCGCCGAGCGCGGGCTGGGGCCGATCCCGCGCTTGCCCCGACCGCCGAAGAGGCCCTCCAGCAGGGCGTGGGCAAGCCCGAGGAAGCCGAGCGCGAGGAGCACCGCGGCCGGTACCGAGACGGCGAGCAGCCCGGCGTCGATCCCGGCCAGCAGCACCATCACCTCGGAGACGAAGAGCGGCGAGGGCGGCAGCGCCGCGAGCGAGGCCAGGGCGACCGCCATCGCCCCCGCGGTCGAGGGGCTGAACCGGGCGACGCCGCGCGCCGCGCGCCGGGCCGCACGCGGGTCCTGCCGCAGCAGGGGGATCGCGGTGAAGAAGCCGAGCGACTTGGCGATCGCGTGGCCGGCCAGGTGGACGACGACGCCGGCGATCGCCAGCGGCGTGCCGATGCCGATCCCGAGGGCGAGGATCCCCATGTGCTCGAGGCTCGAGTAGGCGAGCAGGCGCTTCCACGGCAAGGGGCGCCAGAGGAAGGGCACAGCGACCGCCAGGGAGACGAGGCCGAAGCCGAGGAAGAGCTCACGGATCGCGGTCTGGCCGAGGGCCGGGGCCAGCGCCAGCTCGGTCCGCCAGGCGATCAGCAGCACGATCGGCAGGAGCGCGGCGGAGAGCAGGGCGCTGATCGGCGCGGGCGCCTCGCTGTGGGCGTCCGGCAGCCAGTTGTGGACCGGCGCCCAGCCGATCTTGGCGGCGAGGCCGACCACGATCAGCACGAAGGCGTAGAGGGTCGTCTGCCCGGGCAGGGACGGCGCGGCCGCCGCGAGCGCGTCCCAGCCGAGGGCCCCCGGCCCGCCGCCGCCGACCGTCGCATAGAGGACGACGATCCCGAGCAGGGCGACGCCGAGCCCGAGCGTCGTCAGCACCAGGTACTTCCAGCCCGCCTCGAGCGCGCTGCGCTTGCCGCTGAAGGAGACGAGCAGGGCCGAGGCCGCGGTGGTCCCCTCGATCAGGAGCCAGGCGAGCGCCAGGTTGGCGACGAGCGGCAGGGTCAGCAGCGCGGCCCAGAAGAGG
>JAFDWD010000655.1 GCA_018268695.1 Actinomycetota bacterium
CTACCGAATGTCCACGACAGCCAAGGGATTCGGGACGAAACGTTTACGCTGCACGAGCGGTTAACCTCGGCGGGGTGACGACGACAATCGACCTGGCCGAGTTGAGGCGGGATGCGGCGGCCCTGGTACGCCGTGCAAGTCAGGGTGAGCGGATTCTCATCACCAGTCGCAATCGCGCGATGGCCGAGTTGCGGCCGCTGCTGACCGTGGAGCCGGACGACGCCCTGCTTGAGGAGGTAGCTCGTCGGCTGTCCGAAGCTGCGCCCGGTGCAGAAATCGTTCTCTTCGGTCCGCGTGACGGGCAGCAAGGTGATCGCGGAAGTCAACTGGATCTCGTCGTCATCGAGAGCGACTTCGATCGTCGGGGGGAGGAGGCTGCTCGTCTCCGGAAGGCGCTGCGTGGGCTCGATACCGCGATCGAACTGGTCCTCTATAGAAGACGGGAGGCCGACGAGCGCCGTGACGTCCCTGGCACCTTCCTCTACCACGCCTTGAAGGAAGGAAGGCTTCTAATCGAGGGGTAGGTTCAACTCAGGCAGTCGGGGTCTCATCCCGGTCGCATCCGCCCGGCAATCCGGCGTGCCGAGCCGACATCTCCCGGCCTACGAAACCGAAGGTCATTGGTTCGAATCCAATCGGGCGCATACGTCTCCGATGGCGCGGGAAGCCTGGTGCCACGCGGTTCGCGCGGCTCCGCAAGGAGCTGCGGGGACTCGACGTCGCGATGGATCTGACTGCCGAACAGCTGCACCTGGACCGTGCTGTTGGTCGAGATCAGCGACATTGGCGACCGCGCTATCGAAGAAGTCGATCGACACGCCGCCGGTCGTCACGTTGTAGGCCGAGCCCGAAACGTTCGAGAAGCTTGCGTACGCTTTGGGCCCCGACGCGGTCGTGCCCGTCGGGGGCCGGCGAGACGTTCGGATTCGTGGGAAGGTGAATCTGTGGCGGTCGACAGACCACCAGAGGACCGCCGCCGCAAGGAGTGGTCATGAAGAAGGCAACTGTCGCCCTACTCCTGATCCTCGCCGCGCTCGCGCTCGCCGCGTGCGGCAGCAGCAGCTCTACCACCACCACCGAAGAAGCGAGCGGCGCTGCCGCCGCCGAAAGCGAAGGAGGAGTAGAAGAAGAAGAAAGTGCCGAAGGCGAAGGCGGTACCGGCTCCGCCGCGACGATCAAGATCGAAGCGAGCCCCAGCGCTCTCGCCTTCGAAGAGAAGGAAGTGACCGCCAAGGCCGGCGCAGACACGATCGACTTCACCAACCCCGGCTCGATCGCCCACAACGTGACGATCGAAGATTCCACCGGCAAGAAGATCGGCGAAACGGAAACCCTCGCCGAAGGCTCAGCCTCGACCACCGTCGACCTCAAGCCCGGGACCTACACCTACTACTGCTCGGTCCCCGGCCATCGCGAAGCGGGCATGGAAGGAACCCTGGTCGTCGAATGACTCGCGACGGCACCGCCCCAAGGCCCCAGACCGATGGGGCCGGGCGGCGCCAGGGGTGGGTCAAGTCGCGGGCCCGGCGCGCCGATAACGCCGGATGCGCGCCGAGCCGAGTCCCAGTGTCCCGTCTGCTCGGATGGTCCGGTCGGCGGCGCGGATGTTGGCGCTCGGGGCGCTGATGATTCTGGCGGCATCGGTGTCGATGCCGGGAACGGCGTCGGCGGAGGCGACGGCCTCCGGCTCCCATCGCATCATCCGCGCCCACCCCGTCGTACCGGTGCTCGCGGAGTCCGGTGGCTCGCTCATGGGCGAACGCCAACGGCGGGCGCGGGTCCGGATCTACGCCGTCCGCCGCGGCCACGGTCGCCGGCTCGTCGGTCAGGGCCGAACCGGTGCCGCAGGGGTGGCGCTGGTGCGGCTGCGAACGCGGCGGCTACCGCGTTCGGCGGTCATCGTGGTCGGCCGTGGACGCCTCCTCGGTCGGCGCTTCGGGGGCCACATGGTGACTCGGGCGCGTCTGCGGCCGGGCAAGCCGGTGTTCGTCTCGCCGCTTTCCTCCCTGATCGCCGCCCTGCGATCCGCCCATCCGAAGCTCTCCCAAGAGGCCGCCACCCGGCGGGTCAAGACCGCGCTCGCTCTGCCGTCCTTCTTCGATTTCGCCGGTGACCTCGCCGACCGCCAGATCTTTGACGGTCGTGCGTTCGTCCGCAGTGCCCGTCGTCACGGTGGCTTCGACCGGTTCGTCCGTCGCCGCGCCCGCCACCTGCGCCCTGCCGCGGTCCATGCCTCCGCCGTCGAAGCCGACGGTTGCTTCGCGGAAGCGTCGAGGACCACGGCCGGCTTCGCCGAGCTGATGGGCTTCCGCAACGTGCCGAATGCGCCCGCGCTTCCCGCCTGCGCCGCGCCGAGCCCTGCTTCGAGCCAGGCGTCGCGCCGCGTCGCGACGGCGTCCGGGGACTCGCCGCTCTCGATCTTCGGCACCGCGGTCTCGCTGGCGGGCCTGATCTACGGCGTGGTCTCGGGCCAGAGCACCGCGAGCGAACTCGAAGAAATCAGGTCCCAGCTGAACGAAGTCCAGAGCGAACTGCAGCAGATCCAGGCCGACCTGGGCGAACTGCAGACCGAGGTGGCGGAGGTAAACGCCAACGTGGTCAGCGGCAACATGTCCACCCTGATCGGCGATGCGGTGCCGACGATCGATCGCATCAAGAGCGGCGGCGACGAAGTGATGGTGTTGCTCGGCGCCGCCGCGCAGATCCTCTGTGACAAGGAAAAGGGCTGTCAGGTCCCGGCCGGGACGACCAACCTCACCGAAGCCCTCGAAGTCGCCTGCGAACCCGAAACCAAGGCGTGCGAAAACTTCTACACCGACCTTTACTTCACCAGCCGAACGGTGAGTGGCTATCGTCCTCGCGTAGCGGTGGAAAACCTCGGCAGCTGGGCCGAGGGCTCCGCCTTCACCGGTGCCGCTCCCGACCCCGGCATCGTCCAGTGGGCGCTCGACCAGGGGGCCGGCGACGAACAGTTCTTCCAGACGTCGAACGCCGCCGACGCCCGCCTCCAGTGGGCGTACTACACCGTCTACTCGACCTACTCCCAACTGGGGTACGCGACGGCGCTGGGAATGGGCCTGGGCCAGCCCCTGCCCGGTGCGCACTCGGCGCATCCGCCGAAGCTGACCATCTCGGTCCTCCGCGAACAGGTCGAAAAGATGGACAAGCCGATCGGCCTTCAGATCGCCCAGTTCCCGAACATGCCGGACTCGGCGGTGATCGACACCAACGCCGAAGACCCCGACCGGGACCCGCCGTCGATGTTCCCGCAGCAGGTCGGCGCCGAGGTTCGCATCTCCGAATACCAACGCGAAGGCGCGCTCTACGAACTGAACGGCGACGTCTCCTCCGGTTCGATCAGGTCCTCGAACCAGCCCGGCGTGTCGATCAGGACCTGGGAGACGCACGGCGAACCGCCGCTCGTGATGACCCCGGCGGCGGCGGCCGGAAGTGAAACCTGGAGCCTCCTGCCGACCGGCGGCAAGCCCGCGCAGACGCCGGCGATGACCAGCGCCACCTTCTCCGATTGGGCCCTCGCCAGCGGTACCAGCGACGCCGCGCTACCGGAGTGGAACTCGAGCACCAACAAGGTCGACAAGACCGAGAATCCGTTGACCGGCCCGCTGCCCGACCTCTACGGCGGCGCGCAGCCGCAGGGTGGCCAGACGGCGGGGCAGTGGATGACCGAAAGCTCCGGGATCAGGCCGGCTCTGCTGAGCCCGACCGCGGCGGGCTTCGGCGAAGAATCGGGCATCGTCACCGAATACGGGAAGACGGGTGACAACGACAAGGACGCGGGCCTCGGCTGGGGTATCTGCACCCCGGGCGGCAGCGAACGATGCATGCTGCCGACCTGGCAGTCACAGCAGATCGATCCGTACTCGCAGGTGTCGAGCGGGCAGACCTACAACTCCGGCTCGTCCCAGAGGAACACCGGGCTCTTCGACCTCAACAGCGGCCTCGTCATCGCCAATCAGGGCCTCGGATCCCAACCCGATCCCGGCACCTTCGTCAACCAGTATCCGAACTGGACGAACGAAATCAATCTGCGCGGGGTCTGGTTCACGGGGTTTCTCGAAATCATGAACGGCACCGCGAACCGCGCGGTGATGGAACTGCCAGGAATGAGCCCTCTGGGTCGGCCCGTCCTCTTCACTCGCCAGCAGGCAGCCAACGATTGCTTCTTCTGGACCCCATCGGCGAGCGGACCGGCCGGTGGCAGCGGCTGCCTGAGGCAGCGGTCCCACAGCGGCGAAATCCTGCCCTGACGCGGGGTGCCGGGAGCGGCGGAGGTCGGTTAGATCGGTCACGAAAGTGCATTGTGGGGATCGAGGACGAACTTCTTGGCGGCTCCTCCGTTGAATTCGCGATAGGCGCGATCGGCCTCGTCGAAGGGCACGATCTCGGCGCCGACGGCGTCGGCGATCTTGACGCGGCCGCGGAGGATCGAGCTGGCCAGGGCCCGCTGATAGCGGAGGACCGAGCAGCCGCCCGTGTGAAGTACGTGGGCCTTGCCCCAACCGACTCCGAAACGGACTCCGAGAAGCCCTTCGGCGGCGGAGCCGGTCGAGGCGCCGGCGTCGGCGGCGAGGTAGGCGCCGGGGATGCCGAGGTGGGCACCGGGACGGGCGATCTCCATCACCGAGTTGAGGACGGTGGCGGGGGCCTCCTCTTCGGCGTGGTCTCCGTGGCCGTGGGCCATGAACCCGACGCAGTCGACCGCGGCATCGACCCATGGCTCTCCCAGGATGTCCTCGATCGCAATCCCGAGCGGCACGCCCGCGCTGAGGTCGACGGTCTCGCACCCCATCCTTCGGGCCTGCTCGAGACGCTCCGAGACCAGATCCCCGACGATCACGACGGCGGCGCCGAGCAGCTGGGAGGACCGGGCGGCCGAGAGTCCGACCGGTCCGGCGCCCGCGATATATACGGTCGACCCCGGCCCGACACCTGCCGTGTAGGCACCGTGGAAGCCGGTCGGGAAGATGTCGGCGAGCATGGCCAGATCGAGCAGGAGGTCGAGGGCCTGCTCACGGTCGGGAAAGCGCATGGCGTTGAAGTCGGCGAAGGGTGCCAGCGCGTATTCAGCCTGCACGCCCACCCAACCGCCCAGGCCCGGGTAGCCGAACGCGGCACCATAACCGCCTGGGTTCGCACCGGTACAGATCGCGGTGTGACCGGAGCGGCACGCGTCGCATCGCCCGCAGGAGACGTTGAAGGGAACGGAGACGATGTCGCCGACGGAGAGGTTTTCGACATCTCGCCCCACCTCGACGACTTCGCCGGTCATCTCGTGCCCGAGGACGAAACCCTCCGGGGCCTCGGTGCGACCTCGGACCACATGGATGTCTGACCCGCAGACGCAGGAGGCGAGGATCTTCAGGATCACACCGTGGTCGCAACGCCGACCCGCATTCGCCGGGTTCTGGCCAGGTATTGCGGGCAGTGTGAAGTCCGGTTCCGCGATCGAGACGATCTCCACCTGCCCGACGGCCTTGAAGCCCACGCCCCGGTTGCCACTCATATGACTCCTTCCACGATGTTGAACTAGACTCCGTATTGTATAGCCATGGATGGAACGAAGATCAGGCGATTCGAAGAGGCCTGATGGTTGCTCCATCCGCCGGAAAAGCTGCAATTTGCAGCAGTCACAGCGGTACAGCTTGCATTCTTATGACATGTGGATGTATATTCCACAAAGTGTTGGAGGAGCTGTATGTCTGATTTCGCCGTATTCGCGTTGAAGCGGGTGGTCGGCGCGGTGATCGTGATCATCGTCGTCTCGTTCCTGATCTTCAGCTGCCTGTACATCGCCCCTGGCGGTGCCGAAAAGGCGATCGTCGGGCCGACCAAGGCGACTCCCGAAGTCCTTGAACAGGTGCGTGTGCTCTATCACCTGA
>JAFDWD010000656.1 GCA_018268695.1 Actinomycetota bacterium
CTTCGTCAACGAGGGCGACGCGATCGGCCTGCTCGGCCCGTTCACGCCGACCATGCACGGATCGGAGATCGTCAAGCAGCGCGGCGAGCTGGAGGCCGGGCTGCCGGACCCGAAGGTCGCCGCGGTGGCCGAGGCCTGCGCGACGGTCCGCGAGGCGGTCCGCGCCGGCAAGGTCGCCTCCGCCCACGACGTCTCCGACGGCGGCCTCGCCTGCGCCCTCGCCGAGTCCGCGATCGGCGGCGGCATCGGCTGCCGCGCCGACCTCCAGGACCTCCGCGAGCGCGGCTGCACCCCCGACGAGGCGCTCTTCGGCGAGGGCCCCGGCGGCTTCGTCCTCAGCGGCGATCGCGCCGAGCTCGAGGCCCTCGGCGCCCTGATCATCGGTGAGGTCGGCGGCACCACGATCGAGCTGGCAGCGGGCGACCGCAGCCTCGTCGTCGGCCTGGTCGACGCGACCGAAGCCTGGCGCTCCCTCGACGCTCGAGCCGAATCGGACGCCGAGCCCCCCGCCGACGCCTAGTTTCGAGGGGGCACAGGGGCGCCCGGGCAAAGGGACGCAAGGGCTTGCGGCGAGCGCGGCCGTCACAGAGAACGTGAGAAGCGCCGGGTTCGGCGCGTGTTGCACAACACCGATCTCGCGTCCTACCAGGACCTCCATGAGACGCCCAGGGCACCGCCCCTCGAACGGTCGCCCCCGCTCGAACAACATCCGCCCCCCTCCCCTCGCATAAAGTGGGTAGGAACCCCCCACCCGCCCGGAGGAATGACATGAAGAAGCGCCTGTCCGTCGCGCTGGCGGCGGCCGTAGCCGCGACGGCCCTTGTCACCGCCAACTCGGCCTCTGCCGCCACGGTCTTCGGCAGTGGCTGCACCGCCAATCAGATCACCGACGGGGCGATCTGGGTCTCGACCGGCCACGCGCCGACGAACACGCTGCCGGTCACCGCGCCGTTCTCCGGGGTGATCACGGAATGGACCGTGAACACGAACATCGCGGTCGAATCGGAAGGCAAACTGGTGGGCGAATTTCCTCGGGTCCTCCAACAGCGGCTGCTCGTGCTGCGGGCCGAAGGCGAACTCTTCAAGGTGATCGGCGAAGCGGCCGGCGGCCCGCTGAACCTGAAAGGCAGCAACACCTACAACGCCCGGGTGCCCGTCCAGGCGGGCGATTACCTGGGCATCGCAGGCAATCCCTTCACCGCGTGGTGCGAGACGAAAGAACCAGGCGACACCTACGCCGCCGCCACCGGCGGGACCCCGGTCGGCTCGGTCTTTCGGGTCGAACGCTCCTCCGGCCTCCAGGTGCCGATCACCGCGCGGATCGAGCCCGATGCCGACGGCGACGGCTACGGCGACGAAACGCAGGACCAGTGCCCGCAGAGCGCCGCTTACCAGACCCCGTGCCCGGTGGTGACGGTCAGCTCGCTCTCGCTCACCCACCCCAAAGCGGTGACCGTCTACATCTCCAGCAGCCTCTCGGCACCGATCGCGGTCACCGGCGTGGTGAAGCTCGGCAAGGGCAAGACGGCGACCCTCACCGCGCCGGGCCAGACGGTCGCGCCGGGGACCCTCGGCCGCTTCAACCTGGCCCTCACCAAGCCGGTGCTGAAGACCCTGAAAGCGTTGACGACGAAGAAGGCGCTGACGATGACTGTGTCCGCGAGCGCCACCAACGTGACCGGCACTCCGAGCACCGCCACGAGCAAGGTGAAGCTGCGTGGGCAGCGAGAGCCCACGCCGACGAAGAAGAAGCCGAAGCAGCACAAGCATCATTAGTCACGCCTAAGCTGGCTCCGGCCCGCCTACGAACCCTCGCGAACCCTTGGTACCGTCACGTCATGGGAAAGGTCTTCGAGCGCATCGACGAGCATCAGCGGGAGTGGATCGCGGCGCGGGAGATGTTCTTCGTCGCCACCGCGCCGCTCGCGGGGGACGGGCGGGTGAACTGCTCGCCGAAGGGGCCGATCGGGACCTTTCGGGTGCTGGACGACCACAAGGTCGCCTACCTCGACATGATCGGCTCCGGCGCCGAGACCGTCGCCCACCTGCGTGAGAACGGGCGGATCGTGGTGATGTTCTGCGCCTTCGACGGGCCGCCGCGGATCCTGCGGTTGCACGGGCGCGGCGAGGTGGTCCCGGCCGACGATCCTCGGTTCGAGGAGCTCTACGCGCGCGCGGCCTTCGACGCCCCGCACGACATCGAGGGCGCGCGGCGATCGGTGATCGTGGTCGAGGTCGAGCGGATCGCCGACTCCTGCGGTTACGGCGTGCCGCTGATGGCCTACGAGGGCGAGCGCGAGCACGCCGAGAAATCGTTGGCGAAGAAGGTGCGGGTCGGCGGCGAGGAGGCGCTCCGCGACTACGTGGCCGAGCGCAACGCGGTGAGCATCGACGGTCTGCCGGCCTTCGGCCTCGGCGACCGGGTCGCCCCCGGCGCCTGATCACCCGCAAATTGGGGGGTTATCCCGGGCAAGCCCCGCCCCCGGCCATTGCTACCCTCCCGGGGTAGGCGATCCGCCTGCGCGTCCCGTCGTCTCTACCGAAGAGGAAGCGCGCTCCTTGACCACGTTCGAGCCGGTCCCGACCGACCGCGACAAG
>JAFDWD010000657.1 GCA_018268695.1 Actinomycetota bacterium
AGTCGTACTTCTTCGCCGCCGGCGCGCCGAGATCCCCGACGGCGATGTTGACCACCCGGTACGGGATCTCCAGCTCCCCGAGGATCCCCTCCTCGATCGACAGCAGCCGCTCGTGCTCGGCCTTCGACTCGGACGGGGCGACGAACGAGAACATCTCGACCTTGTCGAACTGGTGGACGCGGAAGATGCCGCGGGTGTCGCGCCCGGCGGCGCCCGCCTCGCGCCGGAAGCAGGTCGAGAAGGCGCAGTAGCGCAGCGGCAGCTGGTCGGCTTCGAGGATCTGATCGGCGTGCAGGCCCGCCAGGGCGACCTCCGAGGTGCCGGTGAGGAACAGCTCGTCCTTCTCGATCTCGTAGATCTGCTCGCGCGCCTCGGGGAAGTAGCCGGTCCCCTCCAGCGCCTCTTCGCGCACCAGCACCGGCGGGACGACCGGCTCGTGGCCCTCGGCCCGGGCGGTGTCGATCGCCAGCCGCACCAACGCCAGCTCCAGCAGCACCAGATCGCCTTTCAGGTAGGCGAAGCGCGAGCCGGAAAGGCGCGCCCCGGCCTCCATGTCGATCACGCCAAGCTCGGTGCCGATCTCCAGGTGATCGCGCGGCTCGAAGTCGAAGCTCGGCACCTCGCCCACCTCGCGCAGGACGACCGCGTCCTCCTCGACCATCCCGTCGGGCGCGTCGTCGTCGGGGATGTTCGGCAGCGCCAGGGTCAGCTCGCGGAGCGCTCCCTCGATCGCCTCCAGCTCCTCTTTGCCCGCGTCGATCGTCTCGCGCAGCCGCCCGACCGCCTCGATCTCCGCCTCCGCGTCGCCGCCCTCGCGTTTGATCTCGCCGATCCGCCGGGAGGCCGCGTTGCGCTCCGCCTGGGCATCCTCGACCTGGGGCAGCAGCTCGCGGCGGCGCCCGTCGAGGGCCAGCAGCTCGTCGACCTCACCACCGGCGCCGCGCCGCGCCAGAGCCGCCTTCACCCGCTCGGGTTCGGAGCGGAGCAGCTTCAGGTCAAGCATCGCGCGGCTCTACGGTTCGGCGGGGCCGGTTTCCTGGCCGGGGCGAGGAGATTCCTTGGCGTCCGTGCCCGCGTACTTGGCGACGAAGTCCGCCACCTCTTCGGCTTCTTTGCCGACGACGATGTTCTGCGGCATGATCGCGCCGGAGAAACCACCGTTGCGGATCGCGAAGAGGACGTCGTTGACGCTCTCTTCCCGCTGGTTCAGGTTCGGGCCCTGGGTCCGCTCGCCGCGGTTGCCGCTGCCCTGGGTCCCGGCGGCGCTCAGCGTGTGGCAGCCGGAGCAGTGCTGGGCAAACAGGACGGCACCGTTGTAATCGGGTTCGCTGGACTTGACGGCAAGGCCTTCTTCGCCGTAGCCGCAGGCAGAAATGCCGAGGGCGGCGGCGATCACCGCGACTATCA
>JAFDWD010000658.1 GCA_018268695.1 Actinomycetota bacterium
CGGGCCCGGTCAGCCCCTTCGCCGGGATCGCCCGGCCCTCGCCGCGGGCGCTCGCCTGCAGCGCGTGGAAGAGGCCGAAGCGGATCGCCTGCTGCAGCTCGGCGTCGCCGTCGAGCTGCACGTCGGCCCGCTCCCAGAAGTCGTCGAGGTACTCGCGCTGGGCCCGGCAGAGCTCGTCCCAACCCGCGTGCCGCGCCTCGGCGAGCGCCGCGCTCACCTGGTCGCGCATCGCCGGCACCGAGCGGCGCGCGGACCACCCGTAGGTGACGAACTTGGTGATCGTCAGCGGATCCCCCGGCCCCGGGGTCGCGTTGACCGTCAGCCGCCCGAGGTCCTCCCAGGCCTCCGCCTCGTCGGGGACGCAGTCGTCCGGGCCCTCGATCTCGTGCCCCATCGCCGCCGCCGCCCGCAGCTTCGACTCCTTCGTCATGTGGACGAGGACGGCGCGGTGGTCGTCCCCCGCCCACTCCTCGGCTTCGAGCGGCGCTTCCAGCGCGGCGGCCGCCCGCGGGTCCTTGGAGATCGCCGGACGCGGCTCGTTGGCGATCAGCTCCGACTGGACGACGACGCGGGTCGGCGCCGCGGTCGGTTCGACCGTGTAGCGGATCGCCATCACCGCGCGCTGGGAGAAGGAGACGAGCCGCTCGGAGGTGACCCGCACCGTCTTGCCGGTCGGCGAGCGCCAGAGCGCGACGCGACGCAGGATGCCGGTGCGGAAGTCGAGCCGCCTCTCGTGTTCGAGCAGCTCCCCGTAGCGGATGTCGAAGGGCGAGTCGTCGACCAGCAGCCGGATGACCTTGCCGTTGGTCATGTTGACGACCGTCTCCCCCGCCTCCGGGTAGCCGTAGCCGGCCTCGGCGTAGGGCAGGGGCCGCGCCTCCCAGAAGGCGTTCAGGTAGGTGCCGGGGAGCGCGTAGGGCTCGCCCTCGTCGAGGGTGCCGCGGATCCCGATGTGCCCGTTGGAGAGGGCGAAGACCGACTCCGACTGGGCCAGCCGCTCGAGGTCGAGGTGCGTTTCGCGCACGCCCCAAGGTTCCACCGTGTAGCGGGGGTCGCCGATCACGCGGGTGCCCTCACCCGTCGTCGTCCTGGATCAACTCGGCAAGGTCCTCGACGACCACGTCGGCCCCGTGCGCCC
>JAFDWD010000659.1 GCA_018268695.1 Actinomycetota bacterium
ATCGAGAGGGCGAAGACGATCAGGGTCGAGGCGAAGGCGGCGGGCAGGAGCAGCGGCAGGAGGACGTGCTGGAGCGACTGGCGCGCCGAGGCGCCGAGGTCGCGCGCGGCCTCCTCGTATTCGGGCCCGAGCGAGGCCAGGCGGCTGCGCACGATCACCACCACGTAGGAGACCGAGAAGGTGACCTGGCCGATCACCTGGGCGGTGGTGCCGAGGGCGATCGCCGTGAAGGGCAGCACCGAGAGCTGGGTGAAGACGAGGAGCAGGGAGACCGCCATCGCCAGCTCGGGCGTGGTCAGCGGCACCAGCATCAGGAAGTTGGCACTCCCCGAGCCGCGCCCGCGCCAGCGCGAGAGGCCGATCGCCAGGAGGAAGCCGAGCGGGGTCGCGATCAGCATGTCGAGGGCCGCCAGCTCGAGGCTGTGGACGAGCGCGTCCGTGTAGATCGGGTCGTGGAGGACCGAGAGGTTCGGGTCCCCCCACCACCAGCGGGTCGAGAAGCCCTGCCAGACCGAGCGCGAGCGGCCGTCGTTGAAGGAGAAGACGATCGCCGCCAGGACCGGGACCAGGGACCAGGCGATGTAGGCCCAGGTGGTGAGGCGAAGCCACCGCGGGCGCCCCCAGGGGTCGATCAGCCGGCTCACGAGGCGAGCTTCTCCTGCTGGCGCCTGGTCTCCCGCAGGTAGTAGAGCATCCCGATCGCGAGGATCGTCATCAAGACCAGGACCAGGGCGGCGCCGAGGTTCTTCTGCGAGCCGCCCTGGACCAGCAGGTTGACGCTGTTGCCGAGCATGTTGGTGTGGGGGGAGCCCGAGATCAGGTCGTTGGTGTAGTAGTCGCCGAACATCGGCAGGACGATCAGGACCGAGCCCGCGAGGATGCTCGGCCACGAGAGCGGCAGGGTGACGCGGAGGAACGTCTTGGCGGCGGAGGCGCCGAGGTCGCGCGAGGCCTCGAGCAGACGCCCGTCGATCCGGTCGAGGCCGGCGTAGACGGGCAGGATGAAGTAGGGGATGTAGCCGTAGGTGAGCGCGGCGATCACCGACCAGGGGTTGCCCGAGAGCCATTCGGTGTGGCCGATTCCGAACCAGCCGAGGACAACGTTGACGTAGCCGTCGGGGGCGAGCAGGCCGATCCAGGCGAGCATCCGCATCAGGTAGGAGACCCAGAAGGGGAGGAAGATCAGGAGCAGCAGGAGGCCCTTGCCGCGGCCCGCCTTGCGGGCGACGTAGTAGGCGACCGGGTAGCCGATCGCGAGGCAGAGCAAGACGGTGGCGGCGACGAAGACGACCGTGTTTCGGGTCGCGGGCCAGTAGGTGCCGCCGGGCAGGACGCCGCCGAAGGCCTCCTTGACGAAGCCGACGTTCCAGTCGAGCGGGTTCCACTGGGGGACCGGTTGCAGCAGGGTGTCGATCTGGCCCATCGCGACGGCGAGCACCGCGTAGGCGGGGACGACGACGAAGAGGACGAGCCAGAGGACCCCGGGGATCGAGAGCGTGCGCCAGATGCCGCCTTCGTGCCTCACGAGGCCTTCACTTCCGACCAGGCGGTTTCCCAGGTCTGCATGCCTTCGGCGGACAATGGGCCCTGCAGGTAGCCCTGCGAGAACTGCTCCTCGTCGATGATCGTGTTGCGCAGGTTTTCAGGGACGAGTTCCGCTTCGACGACCCGAGCCGGGGTCATTTCGACGAGCGGCTGCTGAAAGCACGTGTATTCCATGTTGCTGAAGGCGGTTTCGACATCGAGAAGGTGGTCGAGGAAGAGGTGGGCCAGAACCGGATTCCGCGATTCTTTGAGGATCACCATGGTGTCGATGCCCATCAAGCCACGGCCGTCCGGGGGCCACCAGTAGCTGACGGACGTGACCGGGGTCCCCTTCGGCAGGAAGTAACCGACGGATGCCATGTCTCCCGACCACGCCTGGTGCAGCCAGATCGAGCCGTCGGCGATGTGTTGGTAGTCGTTGCTATAGAAGCGCAGGTTGACCAGGTCGATCAGTTCCTGGATCGCCTCACGCGAGGCGGTGACCTGCTCACTGCTGTCCGTGTTGACGTCGGTGACGCCGTTGCGGAGGAGGCCGAAGGCGAGGCCTTCGCGCTGGTCGTCGAGCATCGCCACCTTGCCCGAGATTTCCTCCATCTGCCAGAAGCTGTCATACGGATTGGCGAACTTCGTCGGGTCATAGTCGGGCAGGAAGTCGTTGCGCCACGCGATCCCGGTCGACAAAAGGGTGTACGGGACCGTGTACTGCGAGCCGACGTCGTACCAGGGGCTGCGCAGGGACGGCCAGACGTTCTTGCGCAGGTTGGGGACATAGCTGAGATTCAGCGGCTGGATCAGCTTCCCGGCGACAAGAACGGTGGTCGAAGCCTGGGTCGGGACGAAGACGTCGTAGCCGACGGCGCCGGCGGCGAGCTTGGCGACCGCTTCGTCGAGGGTGGCGAAGGTACTTACCTCCACCCCCACCCCATAGCGCTTTTCGAACGACTTGAGCACCGCCGGGTTCACGTATTCGGCCCAGTTGTAGAGCTGGAGGGGGCCGGACTCGGGTTCGAGGCCCGAGGGGATCCCGGGGTTGTCGGGGTAGAGGGGCAGGCGGACCGGGTGGTCGGGGCGGGCGAGCGGCAGGCCGCCGGGGGCGAGGTGGGGGTCCGAGCCGCCGGGGACGGTGGTGTCCGAGCAGGCGGCGAGGGCCGGGGCGGCGGCGAGGGCGAGGGCGCCGAGCCCGGCGCGCTGGAGGAAGCGACGGCGAGTCGTCG
>JAFDWD010000065.1 GCA_018268695.1 Actinomycetota bacterium
GAGCATCGTGAACTCGGGGTTGTGCTTGTGGGACACGCCCTCGTTGCGGAAGTCCTTGCCCAGCTCGTAGACCCGGTCGATGCCGCCGACCACCAGCCGCTTGAGGTAGAGCTCGGTCGCGATCCGCAGGTAGAAGTCGCGGTCGAGGGCGTTGTGGTGGGTGGTGAAGGGACGCGCCAGGGCGCCGCCGTAGAGCGGCTGCAGGACCGGCGTCTCGACCTCGACGAAGCCGTGCTCGTCGAGGAAGCGGCGCAGCTCGGTGATCGTCTTGGCACGGGTATGGAAGATCCGGCGGCGGTCCTCGTTCGCCATCAGGTCGAGCTCGCGCCGGCGGAAGCGGGTCTCGGTGTCCTGCAGGCCGTGAACCTTGTCGGGCGGCGGGCGGAGACTCTTCGACAGCAGGCGCCAGTGGTCGATCGCCAGTGACAGCTCTCCCCCGCGCCGGGTCGCCATCGCGGTGCCCTCGACGCCGACGATGTCGCCGATGTCGAGATCGACCAGGAGCGCGTAGGCCTCCTCGCCGAGCAGGTCCTCGCGCGCGTGCAACTGAAGTTGCCCGCTGCCGTCGCGGAGATCGATGAAGGCGTTCTTACCGTGACCGCGCCGCGCCGTGATCCGGCCCGCCACCCGGTGGCGGGAATCGGTTTCGGCGCCGGGCGGCAGTCCCTCGTGCTCGGCCCGCACCGCCGCGATCTCCTCCCGCTCGGAGAACTCGTGCGGGAACGGCTCGATCCCCGCGTCCCGGATCCGCCCAAGCTTCTCCCGCCGGTCGCGAAGGACCGCCGAGAGGTCGTCCTGGTGATCGGTGGGCCCGTCGCTCATCGGCGCGACCCTAGCGCCCCGCTAGGGGTGCTCGATCTTGGTGATTTTCAGTTTTTTCTTGGCGCCGCGAGGCGGCTCGACGGTGACGATGTCGTTCCGCTTTTTGCCGAGCAACGCCTTGCCGATCGGCGACTCGTTGGAGAGTTTGTGCTCCAACGGATTGGCCTCGGTCGAGCCGACGATCTGGAATTTCTGCGAGTCGCC
>JAFDWD010000660.1 GCA_018268695.1 Actinomycetota bacterium
AGTGGCAGGTCGCGCAGCGCCGAGCGCACCATGTTGGCGTCGAGATGGCACTCGCCACCGAAGCCTGCGTCGGTGTTGATCTGGACCACGGGGATGTGGAGGGCGGCGAGTCGGTCGGCGTCGGCCGAGCCCTGGACGTCGCCCTCGAGGACACCGACGCGGACGTCGATGTCGGCCAGGACCCGCTCCAGCAGCGTCGTCTTGCCGGCGCCGGGGGCGCTCATGAAGTTGACGACGCGGACGCCGTGGCGATCGAAATCGTCGCGGTTGGCCTGGGCGATCGTGGTGTTCGCGTCGAGCGCCTCCTCGGCCACCTTCACCTTGGTGCGATGCATGCTGCCTCCTCCTCCTCCTCGACGGTGATCGATTCGACGTTGAACTCGTTGCCGGCGCGGACCTCGACCTCGGCACCGGCGCAACCGGGACAGCGGAACGCCGGGAATTCCGGGCTCCACTCGGTGCCGCAGTCTTCGCAGCGCAGGAGCGCTGCCACGTACTCGGACTCCAGCGCGGCGCCTTCGGCAGGCGTCCCGCGGGTGACGATCCCGAAGTAGAACTCGAGCGACTCGGGCACGACCTGGCGCAGCGCCCCGATCCGCATCTCCACCGCAGTCACCTTGCGGCCCTCGGCGTGGCGCAGCGTCGTCGCGAGGATCGCGCTTGAGAGTGAGAGCTCGTGCACGCGCTCACTTCTCATAGGCGGCGTTCGACTGCAGCTCGGCGATCTGCTCCAGCACGGTGTCGACGGCGCGCGCGACCGCCGCGGCGACGTCCTCGCTCAGCTCCATCCCCATGGCCTCGACCCCGGCCGGCTCACAAGCGATGATTACGACCTTGCCGGGCCAGCCGCCGACCGACTTGACGAAGCGGAGCATCGTCTTCGGGTCCATCCCGTGCGGGTTGATCACCTCACCGTCCTCGATCGCACCGGCGAACTCGGCCTCGTCGGGCTCGATCACGTAGAGCGTCCCCGGCTCTCCCCCCTGGCGACTGACGTCGACGATCACCAGCGCGTCGTAACCGCGCATCACCTCGTAGGCCAGGTCGAGGCCGCCGGTGCCGAAGTCCATCACGATCACCCCCGCCGGCAACTCGCGCTTGGTCAAGCTCTCGGCGACCGCGCCGCCGAAGCCGTCGTCGGCGAGGAAGGCGTTGCCGACCCCGGCGACCAGGATCTGCTTCTGGCGCTCGGGGCTCGTCATCCGCGCCTCCATCCGGTCGACGGCGGCCTCGACCTCGCTCGAGTCGACGCCCAGCTCC
>JAFDWD010000661.1 GCA_018268695.1 Actinomycetota bacterium
CGACAAGGTCTGCGGGTTCCACTTCTTCTACCCGGCGTCGATCATGCCGCTGGTCGAGGTGATCGTCGGCGAGGACACCTCGCAGGAGACCGCGACCGCCGCCTACAACTTCGCCCAGGCGATCAAGAAGCAGCCGATCGTCTGCGGTGAGGTCCCCGGCTTCGTCGTCAACCGCATCCTGATGGCGACGATGGGGGAGATTTGGCGCGCCCAGGAGGAGAAGGGCCTCTCGCTGAAGGCGATCGACGCGGCCATGGCGGAGGCGAAAGTCGCCCCGATGGGTCCGTTCTTCCTCACCGACCTCCTCGGTCTCGACACGGTCTTCCACGTCGCCGAGCACCTCAATCATTCCTACGGCGACAGCTTCTACGTCCACGACGGCCTGCGCGGCCTGGTCGGCGAAGGCAAGCTCGGGATGAAGAGCGGCGGCGAGGGCTTCTTCAAGGACGGTGAGCAGACGATTCCCGGGGACGCCGAGCCCGACGCCCAGGAGCTGATCGACATGTTCACCTCCCGCGCGCTGATCGAGGCGTGCCTGCTGGTCGAGGAGGGGATCTCCTCGGTCCGGGACATCGACGTCGGCATGATGACCGGCGCCGGCCTCGACCCCCGCAAAGGCCTGCTGCCCCCGTTCTGGAAAGCGGACGTCGAAGGTCTCGACAAGATGCTCGAGAAGATGGAGGGGCTGGAGGAGCGCTACGGCGACCGGTTCGCCCCGCCCGTCACCCTGAAGCGCCTCGTCGCCCAGGGCCGCCACGGCATCACCACCGGCCAGGGCTTCTACGCCTACCCGCAGCCCGACGAGGGCGAGCAGGCGGAAAAGGTGCTGCTCGAGACGCGCGGCCCCGTTGCGATCGCCTGGCTCGCGAACGCGCCGATGAACGCAGTCCATCCGCAGGTGATCAAGGACCTGAAGACGGTCTGGGAGAAGGTCAAGGCCGACGAGGGCGTGCACGCGATGGTGATCGCCTCCACCGTGCCGATCGTCTTCTCCGCCGGCGCCGACATCAAGGCGTTCACCCAGATGAACCCGGAGACCGAGGGCCGCGAGCTGCTCGATTCCGCCCACGCCCTGTTCCGCGAGTTCGAAACCGAGAACGTGGCGACGATCGCCGCGGTCAACGCGATCGCCCTCGGCGGCGGCTGCGAGATGGCGATGGCCTGCGACTTCCGCATCGCCGGCGAGGCTGCCGTCTTCGGCCAGCCGGAGATCAAGCTGGGGATCATCCCCGGTTTCGGCGGCACCCAGCGCCTGCCCCGCCTGGTCGGCGAGAACAAGGCCCTGGAGATGAACCTGGTCGGCGACGCGATCCTCTCCGAGGAGGCGCTGGAAATCGGCCTCGTCAACCGCGTCGTGCCCGACCACGAGCTGTTCGAGACCGCGCTGATGTGGGCCGAGAAGCTGGCTGCTCAGGCGCCGATCCCGCTGGCTCAGATCAAGCAGGTCTCCCACAAGGGCGAAATCGACGCCGGCATCGAGGCCGAGAAGGGCGGCTTCGTCGCCGCCTTCTCCAGCGAGGACGCCAGAGAGGGCATCGGCGCCTTCCTCGGCAAGCGCACCCCGAAGTGGAGCGGTAGGTAACGAATACCCCTTCACGCCGCCACCCTGCACGCTTGTCTCGCTATGCGAGACAAGCGTGCAGGGTGTGCAGGGGTGCAGGGTGGGGGGCCGTCAGAACTTGACGGCCTGCTTCTCGCAGTTGCCGACGATGGTCTCGGCCCGCGCGCCGGTGTATTCGGAGGCGTGGGTGCAGATGTCGACGGCCTCCTGGCCGCAGGCATTCAACGTTTCCGCGCCGACGATGCCGGCCACGGTCGGGTTGATGCAGCCCTTCGCCGGCGCCGGGTTGCTGTTGCTCGCCCCGGCGAAGGCGACCATCGCGACGATCGTCACCAGGGTCACCGCGACGATGCCGACCGCGACCCTGATCTCCCTAGAACTCAGTTTGTAGAGCGGCGTGGTCTGCCGCTCGTAATGTCCTTCCAGTGGCATGGGGGCAACTTACGTGCGCCCGCGCGCGTTGCCTATCTCCCGATGGGAGAACTTGGTCGACCGATCTTTAGACACTCGTACGTAGTGGCGCCACTCCCCTCGCGTGAGGGTTATGCCAAGTCCAGATGGGCGCGCTTACGGGGCGCGTTCGAACGAAAGGGAGTACCTAACCAATGGAATGGTTGAGCGAAGGCGCCAATTCATGGCAGCTCACCG
>JAFDWD010000662.1 GCA_018268695.1 Actinomycetota bacterium
AGCGTGAGAAGTCCACACTTCCTCGCGCCTTCGGTCGGTTTCCGTGGTCTTCCGCGACGGTTCCGTAGCGGCCCAAAGCGCGCTTTCGACTTCATGGCCCCTATGGGGTGCTCAAAGTCGACAGCGGTGAATTCGGTGTTGTGCAACACGCACCGAATTCAGCGCTTCTCCCGTTCTCTGTGACGCCGTGACACATCGGTGACGCATCCGTGCGTCGCGCGTAACCCTCCCGTGCGCCTCGTGTGACGAACCCGCGCGGCGCGCCCCGGAGGATCCCCGACACTCCCCCGATGACCCGGCCGTCTCGGCCACGGCCACAGCCAGCCAGGGTCGTGGCCGAGACGGCCGTGCTCGCCACAAGCCCTCGCGTCCCTTTCCCGTTCCCCGCCCCCTCGCCGGTCCCTCCGCCAGTGCGAGAACTCGGCCGGCTAGGGCTTGCCGCGGACCGCGGGCTTGGTGGGGTCCGTGCCTTCGCCTTCGCCTTCTCCGCCTTGCGCTTGGCCTTTCTTGTTGCCTTTCGGAGCTCCGAGGGAGGCGCGGCGGGGTTTGGCGCTGAGGGTCCGTTCGATCTTCAGCAGCTCGATCCGGTAGGTCCGATGTTGGGGGCCGTAGACGAAGGTCTCGGGGAGTCCCGGTTCGAGGGCGAGGAGCTGGCAGGTCTGGGAGCCGATCACGCAGGTGCCTTCGCCGAAGATCGAGACGACGTCGGAGGAGACGAGGAAGAGGGCCTTCTTGCCGTCGCGGGTGGTGCCCATGAAGGCGACGGCGGGCGTGGCGCGGGCCGGGAGCATCGTGAGTTCGGGCAGGTCTCGGCGTACTTCCGCCTTCGGTTTCTGTGCCTGCTTCGCGTTGGTCCCGGCGTTGGAGGCGGAGGGCTGGGGGACTGACACGATTCGCACGTCGATCGCGTTGGAGGCGAAGCGGGTGCGGGTGGAGCCGCCCTGGTCGTTCGATTCCGTCGCCGCGGGTTCAGCCGGCACGCTCGGGATTTCGACCGGCGGGTTGCTTTCGACTTCATAGGGGGGCGGTTCACTGAGGGTTCCGCCGACGACGGTCGCTTCTTCCGCCGGAGGTTCTTCGGCGGCAGTAGGCGCGGATTCACCGCTTTCGCCTCCGGACGCTTCGGCTTCGGTTTCGGATCCCGTGGAGTGGGCGGCGGTCTTTTCGGCGAACGGGTCGAGCGCCCGGTAGTGCTGGAAGCGCCGCCGCAGTTCGCGCAGGCCTGGTTCCGTGCGGGCGACGACGAGCGACTGTTCGCTGCCGGGCACGCTGGAGGCGGTCGCCGGTGCCGGAACGGCTTCAGGTTCTGGATCGCTCGAATGCCCGGAGTTTTCGAGGAAGATCGGCACCGCGACAAGAGCGACAAGGAGGATCACCACCAGCGGCAACAGGTGGCGTTCCTTCAGGTCGTAATAGAGGTCATAGACGAAGTCCGGGATCTTCAGCTCGGAGAGCTTGATGTCCGGTCCCTTCTTCAGGAAATTCATCGGGCGGCAACCGTCTGGGTCGAGGTTTCGGCGGGCGCGCTGGGGGAGGCGCCCGCGGTCACGCCCTGGCCTGGCGGGGTGAGGTAAGTGGTCACCGAGAAGGTCGCTTCGAGTTCCTTCTCACCGCCGCCTTCCGATTCTTCTCCGCTCGTTCCATCCGTGAGTGAGAAGCCGTTGATCGTGAGGAGGCGGCCGTCGACGGCGACGTTTCGGCCACCCTTGACCAGCGAATCGATGCGACCGATGAAGGCGCCGATCTCGAAGAAGTTGCCCTTGAACTGGAGGGTGTATGGCATCACGGCCAGCCCCGCCGAGCCGACCGACGCGCCTAGCGGGAGGAGCGACGAGGCGACCTCGGTGGCCGAGGCGGTCG
>JAFDWD010000663.1 GCA_018268695.1 Actinomycetota bacterium
CCGCTCTCGGCAAGCAGTTCGACCTGGTGATCGGCACCCAGCCCGATCTGATCTCGGCGAACGCCGGCGGCATCGACGTGATCGCCGTCTCCGGGTTGCAGAAAGACAACCCGAAGGATCCGGGCGCAGCCCTCGTGGTGCCGGAAGGCTCCTCGATCGAAAGCATCAAAGACCTCTCGGGCAAGACCGTCGGCGCCCCGTCGACCGTCGGCAACAACTTCTCGGCGCTCGAATGCTGGGCCCGGAAGGAAGGCGTCGAACCGTCCTCGATCCGCGGCCTGGAAGCGGCGACCCCGCAGATCCCGGAACTCCTCGAAAACGGCCGCTTCGAATCGGCCCTGCTGTTCGAACCACTGCTGAAAGGCCTGGAAGAAGGCGGCGCGACGGACCTCGGCAACGCCTACGAGGAATGCTTCGGCGAACCCAACCAGTACACCTCGCTGTGGCTGGCGCAGGGTAGCTGGGCGGAAGAAAACTCCGCCACGGTCGCCAAGTTCCTCGAAGCCCTCGAAGAAGCCAAAGAAGCGATCGCCGCAGACCCGAGCGAAGCCCGCGAAATCTACCTCGAAACCATCGGGCTCCCGGCCGAAGCGGCGAAGAACACGCCGATCATCGCCGAAGAGTTCTCCTTCGAGCAGGGCAAGCCGATCGAAGAAAACATCGAAGTCTGGCTCGAAGTTCTGAAAGAAAACGGGACCTTCGAAGGCAGCGTCGAACCGAGCGCCCTGGTGCTCGCCAAGTAATTCCTCCCCAAACGCAGTCCCCGGCCGCCCAGGCCTGACCCGTTTCTCACTCCTCCAGGTCAGGGTCTGGGCGGCCTTTTGTTCGGGGCGGGGGCGGCCGTCGTAGGGACGGTAGGGAGTGCGGTGTTTCTCCGAGGGTCCGTGCCTGAGAGGCCACACCTCGGCCGATCCCGTGACGAAGACTTCTTAAACTCCACGCTTCCTTGAGCCCCCGACCGGGCGCGGTCGTCCTAAGGTCCGCACACCCGAGCGCGGTCGATCTAAGGTCCGGTATCCGGACGATAGGTCGACCGCGGTCCGGATGCC
>JAFDWD010000664.1 GCA_018268695.1 Actinomycetota bacterium
CCGCCGAGAAGTCGGCCGGGCGATGATCGCCGAGGCGCCGCCCGAGCGCCCGGCGGGGCACGATGTCGACGAGGAGGAAGGCGGCGTCGTCGGGCGCGAGCAGGCGGGCGAGCGCGATCGCGTCGCCGGCACCCTCGCTGCCGTCGCAGCCGACCACGACGCTACGCGGCGGCGAGGAGAAGTGGGCGGGCGGGCGCGTGGTCATCCGGTCGCCACCGCCTTCTCGTCCCGGAAGCTCTGCTCGCCCACCGGACTGCGCGGGCGGGGCACGGTCAGCATCGGGCACCGGGCGCGGTGCAGCAATCCGGTCCCGACCGACCCGACCAGGACGCGTCCGAGGGCGCCGTAGCCGCGCGAGCCGAGCACGAGCAGATCTACGCCGACCCGGCACTCCTCGGCGATCGCCGCCGCGATCGAGCCGCCGTCGATAAGTCTGCCCTGCACCTTCAGGTCCGGGGAGATGGAGGCGATGCCTTCCTGGAGGACCTCCGCGGGCGTCTTCGGCACGGACGGTTCCCAGCCGATCGCGCCGGGCAGGCTCGTCTCCCGGACGTCGACGGTGACGAGCCGCAGGGTGGCCGACTCGCGGCGCGCCAACACCTCGGCGTAGAGGATCGCCTCGCGCGCTTCCGGGCTGCCGTCCCAGGCCACCGCGATCTCGCGGATCGCGTGTCGACGATGCTGGTCGAAGCCGCGCGTCGCGGCGGCGACCGGGGCCGAGGCGCCGTGCATCAGGCCCGCGCCGACGCTGCCGAGCAGGATCCGCCCGACGATCCCCGGGTAGCACGGCCCGATCGCGATCAGGTCGAAGCTCTCTTCCTCGGCGATCTCGGTCAGGACCCGGGCGGCCGAGTTGGCGACGTAGGTCCGGGTCTCGACCCGCCGGCCGGGCAGGTCCCGCAGCGCCTCGAGGAAGAAGCCGCGCGACTGCGGCGGCTCCTCGTCCTCGAGGCGGCGGGGGTGGGTGGTGAAGAGGCCGACGGGCGGGATCACGTCGACGAGCAGGAACTCCGCGTCGGGCTCGGCGAGAAGCGCCCCGAGGGCGATCGCGTCGCGCCCGGCGTCGCTGCCGTCATAGCCGACCAGGACCCGCCGCGGCCGCCAGATTTTCGCGTCGCTCGTCATCACGCGACCTTTGCTTCCCCTTGGGAGAGGGGCTCGCGGCGCGGCTCGCGCAGGCGCCAGCCCTCCTTCATCTCCTC
>JAFDWD010000665.1 GCA_018268695.1 Actinomycetota bacterium
CACGTCCACGCGCCGGTCGACGTCGAACGGATCCTCGACGAAGCGGTCAAACGCAACACCAAGGAGCTGTTGGTCCTCACCGGGGAGCGGCCCGAGGTCAACCCGGTCGTCGCCGAACGCCTGAAGGCGTGGGGGCACGAGGACTTCACCTCCTACGTCGTCTGGACCTGCGAACGGGCGCTCGAGCGGGGCATGCTCCCGCACACGAACCTCGGCGTCCTCTCCAAGGGCGACCTGGCGCGCCTGCGCGAGGTGACCGCGTCCCAGGGCCTGATGCTGGAGTCGGTCGACGAGAGCCTGATGGAGACCGTGCACGCGGGGAGCCCGACCAAGGCCGCCGGACCTCGCCTCGACACGCTCCGCGCCGCCGGTGAACTCAAGATTCCCTTCACGACCGGGATCCTGGTCGGCATCGGCGAGAGCGTCGACTCGCGGGTCGAATCCCTGGAAGCGATCGCAGAGGTGCATCGCGAGTACGGCCACATCCAGGAGGTGATCCTCCAGAACTTCGTCCCCCACCCGCGCTACTACGGCGCCGAGGTGGCGGACATCGCCGACGAGGCATCGAAGGCCCGCTGGAGCGGCGACGAGCCCGCCGCCGCCGACGTGCCGCTGCCGACCTGGGCCGAGCCGGTCGATATCGAGGAGATCAAGCGGCTGATCGGAGAGTCGAAGCGCCTGATGCCGGACGTCGGCGTCCAGGTCCCGCCGAACCTCTCCGACTGGTGGCCGGAGCTGGTCGAAGCCGGCGCCACCGACCTCGGCGGCCTCTCCGCCAACGGGGATCACATCTCCCCGGAGGAGCCGTTCCCGTCCCCGCACCAGGTGCGCAAGGAGCTCGCGCCGCGCGGCTACGCCCTTACCGAGCGCCTTTGCGTCTACCCCCAGTACATGGACATGGAGTGGATGGAGCAGGGCGTCCTCGACGTGATCAAGCTGAAGTACTGGAGCTTCATCCCCCGCAAAGGGAGCGGGCGGCGCTCCGAAGAGGAGCTCGACGCCGCGCTGGCGCCACGGGCGATCGAGAAAGGCCGCGAGGGAACCCCGCTGACCGAGGACGAGATGACCGCGCTCTTCGCCGAGACCCGCCCCGAGGTGATCGAGGAGATGCGGATCGCCGCCGACGAGCTGCGCGCCGAATTGGCCGGGGACGTCGCCACCTTCGTCGTCAACCGCAACATCAACTTCACCAACATCTGCGTCGTCGGCTGCGCCTTCTGCGGCTTCGGGCAGGGCAGGCGCTCGCCCGACGCCTACGAAGTCGAGGAGGGCGACTTCGCCTCGCGGATCGCCGAAGCGGTCGACTTCGGCGCCACCGAGCTCTGCATGCAGGGCGGCATCCACCCGGACCTGACGCTGGAGGAGTACGGCCGCTGGCTGCGCCTCGCCAAGGAGACCGCGCCGCAGCTGCACCTCCACGCCTACTCGCCGATGGAGATCAACCACGCCTGCAACGTCTCCGGCAAGGAGCCCGGGGAAGTATTCGAGTACCTGCTCGAGTGCGGGCTCGGGTCGACCCCGGGGACCGCGGCGGAGGTGCTCGACGACGGCGTGCGCCAGCGGATCTCGCCGAACAAGCTCCCGGCGGCGCGCTGGGTCGAGATCATCGAAGCCTCCCATCGGGCCGGCCTGCGTTCGACCTCGACCGTGATGTTCGGCCACATCGAGGAGCCGCGCGAGCTCGCCCGCCACATGCAGGTCGTCCGCGGCGTACAGGAACGGACCGGCGGGATCACCGAGTTCGTCCCGCTCAGCTTCATCCCCTTCAACACGCTGCTCGGGCGCACCCACGGGATCGAAGAGATCACGGTGCGGGAGAACCTGAAGCACACCGCCGCCTTCCGCCTGTCCCTCGGCAAGACGATCACCAACCTCCAGGCGAGCTGGGTGAAGATGGGCCTCGAGGGCGCGACCGAGGCGCTGCGCTGGGGCGTCAACGACCTCGGCGGGACGCTGATGGAGGAGAACATCTC
>JAFDWD010000666.1 GCA_018268695.1 Actinomycetota bacterium
ACCCAACACAAACGGCTCGGGAGCTTTTGTCTTTCGGTCCCTTGGGACCGCGAGCAGGGCGCCCACCTTCTTATGAAGGGATCAAAGCTAGAGGCGGTACCGGCGGGCTGGAGCTGACTTTCTTCTCAAAGTTGGCACGTTCCGCGCGCCACCCGCGCGCATTTCCCTGCCAGCGTCGGCGTCATGGAAGACGCGCGTCAGATTCGCCCCCTCACAGGGGGTCAACCTGACTCGCAGATGGCCGGGTTGGCCGGCGTGCAGCACGGCGTGGTCGCGCGCTGGCAACTTTTGCGCCTTGGGATGACCTCGAAGATGGTCGACGGGCGGATTCGACGCGGGGCTCTCCATCCAGTGCACCGCGGGGTCTACGCCGTCGGGCATCGAAGCCTGACCATTGAAGGCCGGTGGATGGCGGCGGTCCTTGCGTTCGGACCCGGATCGGTCCTAAGCCACAGGTCCGCGGGCCAGCTCTGGGGGATCTACCCTCGCAAGGACATCAAGCCGGAAGTGACCCGCGGCCGTCATGCGGAAGGGCGGCCCGGCCTCACGATCCACCGAGGATCGTTGAGGGCGGACGAAGTGGGGAAGCGTTGGGGGATACCGGTGACTGGGGTGGCGCGGACGATGTTCGATCTCGCGGGGACGCTGGACGAACGAGAAGTGGAGCGGGCCTGGAACGAGATGGAAGTGCGGGAATATCGAGTGCGGTTGTCGGTCCCGGACCTGCTCGAGCGCTATCCCCGGCGCCCGGGGACCGCTCTCCTCGATCGCCTGGCGGCCGGGGAACCGGTCGGGATCACCCGCAACGACCTCGAGGAGGCCTTCTTGGCCTTGATCGACGGCTACGACCTGCCGCGGCCGCGCATGAACGCCCACCTCGCGGTCCGCGGCCGCTTCTACGAGGTAGACGCTCTCTGGGAGGACCTCAAGGTGGCGATCGAGCTCGACGGGGGAGGGGCGCATGGAAGCAAGAAGGCCTTCCAGGCCGACCGCGAACGCGATCGCATCCTCACCGCCGAACGTTGGACCACCGCACGCATCACCTGGCGCCAGATCCACGAGAAGCCCGACGAGATCGCCGCCGACCTGCACCTGATCCTCACTCCGTACCCTTTGTCCGATGGATCGGGAGCTTTTCGACCACTTCCTCCGCGATGAGACCCGTCGCGGCCCCGCGCCCGACGACGCCTTCACCGGCGCCGCCGGTGGCGCCGCCTGCGGCGATCTCTCCCGCCTGTCGCTGACCGTCGACGGCGGCCGCATCGCCGCGGTCACCTTCGACACCGAGGGCTGTGGCGCGACCCGCGCCGCCACCGCTGCCCTCGCCGAAACGATCGAGGGCGCCACGGTCCTCGAGGCCGCGAGCATTTCGATCGACGACACCGAAGCCCTCCTGGGCGGCCTGCAGCCCGCCAAGCGCCACGCCGCGCAGCTCGCCACCGACGCTTTGCACCGCGCTTTGAGCGCCGCGGCCGCGTCGAGCCTGCCGCTGGACCCGTCGACCGCGCTGGGAGTGGGACCGGACTCGCCCACCTTAAATGCCAGTGAAGGTGGGCGAGTCCGGTCCCACGAGCGCGTCGCGGTGGCGGTCTCCGGCGGCGTCGACTCGGCCGTCGCGGCCCTCCTCGAACGCGAGCGCGGGGCGGACGTCGTCGCAATCACCGTGAAGCTCTGGGCCGACCCCGAGACCGACGGGACCAAGGCTTGCTGCTCGCCCGAGGCGGTCTTGGGCGCTCGCGCGGTTGCCCATTCCCTCGACATCCCGCACTTCACCCTCGACCTCGAGGCGGACTTCCGCCGCCGCGTCGTGGACCGCTTCGTCAGCGGCTACGCCGAAGGCCAGACGCCGAACCCCTGCATCCTCTGTAACGGGGAAGTGCGCCTGGCGGCGATGCTCGACCTGGCGGAGCGGCTCGGGGCGACGCGGCTCGTCACCGGCCACTATGCGCGGATCGCCTGGGACGCCGACGGGCCGCTGCTGGCGACCGGCGCCGA
>JAFDWD010000667.1 GCA_018268695.1 Actinomycetota bacterium
ATGGCCGACCTGGGCGGCTAAGATCCGGCGCCGATGGCCGCCGATCCAGAGGAGAACCTCTACGAGGTCGAGGAGCTGCTGAACCAGCCCGGGACCTACTTCAACCCGCAGACCGAGGTCGTCGTCATCGTCGACGACTCCGCCTCGATCGACCAGGAGGTCTTCAACATGGAGGCCTACGAGGGTGCCGAGTGGGTCCGCATCTCCGACGACGTCCCGATCGACGAGGACGGTCGCGACCGCGCCCTGGAGGCCTTCCAGACCTCCTATCACCCCGGGTCCACCGGCTCCGTCTCCGAGACCGCGCTCGAACAGGGCGACGAGGAGCTCGACGAGGACGAGGACGGCCAGGACCCCGGTCGCGAGGACTGAACGCGCCGCCCACCCGAACCTGGGACCATCCGCCGGACTGGAAGTCTTTTCCGCCGACAGAAGGGGAGCGCGATGGCAGCAGCGACGATCACCGAGCACGAGGCCGAGCAGGTCGAGAAGGCGAACGCAACCGGGAAACAGCCGGTCGTCTTCGTCCACGGGCTGTGGCTTCTGCCGAGCAGCTGGGATCGCTGGGCCACCGTCTTCAAACGGGCCGGCTACGTGACGCTCACCCCCGGCTGGCCGGACGATCCCGAGACCGTCGCCGAGGCGAAAGAGCACCCGGAGGTCCTCGCGCACAAGACGATCGGCCAGATCGCCGACCACTTCGACGAGGTGATCAGCGGCCTGAAGCAGAAGCCTGCGGTGATCGGCCACTCCTTCGGCGGCCTGCTCTCGCAGATCCTCGCCGGCCGCGGGCTCTCGGCGGCGACCGTCGCCTTCGACTCGGCCCCCTTCCGCGGCATCCTGCCGCTGCCGATCTCGACCTTGAAATCGGGCAAACCGGTGCTCGGCAACCCGGCCAATCGCGGCCGCGCCATCCCGCTCACCTACGACCAGTTCCGCTACTCCTTCGCCAACACGGTCGACGAGGACGAGGCGATGCAGCTCTACAACGAATTCTCCGTCCCCGGGGCGGGCGTGCCCCTCTTCCAGGCGGCGAGCGCCAACCTCAATCCCTGGAGCGAGGCGAAGGTCAACACCAAAAACCCCGAGCGCGGCCCGATGCTGATCGCCTACGGGACCGAGGACCATGTCTCGCCGAAGCCGATCGCCGAGGCGATCTTCAAGAAACAGGAGAAGAACGAGGGAGTGACCGAGCTGGTGGCGCTCGAGGGGGCCAGCCACGGCCTCACGATCGACCACACTTGGCGGAAGTCCTGCGACACCGCCCTCGAGTTCGTCAAGCGGTTCGTCTGATGGACCTCGGCCTCGAGGGCAAGGTCGCCGTCGTCACCGGGGCCGGCAAGGGGATCGGCCTGGCCGTGACCAAGGCGCTGGCCGAGGAGGGCGCGCTGGTCGTCGCCGGCTCGCGTTTGACCCGGACCCTCGAGGGGCTGGAGCGGGTGACGCCCGTCGCCGTCGACCTGGCGGCGACGGGCGGCGCGGCGGAGCTGGTGGGCCGCGCGGTCGAGGATCACGGCCGCGTCGACGTCCTCGTCAACAACGTCGGCGCGGTGAAGATCCGGACCGAAGGGTTCTTCGGGACCAGCGACGAGGAGTTCGAATGGGCGATGCAGATGAACTTCTTCATCGCCCTGCGGGCCACGCGGGCGGC
>JAFDWD010000668.1 GCA_018268695.1 Actinomycetota bacterium
CAGGTGCGTGTGCTCTATCACCTGAACGACCCCTTCTTCGTCCAGTACTGGCACTTCCTCAAGGGATTGCCGACGCTCGACTTCGGCCACTCCTTCCAAACCGGCCAGGATGTCTGGGCGGCGATCAAGGAACGCCTCGGAGTGACGCTTCCGCTCGGGATCGGGGGCTTCCTGATCGCGATGATTTTCGGTGTCGGCGGCGGGATCCTTGCTGCGCAGAAACGTGGCAAGCCGGTGGATCGTGGCCTCGTCGGCTCCAGCATCGTGGCCGCCAGCGCTCCCGCCTACGCCACCGGCTTCCTCCTGCTCTACATCTTCGGCGTCCTGCTCACCTGGCTCCCCGTCTCCGGTGCCGGCCACGGCTTCAGCGATCGCGCGGAACACCTGATCCTGCCGATGATCACGCTCGGTCTCGTCGGCGCCGCCCCGATCCTGCGGATCACCCGTGTGGCGATGGCGGAGGCGCTCGAACGCGACGATGTCGCCTTCGCCCGCGCCCGCGGCGTCTCGGCTCGGGTCATCCTCTTCCGCTACTCGTTGCGCCACGCGGCGGTACTGATCTCGACGGTCTGCGGGATCGTCCTGATCTACATGCTGGTCGGCACGGCGGTGGTCGAGACCACCTTCAGCCTGCAGGGCGTCGGCGCCGACCTGATCCATTCGATCAACGACCGAGACGTGCCGACCGTCCAAGGCATCGCCGTCGTCGCGACCTTTTTTGTCGTCGTCATCAACCTTCTACTCGATCTCCTCTACGCGGTGATCGACCCACGGATCCAGCATGGCTACGCTTCCACGTGACGCTGCCCTGACCCGTCCTCGACGCCGGTCGATCGCCTGGCTTCGCGGCATCTCGCCGATCACGGCCGTCGCCGGGATCTTCGTGATCCTGATGCTCGTGTTGGCGATCTTCGGGCCGTTGTTGGCACCCGACGATCCGAATGCGGTGAACCTGCTGGAAGGCAGCCAGACGCCGAGCTCCGCTCACCTCCTTGGCACTGACCAGGTCGGCCGGGACGTTCTCTCGCGAACCATGGTCGGCGCCCGCACCGCGATCGTCGGTCCGCTGGTGATCTCGCTGGCAAGCATCCTCATAGCGACCGTGGCGGGCTTGCTGGCGGGCTATATCAGCGGCGTCACCGACACCGTCCTCAGCCGGATCTGCGACGTCATCTATGCCCTGCCAGCCTTGCTGGTCGCGATCGTCGTCGTCGGGATCCTCGGCGGCGGCTATTGGCTCGCGATCTCAGTCCTGATCGTCCTCAACATCCCCTGGCTCTACCGCAACCTGAGAGCGGCGGTGATCGAGCAGCGCGGCCTACCGTATATCGAGGCGGCCCAGGTGCTCGATATGTCGCGGTGGCGGATCATGCGTGTCCAGGTTCTGCCGAACATCGTCCCGATCGTCCTCTCGACCTTCTTCCTCTGCTTCACCTACGCCTTCGTCGACCTCTCCACCCTCTCCTTCCTCGGTCTCGGCGTCGCGCCGGGGACGCCGGACTGGGGACGGATGGTCGCCGAAAGCCGCATCCTGATCTTCGAAAATCCCTGGGGCGCGCTGGCGCCGCTGATCCTGATCATCGGCACCGCCCTCAGCGCGAACCTGCTCGGCGATGCCCTTGACGACCGTCTGCGGACGGGAGCGAAAGGTCGATGAACGGAGTAAAGAGCAACGGTGCCGAGCCGCTTCTCGAACTGGCAGACCTACGGGTCACCAACTCGAACGGCGGGCTGCTCGTCGACGGAGTCTCACTCGACGTCGGGGTCGGCGAGGCGGTGGCGATCGTCGGCGAGTCGGGCAGCGGCAAGTCGCTCACCGCCCGTGCGTCGGTCGGGCTGTTACCGCGGGGGCTGACCGCCGAAGGATCGATCCGCTACCGCGGTCAGGAGCTGATCGGGATGGCCGAGCGCTCGCGGGCGCGACTGCGCGGCGCCGAGGTGACGATGATCCTCCAGGACCCCTTCACGATGCTGCATCCGATGCTGCGCTGCGGCAATCTGATCACCGAAACGCTCCGTGACGAGAGGGGCAGGCGCCTCGGTCGCGCGGCACGGCGCGAGGAGGCGGTGCGACGCCTCGCCGAGGTCGGGATCGACGACCCGGCGGTGGCCCGCCGCTACCCCTTCGAGCTGTCGGGTGGGATGCGCCAGCGGGTCGCGATCGCAGCCGCGCTGGCTCAGGACCCGAAGCTCCTGATCGCCGACGAGCCCTCGACGGCGCTCGACGTCACCACGCAGAAGGACATCCTCGACCTCCTCGCCGAGCTGAAGCGCTCTCGCGGGATGTCCTTGGTGCTGATCACGCACGACCTGCGGGTCGCCTTCTCGGTCTGCGACCGCATCAACGTGATGTACGCGGGCTCGCTGGTCGAGGTCGGCCCGCCGCCGGCCGTCGCCAGTCGTCCGGCGCACCCCTACACGCTCGGCCTGCTGCTGGCCGAGCCGCCTGCCGATCGCCGTATCGACGACCTGATCGCCATCCCCGGTTCCGTGCCGTCGGCGGCCACGGTTACCGAGCAGTGCGCCTTTGCCGACCGCTGCCGTTGGGCGACCGACGCCTGTCGCGATCATCGTCAGCGGCCGCTCTCGCTGGCTGCCCAGATGACCCGATGCGAGCGCTTCGAGGAGATCGCGGCCGAGATGGACCGCGTTCGGGTCGAGCACCAGGCGGCCGCGACCGAGGCGGTCGTCGCGACCAGGGAGGAGGATGCGCTCGTTCACGTCCACGAGCTGGAGGTCACCTACCCGCCGCGCGGTCGCCACGGGCACGAAGTCCAGGCGCTGCGCGGCGTCACGCTCGACATCGTGCCGGGGGAGAGCCTCGGGATCGTCGGCGAGTCCGGCTCGGGAAAGACGACCCTCGGTCGTTGCATGACCGGCCTCGCCACGCCGACCGGCGGGAAGCTCGAGATCGCGGGCATCGACGCGACCGATCTCAGCGCGCTCTCGAAGGAGGACCGACGCGCGGTGCGGCGCTCGGTTCAGATGATCTTCCAGGATCCGTACTCGACCCTCAACCCGGCGCGGACGATCGGCGCCGCCCTCTCGGAGGCCCTGGCACTACGCCTCGATCGCTCGGCCCGGTCGGCGGAGATCGATGCACTGCTCGAACGGGTCGGTCTGCCGGCCGCCTATGCGAGTCGCAAACCGGTCGCCCTCTCCGGCGGTGAGCGCCAGCGGGTCGCCATCGCAAGGGCGATCGCGGTCGAACCGTCGCTACTGATCTGTGACGAGCCGGTCTCGGCGCTCGACGTCTCCGTCCAGGCCCAGATCCTCGGGTTGCTGCGTGAGATCCGCGAGGAGAGCGGGGTCGCGTTCATGTTCATCACCCACGATCTCGCCGTCGTGCGGCAGATCGCCGATCGCGTCCACGTCGTCTACAAGGGCCAGATAGTCGAGAGCGGCCCGGTCGCCGAGATCCTCGACACGCCCAAGCATCCGTACACCCAGCGTCTCGTCAGCTCGATCCCGGGCGGAGCGGACGCCGAGCGCGACCGCGTCGGGGGTTGACGGCATGGAGCCCGGCTCGATGGGGACGAGTGCGCCCTCATGGCTCCATAATGTGGAATGGTACTCCGCTATGATGAGATCATGACCGGGGGAGCCGATCAGCGAGAGGCGTTCGAAGAGCGCCAGATTGCCTGGGAACAGACCAACGAGGACTCGCTCAAACCCGGTGAGGCGGGCGGCGAAACCCTTTCGCGACTGCCGATCGCGGCGCTTTACAGCGATCGCTCGATCCGGGGGCTCGATCCCGGACGCGATCTCGGGCTGCCCGGAGAGTTCCCCTACACCCGTGGGGTGACGCCCGGGATGTACCGCGACCGTCTCTGGGTGATGGGGCAGTACTCCGGTTTCGGCTCCCCCAGTGACACCAACAAGCGGATCCGGCAGCTGCTCGCCCAGGGACAGCTCGGCTTCTCGGTGGCGCTCGACATGCCGACCCAGCTCGGCCTCGACTCCGACGACCCCAGGTCCGAGGGCGAGGTCGGCAGGGTGGGCGTCCCGATCGACTCGCTCCAGGACATGATCGAGCTGCTCGACGGCATCCCGTTGGACGAGGTCCGTCAGATCCGCACGACCGCCAACGCGATCGGTCCTCTCGCGGTGGCGATGTTCGTCGCCGCCGCCGAGAGCCACGGCTATCGCGGCGCCGACTTCAAGGTGTTGCTCCAGAACGACGTCTTGAAGGAGTACGTGGCCCGCGGCACCTTCATCTTTCCGCCCGACCACGGCCTCCGCTTCTCCGTCGACGTGATCGAGCACTGCGCCAACCACCTGCCGAATTGGGAGCCGATCGAGTTCTGCGGATACCACGTCCGCGACTCCGGATCGGACGCCGTCCAGGAGGTGGCGGTCGCGGTCGCCAACGGGATCGAGTACATCGACGCGGCGCTCTCTCGTGGGCTCGAGATCGACGAGTTCGCCGAGTCCCTCTTCATGTTCCTGAGCGCCCACCTCGACCTCTTCGAGGAGGTTGCGAAGTTCCGCGCCGCACGCCGGCTCTGGGCTCGGATGCTGCGCGATCGCTACGGGGCGAGCGAGGCCGCCTGCCGACTGAACCTCTTCTGTTACACGCTTGGCAGCCCGCAGACCGCCCAGGAGCCGCTGAACAACATCATCCGGATCGCCTATCAGGCGCTGGCCGCGGTCCTCGGTGGCGTCCAGACGCTGGCGACCAGCGCCTACGACGAGGCGGTCCAGCTGCCGGCCGACGAGGCGGTGCGGATCTCATTGCGCACCCAGCAGATCCTCGCCTACGAGACCGGCGTCGCCCGCACCGCCGACCCGCTGGCCGGTTCCTACCTGGTGGAGGATCTGACCAATCGCCTGGAGACTGCGATCCTGGCCAAGCTCGGCGAGATCGAAGACCAAGGCGGCGCGCTCGAGGCGCTGAAGAAGGGCTGGATCGCGCGTGAGCTCGAGGACGAGGCGTACCGCCAGCAGAAGGCGATCGAGGCGGGCGAGCGCACCGTCGTCGGCGTCAACCGCTTCCGGCAGGAAGAGGACCAAAGCGGCCTGCGCCACCGACATCGCATCGATCCCTCGCTGGAACGCGACGCGGTCGAGCGCCTGCGGGGGCTGCGTGAGCGACGCGACGGCCTGCGGGTCGACGCCGCCTTGGAACGACTTCGCGCCGCCGCCGAGGCGGAGACCAACAGCGTCGAGCCGATCCTCGAAGCCGTTCGCGCCGAGGCTACCGTCGGCGAGATCTTCGCGACGCTCAAATCCGTATGGGGGACCTACTCTCGATGAACCCGATCGCCGAATTGATCCACCGTGGCGCCCGCTGGTACGGGGAATCCGTCGCCGTCTCCGGCGACGGCAAAGAGATCGGGTTCCGTGAGCTCGACCGCCGCTCGAACCGCCTTGCCAACGCGCTCGCCGCCCTCAGCCCCGGCACCGGAGGCCGTGTCTGCATCCTGCTCGGCAACCGCGCCGAGTACGTCGAGATCGACTTCGCGGTCGCCAAGGCGGGCAAGGTCCGCTCGCCGATAAATCCACGCCTGGTGGCCCGCGAGCGGGAGTGGATCCTTGCCGACACCGGCGCCGACACGCTGATCTTCGAGGGCTCCTTCGCGCCTTTCGTCGAATCCGTCGTCGACAAACTCGAGAACCTCCAGCACCTGATCGTGCTCGATGGCGAGTTCCCCGGCGCCCACGACTACGAGGCACTTCTGGCCGACGCTTCCGACCGCGCGCCGAACATCGACGTCGACCTCGACGCGCCCAGCTTCATCCTCTACACCTCGGGCACCACCGGTCGCCCCAAGGGCGCCACCTCGACCGTCGCCGGGCGTCTCGCCGCGACCACGAACATGCTCAGCGACGAGCTCGATGCGCGCAAGGGTGACGCGATGGCCCATCTCGGCGCGATGGCCCACGGCTCGGGTTCGAAGGTGCTCGCCTACTACTTGCGGGGCGCCCGCAATGTGCCGGTGCCCAAGTTCGATCCCGAGGCGTTCCTGCGCCAGATGGTCGAGGAGCGGATCACCGGGACCTTTTTGGTGCCGACGATGATCGCGATGCTTGTCGATGCCGCCGACGGCAGGCCCGTCGCCGAGAATCCGTTGCGCAACGTCTCCTACGGCGGCGCCCCGATCACGGCGCCGGCGCTGGAGTCGGCGATGGCCTGCTTCGGCAACGTCTTCACCCAGGTCTACGGCTCCTGCGAGGCGCCGCACCCGGCGCTCGTCCTGCCCCGCGACGCGCATATCGTCGACGCCGAGCACCGCTCCCAGCTCACCTCGGTCGGCCGTGAGGTGACGAACGTGTCGATCCGGCTCGCCGATGCCGACGGCCATCCGGTCGCGCCCGGGGAGAAGGGGGAGATGTGGATCCGCGGCGCCAACGTGATGCGCGGCTACTGGGACAACCGGGAGGCGACCGAGGCGGTGCTGGCGGACGGCTGGTATCGGAGCGGCGACGTGGCCTGGCAGGACCAGGACGGCCTCTACTACATCGTCGATCGGGCCCGCGACATGATCATCAGCGGCGGGCTGAACATCTACCCGGCGGAGATCGAGGGGGTGATCTCCGAGCACCCGGCGGTCCGCGAGGTGGCGGTGGTCGGTGTTCCCGACGACCGTTGGGGCGAGGCGGTGAAAGCGTTCGTCGTCGCCCGCGAAGGAGCCGATATCGACCTCGACGCGATCGTGACCCTCTGCCGCGAGGGTCTTGCGGGCTACAAGAAGCCACGCTACGTCGAGTTCGTCGACGACCTGCCCAAGGGGTCGACGGGAAAGATCCTCAAGCGCGAGCTGGTCAGCGCGGAGTGGGAGGGGAGGGAACGCCATGTCTGAGGTCGCGATACTGGGGGCGAAGCGCACCCCGTTCGGAAAGTTCGGCGGTGCGTTGACGCCCCTCACGATCCCCGAGTTGGCCGCGCACGCGGCGAAGGCTGCCCTGGCCGAGGCGCAGGTCTCCCCCGACCGCGTGGACGAGATCGTGCTCGGCGTCAACCTCCCGGGATCGGACCGTTCGATCGCGCGGCAGGCCGCGCTCAAGGCGGACATCCCCGACGACCGCACCGCCTACACCGTGGACCGCGCCTGCTGTTCCTCGATGACCGCGATCTCCCTCGGCGCGCGCTCGATCATGGTCGGCGATGCCGAGGTCGCGCTGGTCGGCGGCGGCGAGAACATGAGCAGGGTCCCGTACTTCCTCGAGGACATGCGTTGGGGTCATCGTCTCGGCCACGTCCAGCTGACCGACCAGCTGGTCATCTCCTGCCCCTACACCGGCGTTCCGCGGGCGATCCAGGCATCCGACGAGGCGCTCGAATTCGACGTCGATCGCGAGCAGCAGGACCGCTGGGCGCTTCGCAGCCAACAGTACGCGGCGGCGGCGGCCGAGGCCGGGCGGTTCGACGATCAGATCGTGCCGATCGAGATCGATGACCGTGGCGGCAAGGTCGTCGTCGACCGTGACGAGAACCTGCGGCCCGATGTCACCCTCGAGGGCCTCGCCGGACTGAAGACCGTCTACGGCAGCCGCACGGTCACCGCCGGCAACGCACCCGGTCTCAGCACCGGGTCGAGCCAGCTCGTGCTCGCCGCCCCGACCGTCGCCGAGCGCGACGGTCTGGAGCCGGTCGCGACCTTGATCGCGACCGCGCGCGCCTCCGGTCA
>JAFDWD010000669.1 GCA_018268695.1 Actinomycetota bacterium
GGCCACATCACGACCCGGCAGAACATCCAGATCCACCATGTGCCGCTGCGCGACATGGAGGAGCTGCTGAAGGTGATCTCCGAGTCCGGCCTCTCCTCGCGCGAGGGCTGCGGCAACACGGTCCGCAACGTCACCGGCGACCCCTGGGCCGGCGTCGCGACCGACGAGATCTTCGACCCGACCGCGCACGCGATCGCCTACGTCCGCTACTTCGTCCGCCACCCGACGACGCAGCTGATGCCACGCAAGATCAAGACCGCCTTCTCCGGCTCCGACGAGGACCGGGCGATCACCGGCATCCACGACATCGCCTTCCTCGCCCGTGAACGGGACGGGGTGAAGGGCTTCGAGGTCCGGGTCGGCGGCGGCACGTCGATCATGGCCCGCGTCGCGCCCACGATCTACGACTTCGTCGAGGCCGACAACGGCGACTACCTCAAGGTGGCCGAGGCCGTCTTCCGCATCTTCGACCGCCAGGACTGGCTGCGCGTGAACCGCGCCCGGGCCCGGATCAAGGTGCTGGTCGACAAGATCGGCGCCGACGCCTTCCGCGACCTGCTCGACGAGGAGTTGCGCGGCGACTGGGTCGAGGAGCGGGAATTCGGTCCCGAGCTGGTCGAGCGCCTGCGCTTCGACGACGACGAGGAGTCGCGCGCGCCGAAGGCCCCGCCGACCGCGGCGTCGCCGAACGGCGATCGCCAGGCCTTCGATCGCTTCGTCGAATCCAACGTGCAGCCGCAGCGCCAGGCGGGCTTCTCCACCGTCGAGGTGAAGGTCACCCGCGGCGACCTGACCCCGGAGCAGTTCCGTGGGCTCGGCCAGATCATGCGCGACCACAGCGGCGGCAACGCCCGCTCGACCGTGCAGCAGAACCTGGTCCTGCGCTGGGTCCGCGACGAGTCGGTCTACGACGTCTGGGCGAAGCTGGTCGAGCTCGGCCTCGGCGACCCCGGCGCGCGGGAGATCTCCGACGTCGTCTCCTGCCCCGGCACCGACAGCTGCAAACTCGGGATCACCTCCTCGATGGGCCTCAACCGGGCCGTCAAAGAGCGGATCGACGAGA
>JAFDWD010000066.1 GCA_018268695.1 Actinomycetota bacterium
CATCTGGACCATCACCGGGGCCTCCGTCTACGGCGACGACCCCAATGCCGAAGTCAACAAAATCGTCAAAGAACTCACGGCGGAAGGCAAACAGCCGGTCACGTCGGCGTTCCTGCTCGGCGCCGGTGCCGTCGACGGGATCAAAGCGGCGATCGAAGAAAACGAAGGCTCGACCGAAGGCGAAGCGCTCGCCACGTCGATGGAAGGGTTCAAAGGCCTGGAAACGGTCTCCGGCGCGGTCAGCTTCTCGCCTGAACTCCACACGGCGTTCGGTCGCGAATACCGCCTGATCGAGGTCACGGACGGCAAGGCGAAATACGTCGAATCCGTGGAAGCCGGAGAACCGGCGGAAATCTCCGGCTGAGCCGGAACTGGCGAATCAGAGACCAAGTTGTCGGACTCCCCCGCCGCAACTCCACCGTCCGGGAGCGCGAGCTTCCGGGCGGTGGAGGTCTTTCGCTCCTTCGAAGGGGTGAAGGCCCTCAACGGTGTCAGCTTCGACCTGCGCCGGGACCAGGTCACCGGCCTGATCGGCCCGAACGGGGCGGGGAAGACGACCCTGGTCAACATGATGAGCGGGGTCGACTTCCCCGACTCCGGCAGGATCGAGTTGAACGGCGAGGACATCACCTCGTGGACGGCGGAGAAGCGCGCCCACGCCGGCCTCGCCCGCACCTTCCAGCACGGCCACCTCTTCGACCGGCTGAGCGCGCGGGAGAACGTCGCCCTCGGCGCGCTCGGGGTCGGCGCCCGCCGCGCCGCGGCCGACCAGACCGCGACCGAGCTGCTCGAGCGCTTCGACCTCACCCGCTACGCCGACGCCGAAGCGCGCTCGCTGCCTCACGGCGAGGCCTCGAAGCTGGGCGTCGCCCGGGCGCTCGCCGCCGACCCTTCCTTCGTCCTCATGGACGAGCCGGCCGCCGGCCTCTCGGAGCCGGAGGTGCCCGCCTTCGTCGCCACGGTCCGCTCGATCTGCCGCGACCACCACGTCGGCGTGCTGATCATCGACCACAACATCGAGCTGATCATGGAGCTCTGCGACTACATCGTCGTCCTCGACAACGGCGCGATCCTGACCAGCGGCCTGCCCGCCGAGGTCCGCGCCGACCCGGCCGTCGCCTCCGCCTACCTGGGGTCGGTCGGCTGATGGCCGCCACGCCGACCCCCGCCGCCTCCGCCGCGCCGATCCTCGCGATCGAGGACCTGGAAGTGCGCTACGCCGGCGTGCCCGCGCTGCGCGGGCTCTCGCTCGAGGTCGGGAGCGGGGAGATCGTCGGCCTGGTCGGGCCGAACGGCGCCGGCAAGTCGACCACGATGCTGACCGTGATGGGGGTGACCACCGTCACCCGCGGAGAGGTCAAGGTCGCGGGCCGGTCGATCCTCGGCCGCCGCACCGACGCGATCG
>JAFDWD010000670.1 GCA_018268695.1 Actinomycetota bacterium
ATGAAGTTCGGCCGCAACCTGACCGCGGACGAGATCCTCGACCAGACGCTGCACTTCCGCCGGGTCGAACCGATCGACCACGTCGTCTTCATGGGGATGGGGGAGCCGACGATGAACATCGACAACGTGCTGGCCGCCTGCGAACGGCTGCCCGACATCGGGGTGACGAACCGGCGGACCTCGATCTCGACGGTGGGATGGGTGCCGGGGATCGACCGGCTCGCCGAATGTGAGATGCCGATCGGCCTCGCGCTGTCCCTTCACGCGCCCAACGACGGGCTGCGCTCGCAGCTGATGCCGGTGAACGACCGCTATCCGCTGAAAGAGGTCCTCGCCGCCTGTGATCGCTACCGGGCGAAGCGCCGGCGCAAGGTCTTCGTCGAGTACGTGATGCTCGACGGCGTCAACGACCACCCCGAGCACGCTCGCGAACTGGCCAAGCTGCTCGACCCGCGGATCTACAAGATCAACCTGATCCCCTACAACCCCACCGGCGCCTACGACGGCTCCTCACCGGAGCGGATCGAGACTTTCCGCGCAATCCTCGCCGAGCACCGCGTCCCCGCCACCGTACGCCTGACGCGGGGGCGGGACATCGACGCGGCCTGCGGGCAGCTGGCGGCCAAAGCGGCTGCCTGAGCCTCCGGTCCCTTTCCGTGGCCCTCGGTGACGGTTCCGCCCGATCCGGGGGAACGCGGTCGACCTGGGTGAACCTATTGATAACGCAGGTCGACCACGCTCCGGTCGGTGTCGGGAAAGGCGCACGGAAGCGTGGAGTTCGTGACGTCTCGCGCACGCCTCTCGCAACGGCGTCGGACTTCCGACACTCCTTCATACCCCGGCCGTCTCGGCCACGGCCACAGCCAGCCCCTGCACGCTTGTCTCGCATAGCGAGACAAGCGTGCAGGGGGCGTGGCCGAGACGGCCGTGTTAGCCGCCAGCCCTTGCGTCCCTTTGCCCCGCCACCCTCAACCGGCTCCAGAGCCCTAGGCGGGCCGCGCCGGGAGGACTTCGGCGGGGGGCTCGGTGTCTTCGGGTGCCGGAGTACCGGCCGCGGCAGCGGCGAGGTCTCCCAGGCGTTGGTCGGCTTCGGCGAGGTCGGAGCGCTCGTCGGGGCGTTGGCGGAGGAAGGCGTCGAGGTCGGGGCGGAGGGCGATCGCGGTGTCGACGGTGGGGTCGCCGCCCGCTTGGTAGGCGCCGATCGCGATCAGGTCCTCCTTGTCGCGGTAGGCGGCCATCAGGCTGCGCAGGTCGGCGGCGGCGGCGATCGCGTCGGGCGGCTGGATCTCGGTGGTCAGGCGGGAGACGCTCTGGAGGACGTCGATCGCCGGGTAGTGGTTGGCGTGGGCGAGGTCGCGACTGAGGACGACGTGGCCGTCGAGGATCGAGCGGACCGCGTCGGCGATCGGCTCGTTCATGTCGTCGCCGTCGACCAGCACGGTGTAGAGGCCGGTGATCGAGCCCTCGGGGCTGGTGCCCGCGCGCTCCAGCAGGCGGGGGAGGAGGGCGAAGACGCTCGGCGTGTAGCCGCGCGTGGCGGGCGGCTCGCCGATCGCCAGGCCGACCTCGCGCTGGGCCATCGCGAAGCGGGTCACCGAATCCATCATCAGGAGGACGTCGGCGCCCCCGTCGCGGAAGTGCTCGGCGATCGCGGTCGCCGCGAAGGCGGCCTTGATCCGCACCAGAGCGGGCTGGTCGGAGGTGGCGACGACGACCACCGAGCGCTCCAGCGCCGCGCCGAGGTCGCGCTCGACGAACTCGCGAACCTC
>JAFDWD010000671.1 GCA_018268695.1 Actinomycetota bacterium
AAATGGAGCGGGCGGAGGCCGAAGCGCTCGGCGCGATGGCCCTCTTCGGCGAGAAATACGGCGAGTGGGTGCGGGTGGTGGAGATCGACGGCGTCTCGCGTGAGCTCTGTGGCGGCACGCACGTCGCCAACACCGCCGAGATCGGCATCTTCAAGCTGACCGCGGAGGGCTCGAGTGCTGCCAACGTGCGCCGCATCGAGGCGATCACCGGCCCGGCCGCGAGCGATTACTTCCGCGAGCGCGACGGCGCGCTGCGCGAGGTCGGCGAGCTGCTGGGCAACCCACAGGACCCGCTCGCGGGAGCCCGTCGGGCGGCGGAGCAGCTGAAGGAGGCGAGCGCCGGCGCACAGAAGGCGCAGGGGCAGGCACTCGGCGAGGAAGCCAAGCGCCTGGCCGGGACGGCGACCGAGCTCGGTGGCGTCAAGGTGCTGGTCGCGGCGACGGAGCTCGGCGACCAGAAGGCGCTGCTCGACGTCGCCAACCGGATCCAGAGCTCGCTCGGCGACCCGGTCGTGCAGTTGCTCGGCGGCGGCTCCGGGGACAAGGTCGCGCTGGTCGCGCTGGCGAGCCCGGGCGCGGTGGAGAAGGGGCTTTCGGCGGCGGAGCTGGTTCGCGCCGCGGCAGGTGTCGTCGGCGGCGGCGGGGGCGGTCGCGACGACATGGCGCAGGCCGGCGGCAAGGATCCCGCGAAGCTCGACGACGCCCTGGCGGAGGCGCGCGCGATGGTCGAGGGGAAGCTGGGGTAGTTACTTGCGCGTGCTCGCCCTCGACCACGGCACCGTCCGCATCGGCGCCGCGATCTGTGACCCGACGGGAACCCTCACCACGCCGCTCCCGGTGATCGAACCCCCCGCGCCCGCCGCGGTGGTGGAGTTGGTCCGCGAGCGCGAGGTCGAGCGGGTCGTCGTCGGCCTGCCCGTGCACCTGAGCGGCGAGGAGGGGAGCCAAGCGGCGCTCGCGCGGACGTTCGTCGACGAACTGAGCGCCCTTCTGGACATCCCGGTCGACACCTATGACGAGCGCCTCACCAGTCGCATGGCCGACGCCAGTCGGCGCGCGGGCTCGACCGCGGCGCGCGATTCGCTCGCGGCGGCACATCTGCTCGAGGATTACCTGACCAGCCTGGCGCGGAGAGGTGAAGCGTGAGCGACGACGTCGGCAAAGGCGGCATCCCGCCCGGCGGCGATCCTCTCTTCGACCCCAACGACCCGGCGGCGGTCGAGCGGGAGGAACGGCGGCGCGAACGCGAAGCCAAGCGGGCGCAGAAGCGCGGCAAGAAGGTCCAGAAGAATCCGCCGCCGCTGAGCGCGCCGAAACCGCCCCCGCCACCGCCCGCGCCGCCGCGGACGCCCGAGCAGGAGTTCTGGGACGAGCCCGCCGAGCCGACCCCGCCGCCTCCTGGAGGGGAGCCGGCCGGGAAAGCTCCCGCCGACGGCGAAAAGGCCGAGCGGGGAAGACGCGGGCTCTTGCGACGGCGAAAAGGCAAAGCCGCCGCGGCGGGAGCCGTGGGCGCGGCAGCCGGCGCAGCGGCCGCCGCGCAAGCGGCGCCGCCGGCGGGCGGATCGCCCCCGGCGCCGGCGCCCCCGAGTCCGGACTCTCCGGCTGCCCCGGCGGCGCCGCCTACGACTGAAACTCCGGCCGCATCCGCCTCATCTCCCGCCGCTCCGACCTCGCCCCCGACGGCCGAAACTCCCGCCGCGAACGTCGCCGCTCCCGTCACCGGAGAGCACCAGGTCGCCGGGCCTGCGACGGTCGAGCAACCGATCCCACCGCACTCCGAAGCGCAGCAGGGGCCGACCGCGAGCGCGCCGCGGGTCGATCCAGGCGACCATACTGCGGAGGTGCCCCGACCCGATCCCAACCAGCCGACCGGCGAGCACCTCGCCCCGCCGCCGCGACCGCTTGAGGAGACCGGGGCCGGGGACTGGGAGCCGCCGCCGCCTCGCGACGACGACTGGTTCGACGACGACGAGCCCTTCCACGACGACGGCGATCCGCAGATGGCGGGCGCCGCCCGGACCGGACGCCGCCACGGCGATGACCGGGGAAGGCGCTTCGGCGGCCCGCTCGGCTCGATCTTCCGCCACCCGTTCCGCCTGCTCGGCGTCGTCGTACTGATCCTCGTCCTGCTCTTCCTCAACGCCCTCTTCCAGCCCTTCCACGGCGAAGGCAGCGGGAAAGTCGTGGTGACGATCCCGAAAGGCTCGAGCGTCGGCGAAGTCGGCGAACTGCTCGAAAAGAAGGGCGTCATCTCCGGCGGGTTCATCATCGACGGCTCGACCTTCTTCCAGGCGCGCGTCACGCTCTCCGGCGACCGCTCCAACCTGATCGCGGGCAAGCACGTGATGAAGAAGGACATGAGCTACGGCGACGCGATCGAAGAGCTGACCAAGGAAACGACTCCGGTCGAAGCGGCGAAGCCGGGCGTCATCAACGTCACCATCCCGGAGGGACAGAGCCGCCCGATCACCGCCAAATTGCTGAAGGAAGACGGGATCAAGGGCAACTACATGCAGGCGACCAAGAAGTCGAAGATCCTGAATCCCGAAGAATACGGCGGCAAGAACGTCAAGACGCTGGAGGGATTCCTCTATCCCGACACCTGGGAATACAACACGCGCAAGCCGGTCAAGAACCTGGTCGCGCTCCAGCTCCAGGACTTCAAGAAAAAGATCAAGAAGGTCAACATGAAGTACGCCAAGTCGAAAAACCTGACGGTGTTCGACGTGGTCACGATCGCCTCGATGATCGAACGCGAGGCCGGCGTGCCGAAGCAGCGCAAGCTGGTCTCCTCGGTGATCTACAACCGCCTGCACGAAGGGATGACGTTGGGGATCGACTCGACGATCCGCTTCGCCACCGGCAACTACGAAACGCCGCTGACCCGGTCGGAGCTGGAAAGCGAATCGCCCTACAACACGCGCACCCACGCGGGGCTGCCGCCGGGCCCG
>JAFDWD010000672.1 GCA_018268695.1 Actinomycetota bacterium
ACGCGAGCGCCCGGGCGATCCCGATCCGCTGCCGCTGGCCGCCGGAGAATTCGTGCGGGAAGCGGTTGTAGTGCTCGGGCGAGAGCCCGACGCGCTCCAGCAGCCCTTCGACTTTGACCCGCAGCTCCTTGCCGCTCGCGACCTTCTGGATCTTCAGCTGGTCGCCGACGATCTGACCGATCCGCTTGCGCGGGTTCAGCGACGCGTAGGGGTCCTGGAAGATCATCTGCATCTCGCGCCGCAGCGGGCGGAGCTCACGGCGCTTGAGCCCGGCGATCTCCCGCCCGTCGAACTTCACCGACCCCGAGGTCGGCTTCAGCAGCTGTAGGACGACCCGGCAGGTGGTCGACTTGCCCGATCCGGACTCGCCCACGAGCCCGAGCGTTTCGCCTTTGTTGACGGTGAAGCTGACCCCGTCGACGGCGCGGACCTGGTCGACTTCACGATCGATCAGGAGGCCGCTCTTGATCGGGAAGTGCTTGACGAGGTCGACGACCTCGAGCAGCGGTGCGCCGGTGTCGGGCGTCGCGACATCGCTAGCCATTCGGCTTCTCCAGTCCGATCCGGCCTTCGACCTCGCGCAGTTTCTTCTTCTGGTCTGGGCTGAGCCAGCACCGATCGCGGTGGTTCGGATCGCCGGGAAGGCGTGACTCCAGCCCCGGAACCTCGGTGCATTTGCCGAACTCGTGCGGGCAGCGCGGCCGGAAGGCGCAGCCCTTCGGCAGGTTCAGCAGCGACGGCGGCGCCCCGGAGATCTGCGGCAGCCGGTGCGGCCGCGGCTGGTCGATCCGGGTCAGCGAGCCGAGCAGACCCCAGGTGTAGGGGTGCTGGGGGTCGTAGAAGATGTCCTCGAGCGTGCCCCGCTCGACCACCTTGCCGCCGTACATCACCAGCACCCGGTCGGCGACTTCGGCGACCACGCCGAGATCGTGGGTGATCAGGATCGTGGCGAGACCGCGGCTCTTGTTCAGATCCTGGATCAGGGCGAGGATCTGCGCCTGGATCGTCACGTCGAGCGCGGTGGTCGGCTCGTCGGCGATCAGCACGCTGGGTTCCAGCGCCAGGCCCATCGCGATCATCGCCCGCTGGCGCATCCCGCCGGAGAATTCGTGCGGGTAGGCGTCGACGCGGCGGTCGGCGTCGGGGATGCCGACCGATTCCAGCAGCTCGATCGCCCGCGCCTTGGCGTCCTTCCTGCTCGACGATCTGTCGTGGGCGCGGATCGCCTCGACGATCTGGGTGCCGACCGTGAAGACCGGGTTCATCGAGGTCATCGGGTCCTGGAAGATCATCGCGATCTGGGTCCCACGCACTTTCTGCAGCTGCGATTCGGAGAGCGTCGTCAGCTCCTGGCCGCGCATCTTCACCGACCCCTCGATGTGCGAGTTGGGCGAGCGGGTGAGGCCGATGATCGTCTGCGCGGTGACGCTCTTGCCGGAGCCGGACTCGCCGACGATCGCCAGCACTTCGCCCGGTTCGAGCTGGAAGTCGACCCCGTCGACCGCCTGCACGCGGCCGTCTTCGGTGGCGAACCCGACGCGCAGGCCGTCGACCTCGAGCAGCGGGCCGCCGCCGGCCTCCGGCATCACGGGTGCGGTCTCAGGCGTGGCGCTCATGCGGCGGAGGTACCCAGGCGGATGCGTGGATCGAGGTAGGCGTAGGCGATGTCGACCAGGATGTTGAAGAGCACGATGAAGAAGGCGCCGAAGAGCGTCACCGTCATGATCGAGGGGAAGTCCTGGGTCTGCAGCGCTTCGGCGGTGAAGAGCCCGACGCCTTCGATGTTGAAGAGCGTCTCGGTGACGATCGCGCCGCCGCCGATCAGCACGCCGAAGTCGAGGCCGAACAGGGTGATCACGGGGATCAGCGAGTTGCGCAGCACGTGCCTGGTCATGACCCGGCGCTGGGAGAGACCCTTGGCGCGCGCCGTCCGCACGTAGTCCTCGTTCATCACGTCGAGCATCGAGGAGCGCAGGACACGGCTGTAGAAGCCGGCGAAGAGGACCGCGAGGCTGATCCAGGGCAGGATCAGATGCTTCGCCCATTCGACCGGTTCAGACAGCGACTTGTAGCCGCTGGCGGGGAACACTTCGATCTTGTAAGTGAAGTAGTAGAGGAGCAGGGAGGCCAGCCAGAAGACCGGCATCGAGATCCCGATCAAGGCAAGCACGGTAAGGCTCCGATCGAGCCAGCCCCCCGCCCGGACGGCCGATAAGTAGCCGAAGAGGAAGCCGAAGGCGAGCCAGATGACCGC
>JAFDWD010000673.1 GCA_018268695.1 Actinomycetota bacterium
CCCGGAAAAGAACATGTACTTCGTCTGCTCCCAGTCGGGGGCGCTCGGGCTGGTCACCCCGCCCAAGTCGGAAAAGTACGTGGAAGGCAAAAATTACATCGGCTCGGACACGATCGTCGCCTCCGGCTTCGACACGACCGGCTTCGTGACCGCCTACGACATGTCGACCGGCAAGATCGCCTGGCAGAACGAATTCAAAGGCGAATCGTGCTACTCGGGTACCGCGACGACGGCCGGTGGGCTGCTCTTCGTCGGTAAGAACGACGGCAACCTGGTCGCCTACGACGAGGAAACCGGCGAAGAACTCTGGCACTGGCAGACCGGTGCCGGGGCGAACGCGACGATCGCCGCCTTCGAAGACGAAGGCATCGAGAAAATCGCCATCTACGCCGGCGGTAACTCGCTGGCGGCGACGGCCCACGGTGAAAACTTCTGGGTCTTCTCCCTCAAGGGGACGATGAAAGAAGCCAAGGGCCTGGAAGCCGAAGAAGAAGGCACCCAGCACGCCGGTGAGGAAACGAAAGAAGAAGCCGGCGGCGAAGAAAAAGGCGCTGAAGAAGAAGCGGGCGGTGAATCTGCCGCAGCCGCTCCGAATGCCGAAGCAGGTAAAGAAGTGTTCGCCGAAAACTGCTCGGTGTGCCACGGCGCCACCGGGCACGGCGGCAACGGCGGTCCTGACCTGACCACGATGCCGAAAGCCAAAGAACAGGCGGGCGCTGAAGAACAGGTGACCAACGGCGGCGGCGGGATGCCGGCGTTCAGCGGCCAGCTGTCAGAAGAAGAAATCAAAAACGTGGCGGCCTACGTCGTCGAAGACATCGTCGGCGGTAAGTAGACGATGCTGATCGCCGGGGCGCGACTGGACGCCCCGGCGGCGCGTTTGAGCGACCTCCTCCGGCTCGGTCTCGAGACCAAGTCGGGGGAGGTCGCACTTCTTTCCAACCGGCGCGCGCTCACCTGGGCCGAGCTGGAGGACGCGAGCTCACGCCTCGCGGCCGGATACCTGGGCCTCGGCCTGCGGCCGGGCGACCGGCTCGCGTCGCTGATGCCGAACCGGGTCGACCTCGTCGTCCACTACCTCGCCTGCTTCAAGGCGGAGCTGATCGCGACGCCGCTGAACTACCGCTACACCGCGACCGAGATCGACCACGCGCTGCGGGTGAGCGGCGCCCGCGCCCTGCTCGCCCACGAGGAGCGGGCCGCCGACGTCGCGGCCTCGGAGCTGGCCGCCTCGCTCGAGCTGGGGACGATCGCCTACCGCGACGCCGAGCCGCTGCCGCATGCCGGCGCCGAGCCCGACGCCGACGCCCGCTGGGCCGCCGACTTCGCGACCCTGCTCGAGGCCGGGCCACTGCCGCGGGCGACCACCGAACCCGATCCGGCGGAGCCCGCCGTCATCTTCTTCACCTCCGGCTCGACCGGGCCCGCGAAGGGCGTCACCCACTCGCGCGAGACGCTGCGCTGGATGATCGCCTCGGCCGCCGCGGCCTTCGAGCTCGACTCCTCGGACACCTTCCTGCCCGGCTCCTCGATGTCCCACGTCGGCAGCTTCCTCTGGGCGCTGGCGACCCTCTCGGTGGCGGGCAAGGTGGTCGTCGCCCGGGCCACCGACGCCCACGAGCTGCTGCCACTGCTGCGCGAGCAGCAGCCGACCGTGCTGGCGATGATCCCGGCGGCGCTCTCGGCGCTGATCCACGACCACGACCTGCACCCGGGCGACTTCTCCTCGCTGCGCGTCTGCCGCGCCGGCGCCGACAAGGTCTCGACCGAGCTCCTCACCGAGTTCGCCGCCGCGGCGGGCTTCCCGATCGTCGAGGGATACGGCATGACCGAGGTCGGCCTGGCGACGCTGAACCCGCCCTCCGGCGAGATCCGCCAAGGCTCGATCGGCACCCCGATCGGCGGCTTCAAGATCGAACTTCGAGACGAGGAAGGCGCGCCGATCGAGGGCGAAGCGGTCGGCCGCATCTGGATGGAGACGCCGAGCGCGATGGTCGGCTACTGGGAGGCGCCGGAGGCGACCGCCGAGGTGATCGTCGACGGCTGGCTCGACTCCGGGGACCTCGCTCGCGCCGACAGCGACGGCTACCTCTGGTTCTTCGGCCGCAAGAAGCAGGTGATCGTCCACGACGGCTCCAACATCAGCCCTTATGAGGTCGAGGGCGCCCTGGTCGACCACCCAGCAGTGGCTCTCGCCGGTGCCGTCGGCGTCCACGACACCGTCCACGGCGAGAACGTCCGGGCATACGTGACGCTCGAGGCGGGAGCTGAGAAGCCATCGGCCGCAGACCTCATAGTCCACTGCCGGGAACGCATCGGCTACAAGGCCCCCGAGGAGATCGTGTTCCTAGATGACATGCCGCTGAATCCCACCGGCAAGATCGATCGCGCCGGTCTGAAGCGCATGGCCGAAGACCACCTGCACCCGCACGGGCTCTAGGGGCGCAGAGAGGGAGGGGGCGGGGGGCATCCCTCCCAGGACAAGCCACGCTTCGCGGGCTTTGAGTGTCCTGGGAGGGACACCCCCCGCCCCCTCCCTACGTGGCGGACTCGATTGCTCGTTGGAGGGTTTCGGCGGCCAGTTTGTGGGCGTCGCAGATGCGGCCCAGGTGGAGGAGGGAGTCCGTCTCGGTGGCTACGTCGCCGTCGCCGAGGCGGAGGACGATGGGGACGTCGGGGCGGAGGTCCTCGGCAGCGAGGCCTACGGCGACGTTCACGAGGTCGTCGGAGGTGACTGCTGCGACGGCGCCGCAGCGCTCGATTCCTACGCGTTGCAGGATCTCGCGGTCGTCGCCGCGGCCGATGGCGACCGGGATACCTGCAGCTTTCGCGAGGCGGATGCTGGGGGCTTCGGCGTCGCGCTCGATCGCGACGACGGCTACGCCGCGGTCCTTGAGGGCCTGGGCGAGGCGGAAGCCGACTTGGCCGAAGCCGACCAGGACTACGTGGTGGCGGGCCGGGGCCGCGCGGGGGCCGAAGAGGGTGGTAAGGCGGCGGCGGCTGAGGCGGCGGACGAGGGCCGCCGTGAAGATCGCTACGAGGGCCACCGCGGCGACCATGTTGGCGGCCGAGACGACCTTGAACCAGGCCGGGCCCTCGGCAGCGCCGGGCGGGCCGGCGACGGTGGCCACCGAGCGGGTGGAGAAGTAGAAGGCGTCGACGAGGCCGTGGTGGAAGGCGATCATCGTGATCACCATCTCGATCGCCAGGGCGACGAAGAGGCCCGCCGAGGAGAGGACGAGGAGGCGCAGGGCGTCGTCGACGACGCGGACGCCATGGCGCCGACGGCCGGCGATCTCCTCCCCCGCTTCGGCGAGGCAGCCCTCGGCGAGGTCGCCGGCGACGATCTCCGAGGGCGAGAGGACGTGGACCTTGGGGGCGACGTGCTCGAGCTCGCGCGAGACGGTGTGGTCGAACATCGTCACCCAGAGCGGCAGGTCGGGACGCACGTGGGCGCTCAGCAGGGTGAGGCGCAGGGCGTGGGCGTCGTCGCGGGTGACGACGGCGACGGCGCGCCAGCTGCCCTCGCGAAGCATCTCGGCCGCCCGGCCGTCGCTCAGGTCGAGCGCCGAGGCCGCGGGCGAGCCGCTCTGCTCGAAGCGCCGCAGGAGCGCCGCGCCGAGCCCTCCCCCCTCGCCGAGGACGAGGACGGCGCCCGTGCTTGGCGGCGTCTGCTCAGACGGGGTCGGGCTGGAGGTCTGCGGCGGCGTCTGCGTCACGGTCCGAGGAATCTTGGCGATTCGACGGCTCGTCGTCCTCCCCGCCCCAGCCGCGGGCGAGCAGTCGCAGGGCGGCGCCGATGAGGAAGCAGGCGAGCGCGGCGGCGGCGAAGAGCCACCAGATGCGGTGCGAGGAGCCTTCGATCGCGCCCGGATCGGTGGCGCGGAGCGTGGTCCCGCCGGACGCCGCGGCGAGCGGGCCGAGCGGCGTCGTGTCGATCCGCCCGAGGCGGAACTCGGCCGGGTAGGGGATCGCCAGCGTGCCGGCCAGCGTGCCGTCGCCGGCGGAGGCGAGCACGTATTCGTATTCGCCCGCGGGCAGAACCGGGAGCGGCGCGGCCCAGCGCCCTGGCGCCGTCTCTTCGAAGCGCAGCGGGACCGCCTTGCCGGCCGGCGAGGTCAGCGACCCTTCCAGCGACGCCAGCACGATCGACCGGCCTTTTTCGTCGGTCGGGACGACTTCGAGCGTGCGCTGATCCCCGGGCGCGAGGCTCGGGGTGAGCGGCGGCGCGGCGACCCCGCGCTCGACCCAGCGGCCGGCGTCCTGGAAGAGGCGCGGGTGGTCCAGCCATTCGCCCGCCCATTCGGGGGACAACCCCGGGGTCCAGGCGGCCACCCGGCCGCCTCCGTACTGCCACTGGGCGAGCACCGGGTCGGGCGGGTGGTCTTTGTCCTGCCCGAGGAGCGCCGCCTCGGCGCCGGGCTTCAGTTCCGTCACCACGTTGCCACCGAGCGGTGGCAGATGTTCGCCGACGAGGCTGCCCGTGATCGGGCTCGGATCCCCCGCGGAGACGCCGATCTCGCCACGGAGGCGCACCGTGCGGGTGTTCAGGCGCGTCTCTTTGTCGAAGATTTTCGGCAGTTCGCGGGCGTTTTCGGTGCGGTAGTAGTTGCCCCCGGTGTCGGCCGCGATCTGTTTGAGGAGCTGGAAGTCGGCTTCGGCGCCGAGGGCCACGGTGGCGACGCTGATGTGGTTCTTCTTCAGGCCCGGCAGCAGGTCGGTGTAGGTGCCGGGTTCGGAGATCCCGTCGGTGAGCAGGATGATGTGGCGCTCCTTGGCGGTCGAGCTTTCGATCTGCTTGACCCCTTCGCGCAGGCCTTTGTAGACGTTCGTCCCGCCGTTGGCCGGGATGTTGTTGATCTTCTGTTCGATCTTCTTGACGTTCGCCGGTTCGACGCGCGTCAGCGGCACGACCGTCTTCGGTTTCACTTCGAAGGCGACGATGCCGATCTGGTCACGGTGCTTGAGCAGGAAGTCGAGCGCGCCGCGGGCGGCCGCCTGAGCCATCGCGATCTTCGGCACGCCACCGACCTCGTTGATCATGCTGCCCGAGCGGTCGAGGACGAGCTCGACCGCGACGTTCTTGCGCTGCAGCTTGCCCGGGACCAGCGATTTGACCGGCAGCACGTTCTGCAGCGGCGACTTGTAGTACTTGCCGAGCGAGAAGGAGTGGTTACCGCCGAGCGCCAGCAGGCCGAGGGCCTGGGTGCGGACCGCGGCGTCGATCGCCCGCGCCCGCTGCTTGCCGAGTTCTTCGCTCGAGACGTCTTCGAGCACGACCGCGTCGTAGCCCTTGTAGCCGGCCGGGCTCGTCGGCAGGGCGTCGGCGGCGACCGGGGTCACCTCGAAGCCGTCGGCGCCGAGCAGTTCGGCGGCGCTCGAGCCGTCGGCGCCCGCGACCAGGACCCGCGGCGGGCCCTGCACGCGGACCGTCGTCCCCAGCGTGTCGTTGCGCGGGCGCGCGTCCCCCTCGGTCGCGACCGAGACTTCGTATCCCTAGGAGCCAGGGCCCTGCCGGACGCGCACGGAAAAGAGTTATGGGTTGTCC
>JAFDWD010000674.1 GCA_018268695.1 Actinomycetota bacterium
CCGAGGCCTGGGACGGGCCGAAGGTCCATCCCGTCGGAAAGCCCATCAGCCACTCGACCCACGCCGGGTTGAGCCAGCTCCCCGCGCGTTCCTCGGCGAGGGCGACCTGGACCTCCGATCGAGATTCGGCGGCCCGGATGTTGTCGGGGTCGCGAAGACGGCTCCTTATCCCGCTCGAGTCCCGCGGCATGCTCCAGCCTCGGCTGGAAGGACCCGCGGGCCAGAGCGCCCGCGCCGCCGGCGACTTGATCTCCCCGAGCGACCGGACCTCCCGCGGGAGGATGCCTTCGCTCAGCTCGGCGGCCTGCTCGAGGCCGGGCGCGGACCAGTGGCCGTCCCTGGTGATCGAGTGGCGGCTGGTGCGGTTCGTCGTCACCTTCGGCGTGGGCCACGTCAGCCGACGCCGACCGACGGGCTCGTGGCCGGAGGTCACCAGCGCCAATGCCGTCCCGGCCCTCGTCAGGCCGTAGGGCATCCAGCCCCCGCAGAACTCCGGCGCCCGGTTCCTGGCGACGGTCGGCTCGCCGGGGGCGGGCTCGCCGTCCCGCCAGCAGAAGGCGACCGGGTCCCAGTTCGCGAAGACCTCGCCCCGCGCGGATCCGAAGACCCGAGCATCGACGACCGGAGACAGGGCGCCTGGCGCCGTCATCGGGCCGCCGCCTCCTCCCATTCGAGGATCCGCCGTCCTATCCACTCGGGGATCTGCGGGACGAGGGCGTTGCCGAGGGCGGCAAGACGGTCCACCCGGTCGGGAACCCCATCAGCCACTCGACCCACGTCGGGTTCAACTGCCCAATGGGACCCTTCGTCCTCGCTCCGTCGCCGGGCCGGTGACCCTCCCTCGCAGGTGACTCCTCGGGTGCGCGAGGCGCCGGGAAGAGGGTCACGAAGTCGGTGAGGGTGTCGCCGGCGTGCGGCTTCGCCGCGCCCGGCCGACGCCTGGCCGTCGAGTTTCGGGACGCCCGCGAGTCCGCGTGCGTCGGGGTCGGGATGCGCTCCTCGCGCTCGGCGCGAAGGACGGCCCGGCCGAGCTCGTTGCCGCTCGGACCCGGACGACGCCGCTGCCCGCGCTTCGGCATCCCGTGAGGGGTCGGCCATTCCCGCCGGCGAGAGCCCTTGCCCGTCCGGACGTAGGCAAGAAGGTCGCCCCGCCCCCCGCGTTCGCCGTCCGAGGATCTCGGGGTCGGCAGTGACTCGCGGGTAGGCGACGATCCAGACTCGCTGTCGCAGATGGGGTGCCCCGAACTCGCGAGCGGACAGGCGCGCCCACTCCGCGTCGTACCCCACTTCGGCCAGGTCTCCGAGAACTCGGCCGATCGGCGCGCGGTCCCACCTCTTCCCCTTCCCGGTGAGGAGGGCGGGGACGTTCTCCACGAGCACGTAGCGGGGTCGTAGCTCGCGAACGATCCGGGCGAACTCGGACCAAAGACCCGAGCGGGCGCCGTCGATCCCGGCTCCTTTCCCGGCGGCGGAGAGGTCCTGGCAGGGGAAACCGCCGCAGATGAGGTCGACCGGGGCGATGTTCGCGGCGCCGACCTCCCGCACGTCCTCGAACCTGCGCGCCCGCGGGAAGTGCCGCTCGAGCACCGCCCGGCAGTAGGGGTCGAGCTCGACCTGCCACTCGATCTCGAACCCCGCCCGTTCGTGGCCGAGCTCGAACCCGCCGATGCCCGCGAAGAGGCTTCCTACATTCAACTTTCCCTCCTTGTGCGATTGGCTTTGAAGATCGGCGCGTAGGCGTCGCCCGGGCCGTGGTAGCGGCGCAGGAACGCCTTCCAGGCCCGGCGCCCGGCAGCGATCGACGAGGCCTCGACGCGCAGGACGGCCCGCGTGCCCCTGGCACCGACGAGGTCGATCGACACCCCGTCCCGCTCGAAGGGGACGTGCTGGAGGGCGCGGTGATCGGCCAGCTCCGCCGCGGCGCGGCGGTGGGCG
>JAFDWD010000675.1 GCA_018268695.1 Actinomycetota bacterium
CGGGGGGATGTACACCTGAGCGAGGCCACGGCCGGGCAGAAGCCCGAGCCTCTGTACCTGCGCTACGCCGACCAGCTCTGGCCGGTCACCAACCGGCTGGCGGGCGCCCACACCTTCCTCTACCGGAGGACGGGTGGGCGCCTCGGCGCGCGGGTCCCTGGCGGCAAAGGTCGGATGCTGCTGCTCGACCACGTCGGCGCCAAGAGCGGCACCCTCCGCACCACCCCGCTGCTCTTCATCCCGGACGGGGACGACCTCGTCCTGGTCGCCTCCAAAGGTGGCTTCCCGAAGCACCCCGCCTGGTTCCACAACCTGCGCGCAAACCCGGTCACCTACGTCCAGGTCGGCGCCGAGCGGCGGCGGGTCCGGGCGCGCGAGGCGACCGCGGAGGAGCGGCCGCGCCTCTGGGAGAAGGCCGACCGGGTGTGGCCCGGTTACGCCGACTACCGGGCGCGGACCGACCGCGAGATCCCGCTGGTCGTGCTCGAGCCGGCCTAGCGGCGCTGCTCGGCGGGGAGGTCGCCGGACTCGGTCGCGACCGCCTCGGGCGGCCAGGGGCCGGCCCAGTTGTCGCGGGCGCCGTCGATCGTGATCGTGGTGCCGGAGTAGAAGTCGCCGGCGGGCGACGCGAGGTACGCGAGGAGCCAGGCGATCTCCTCGGGGCGGCCGGTGCGGCCGAGCGGGATCGAACGCTCGACGTTGGCGACCACCTCGGGCGGATACTTCGTCAGGAGCGTCTCGGTGGCGAACTGGCCGGCGGCGACCGCGCAGGTGGTGATGCCGAAGCGCGCCCACTCGACCGAGAGCGTGCGCATCATGTTCTCGACCGCCGCGCGGGCCGCCCCCGAGTGCACCATCCCCGGCATCCCGTGGTGGGGCGAGAGGGTGACGCTGAGGATCTTGCCGCCGCCGCCAGGGATGAACGCCTTGGTCGCCGCGGCGTGGGACATCAGCCACGTCCCGGTCACGTTCAGCTCGACCACCGTGCGGAAGCCTTTCGGCGAGATCGCCTCGGCGGGCGAGAGGAACTGGCCGCCTGCGTTGTTCACCAGCACATCGAGGCGCCCGTGGCGCTCCAGCAGCCGGTCGAAGAAGGCGTCGACCCGCTCCTCCTCGCGGATGTCGAGGGCGTCGTGCTCGAAAGCTCCCGGCAGCCCCTCGGCGAGCGCCGCCGTC
>JAFDWD010000676.1 GCA_018268695.1 Actinomycetota bacterium
ATCGCGGTCGAGGTCACCCAGGAACGGGCGGTCGACGACGAGCCCACCGAGGACTAAGTGACTGTCCGAGAACCCCCACGCACGTCTGGCGGCGCCGCACACACTTCGCGGGGCGGCGTCCTCGGTCGGCCAAATGTCGCTGCCATTAGGCCTTCCTGCGTCCTACCCCCGCTCGGTGCGGCACTCGCCAGCCGCCCGCGCGGGTTCTCGGATAGTCACTAGGGACGGCCCGCCGTGCCCGAGCGCACCGGCTACCTCGGGCTGGGGTCCAACGTCGGCGACTCCGAAGGCCACCTACGGGCGGCGCTCCAGCTGCTGCCGACCGAGGGCGTCGAGGTTCTCGCCGTCTCCTCGACCTACGTCACCGAGCCGGTCGGCGAGATCCTCGACCAGCCCGACTTCCTCAATGCCGCGGCGCGGATCCGCACCGCCCTCGAGCCCGAGGAGCTACTCGACGCCTGCAAGGCGGTCGAGGCCGAGCGAGGCCGCCACTTCGACCTCCCCCGTCACAGCCCCCGCCCCCTCGATGTCGACCTGCTCCTCCTCGGCGACCTCGAGCTGCGGACCGACCGCCTCACCCTGCCGCACCCCCAGGTCCGCAACCGCCGATTCGTCCTCGCCCCGCTCCTGGAGCTCGACCCCGACCTGACCCTCCCCGACGGCACCGTCCTCGCCGACGCCCTGGCCGCCCTTCCGGACGACGAACAGCGCGCCGAGCGCCGCGGTCCGCTGGTCTGAGGGGGCGCGACGCCCAGGACGGGAGGGAGTGCGGTGTTTCTCCGAGGGTTCGTGCGTCGTCTGCCACACCCGGCCGGGATCGTCGACGAGGAGAGGGTCACGAAAGACGCGCGTCGGGTTGGGTCCCTTATAGGGCCCCAATCTGACACAGAGACTCTTGAGCAATGACGAACATGCACACAGCCGGCCCCCCTGCACGCTTGTCTCGCATAGCGAGACAAGCGTGCAGGGGTCGTGGCCGAGACGGCCGGGCTGGCCGCAAGCCCTTGCGTCCCTTTCCCGGGTGCGACTACTTTGCCGCGCTCTCCGGCAACCAGGCCGGAGGCAGGATCGGTGGCATGTGGCCGGGGTAGTTCGGGACGTGACGGCGCGCCAGCTCGGCGCAGGGGCGGGGTTCGATCAGGGGCTTCAGGTCGTCCATCGTCAGTGCCAGGCCGATCGAGGCGGCGATCTGGAAGTCGGCGGCGTTCGGGTCGGGGCCGCCGATCGTGCCGTCGGCGAGGTAGGAATCGACGCGGTCGAGCAGGTCGGGTAGGGCGAGGAGGGCCGCGCGGGCGTTGGCGTCGGTGGCTTCGTTGAAGCGGGCCGAGAGGGCGACGAGGGGGCCGCCGGTCTTCACCGCGAGGCCGACCGGGATGCCGAGGCGGGCGCCTTCGGAGTAGCTGCGCAGCGGCTCCTTGTCGCGCTTGAAGCCCCACCAGAGGAGCTGGCGGATCGGGTGCTGCAGCTCCTCGTCGCCGAAGCGCTCGGCATCCTCGACCGCGGCGCGCTTGTCCGGGTCGGCGGGGAAGAGGGGCGGGTCGGGCTTGATCCGGTCGAGCGCGCGGGAGATCTCGCGGGAGCCCTGGATCCGCTCGCCCTCGATCTTCAGGGCCGGGACGGTGACGCGAGGGAAGCCCGCGACCCGCAGGACCGCCTTGGAGACGACCGGGACGAGGTCCGTGCGACTGAACTCGATTCCCTTGAAATCGAGCATCAACGCAGCGGCCGTTGCCGGGTGGGACCCCGGGATGACGAAGAGACGCGCTCCCATGAGACGATCTTATGCGCCATGTTGCTCGCTGTCGACATCGGAAATACCCAAACTCACCTCGGCGCGTTCGAAGGGGAGGAGCTGGTCGAGCACTGGCGCTTCCAGACCCGCTCCGGCGCGACCGGCGACGAGCTGGGCGAGCGGATCGCCGGCTTCTTCAACCTCAGCGAGATGAGCTTCGGCGACATCGACGCCGTCGTCGTCTCCTCGGTGGTGCCGCCGCTGGGCAGTCAGTTCGAGCGGATGACCGAGCGCTACCTGGAGGCCTCGTGCCTGACGATTGGCCCCGGCGTCAAGAGCGGCATGCCGATCCGCATCGACAACCCGCTGGAGGTCGGCGCCGACCGCCTCGTCAACGCGATCGCCGCCTATGAGCGCTTCGGCGAGGCCTGCGTGGTCGTCGACTTCGGCACCGGGATCAACATCGACGCGGTCTCCACCGACGGTGCCTACCTCGGCGGCGCGATCGGCCCCGGCCTCGAGATCGCCCTGACCGCGCTGATCGACCGTGCCGCCCGGATCACCCGGATCGACCTCGGGGAACCGCAGACGGCGATCGGCCACTCGACCCGCGAGGCGATCAACTCCGGCTTCATCTTCGGCTTCGCCGGGATGATCGACGCGATCGTGCGCCGCTTCGAAACCGAACTGCCGAACCCGAAGCTGCTGGCGACGGGCGGCCTCGCGTCGGCGATCGTCCCCTTCTCCGAGACGATCGACGAGGTCGACGATCTGCTCACCCTGAAGGGCCTGCGGCTGATCCATGAACGCAACGCGACCTGAGCTGACCGACCCGTTCGAGATCGGCGGCGTGCCGATCGCCAACCGCGTCCTGCTCGCCCCGCTGGCCGGGATCGGCAACTGGTTCGTGCGCCTGCAGGCCAAACGTCACGGCGCCGGTCTGGCGGTGTCGGAGATGGTCTCGAGCTTCGCCCTCCACTACAAGAACGAGCGCACGCTGCGCGAGCTGCTCGTCCTGCACCCGGAGGAGCATCCGGTCTCGATCCAGCTCTTCGGCCACGACGCCGAGGTGATGCGCTCCGG
>JAFDWD010000677.1 GCA_018268695.1 Actinomycetota bacterium
CCGCCTCGAGCGCCGCCGGCCCACCGCGGACGATGTCGTCGAGCGTGCCGACGGCCGCCGGCAGGATGACCGTCTGCAGTAACTCGTCGTGGCGACGAGTTACTGCAGAGTCCACGTCTCCGACCACCGCCGCGCGCCGCGGCCCGCGCTCGGTCCGGACCGTCGCCAGCCTCAAGGAAGCACCGCGATGGCGTTCATCTCGATCTCGTAGCCGGGGCGGCTGAACTTCGAGATCTCGACCATCGTCGAGGCGGGCGGGGTGCCGGTGAAGAACTCGCGGCGCACCTCGTGGATCGCGTCGAAGTGGCGCATGTCGGTGACGTAGACGTCGACCCGCACGATGTCGTCCATCGTCCCGCCGGCCGCCTCGACCGCGGCCTGCACGTTCTCGCAGACCTGCCGCGTCTGCGCCTTGATGTCGCCGAGGCCGGTGATCCCGCCTTGGTTGTTGCGCGCGGTCATCCCGGAGATGAAGAGCATGCGCCCCGGCCCGCTTGCGGCGACGACGGCCTGGGCGAAGTGCCCGTTCGGCTCGGCCAGCTTCGCGGAGCGAACCTCCTGCTTGGGCATCAGCGTGCGTCCTCCTCGTCGGTGAACCACTCGGGTTGGGTCGGGTAGTGCGGCCCGTCGTACATCTCCAGCAGCACCGAGTCCTCCTCGGCTTCGGTCGGGCCGTGTTGGCAGCCCTTCGGGTTCCAGTAGAAGCTGCCGGGGGTGAGGACGACGCCGGTCGGCACGTAGCGATAGCGGCCCTCGAGGCAGAACATGAACTGGTTGGAGGCGTGCGAGTGCGGGTTGGGGATGCCGGCGCCCTTGGCGAAGCGGATCAGGCCGATCGAGGCGCCCGACTCCTCGTCGCGCCAAAGCATCTTGTGCGAGAGGCCCGCCAGCGTTTTGTCGACCCAGTCGAGGTCGTCGGTCCGCACGAGGATCTCGTGGAAGACGCCCATCGTGTCGGTGCCGCCGACTCGGGCTTGATCCGGCGCCACGCCGGAGTACGCGGCGGGCTCGGAGACGTTGCGGGCGTCATGGCCGGGCTCGTATTTGTCATCGCTCGGCAAGTTCAGACCTCCAGATCTTCGTTCAAAAACTTCAACTCAATTAGGCGGTTGACGTAGCGGGTGGTGCCCTCGTTGGTCAGCATGTGGACCTTGCCGGCGTCGCGGAAGACGACGCGGCCGGGGGTCTCCCGCATGTGGCGGGGCTCGGAGCCGTCGAGGAAGTCCATCCGGTTGTCGGCGCCCTCGATCCCGACGATCAGGTACGGGTGGTGGTGCTTA
>JAFDWD010000678.1 GCA_018268695.1 Actinomycetota bacterium
CCAACTACGTCGCCGCCGGATATTCGGACGGGCGCGGCTACCTGATGGAGGCGCTGCTGACCCTCGGCCTGGTCAGCGTCATCCTCGGCACCGCCTCCGGCGCTCAGAACATCGGCATCCTCAGCGCACTCGGCGTCGGCGCCTACATCGCGCTCGCCGGGCTCTGGGGCAGTCCGATCTCCGGCGCCTCGATGAACCCGGCGCGCACCTTCGGGCCCGACCTGGTCGGCGGTAATTTCAGCGACTACTGGGTCTACGTCGCCGGGCCGCTCACCGGTGCCGCGATCGCCGTCGGCATCGCCTACGTGCTCCGCGGACCGGGCGGTGGCAGGTCGGGGTCCTCCGCCGCCCAGGGCGACCTCTTCACCGAGGAGCAGCGGCCCGGCCAGGCTTGAGCGCTCCGAGGGACAAGGGCGAGCGCCGCTGGCCGATGGCGCTCGCGGTCATCACCGCGGTCGTGCTGACGGCGTTGTTGCCGGAAGCGGTGCGGCCCGAGTCGCGCTGGCTGCTCGCCGTGATCGGACTGGTGCTGATCGGGCTGATGATCGCCGACCCCGGGCGGATCGATCGGTCGACCGCGCCGGTGCGCCTGCTCTCACGCCTACTCCTTTCGCTGCTCGCCCTCTCGGCCGTGCTCAGCACCGCGATGTTGGTCCACGTCCTCGTCGTCGGCAGCGACCTGACCGAATCGGCCTCGAAGCTCCTCCTCGTCGGCGGCGACGTCTGGATCTCCAACAACATCGTCTTCGCCCTGATCTACTGGGAGGTCGACGGCGGCGGCTCGGTGACCCGGGCGATCCACCCGCACGACTATCCCGACCTCGCCTTCCCGCAGCAGATGAACCCGGACCTGGCGCCGCCCGGCTGGCGACCGATGTTCATCGACTACCTCTACCTCGGGATGACCAACGGCCTCGCCTTCAGCCCCACCGACGTGATGCCACTGGTGCCCTGGGCGAAGATCACGATGGCGTTGCAGTCGCTGATCTCGCTGGTGATCCTCGGCCTCGTGATCGCCAGGGCCGTCAACATCCTGACCTGACGCGGCGGAGCGACGAGCCTTGGCGCCAAGCCATACGGCGGCGACGGCACGTGCAATAAGTACGGTCCGACCGTATTGCGCCGACCCCGCTCCGTCGGTACGTTGGCCGCCATGGGGAAAGTGATGCGAGTCTCGAGCCAAAAGCGCCGTTGATCCTGCTTGTCGCCCGATTGCTTCTGGCGGCGGTCTTCGCGGTCGCCGCCGTCGGCAAGCTGACCGGGCGCTCGCGCACGGTCGAGACGCTGGCCGAGTTCGGCGTCGCCGAGCCGCTTCGCCGACCGGTCGCGATCGCCTTGCCGCTGGCCGAGCTGGCGATCGCGATCGCGCTGCTCCCCGCCGCCACGGCGGCCTGGGCCGCCCTCACCGCGGCGATCCTGCTGGCGGTCTTCACCGCGGCGGTGGCGCGGACCCTGGCGCTGGGGCGGGAGGTCGACTGCAACTGCTTCGGGTCGCTCGGGCCCAGTCGGATCAGCCGCTGGACCCTGGCCCGCAACGCAATCCTGCTGGTGCTCGCCGGCGGCGTCGCGATCGCCGCGCAGGGTGACCCGGGGACCAGTGCCGTCGCCTGGCTCGGGGACCTCGACACCGCCGGGGTGGCGATCCTCGTCGCCGCGGTCGCGGTCGTGGCGGCGGCCCTGAACTTCGCCTTCTCCTGGCAGCTGATGCGCCAGAACGGGCGCCTGCTGAACGACCTCAAGGCCATCCAGGACGGAGGCGGCGCGGCGGCCCCGAGCGGCCCGCAGCCCGGCCACCTCGCTCCCTCTTTCGTACTTCCGGCGCTTGGCGGCGGTGGCCTCTCCCTCGAGGAGATGCTGGCCGGTGGCCGCGGCCTGGTCGTCGTCGTGACCGACCCGGGGTGCGGCGCCTGCGAGCCGCTGCTGCCCGAGATCGGGCGGCTCCAACGCGACCCGGAGACCGCGGTGCCGTTGGTGATGATCAGCCGCGGCGACCCCGACGCCAACCTCGCCAAGGCGCAGGCGCACGGGCTCGAGACGGTGCTGCTGGAGGAGGGCTTCGAGGTCTCCCGGGCGCTGGGCATCAACGGCGCCCCTGGCGCGGTCCGGCTCGACCGCGAGGGGCGCTACCTCGCCAAGCCGTCGATGGGGACCGAGCGGGTCGGGGTCTTGCTCGGCGAGCTCACCGCCACCCCCGAACTCACCGTCCACCAAGGAGGCAACTGATGGCAGCCGATGCGGGCTCCCGGCGGATCCAGGAACTGCTGAACAAGAAGTCGCCGGCGCTCGGCGCCAATCTTGTCGAGATCGCCAATGCGGCAGCGGTGGCCCCCGAAACGCCCTACGGCGTGATGCCCCAGAGCGGGATCCAGGCGCTCGCCGACGTACGGCAGTTCTACCGCGGCCTGCGCCGACAGATCGCCCGGATCAAGACCTCCGACACGGCCACCAAGACGAGCGCGCTGCAGTCGCTCGACGCGCTCGACGCCGCCTTCGGGTCCTATGAGCAGAGTCTCGAGTTCGGCGTCGCCGAAGGCGCGCTTCCGATGGCACAGAAGGCCGAAAAGAAGGCTCGCCAGGCCCAGAAGAAGATGAACAGCTCGATCGGGGGGTCGCCGCGATGAGCCACTGGTTCGACCGCCTCGCGAGCTGGAGCGCCGACGGCAAGGGCGACGAAGATCTGCGCCTGACCCGCCGCCAGGCCGTCGGCACGGCGGCCGGCGTCGGCGCCGCCGGACTGCTCGGTGGGCCGCTGGTCGAAAAGGCGCTGGCGATCGCCGGCGGTACCAGCGCCGAGTGCAAATGCTGGGACAAGGCCGGCCATATCAACACCGTCGCCAACAAGTCGATCATCAAGACCTTCGCCCCCTCCGCGGTGCTGACGCCGGCGGCCGGAGTCGTGATGACCGTCGGGTTGATCACGACGACCGCCGCCTACCTCGGCCAGATCGCCAACTGCGGCCTCTGCAAGGACGACCCGCCGCCGGAACCGCCGCCGCCGAAATTCCAGCCCTGCACCCAGCGCGGTGGGATCCGTATGCGGCTCGATCAATGCGGCGGCGAACCCGGAGGCGGCGCGGGAGCGGAAACCGGCGGCTGCGGCGGCGGGACGTCGTCCTGCCCGACGCCGGGCGGCGGCGACCTGTGCTGCTTCGGATCCGACCTCTGCTGCAGCGGTTGCTGCTGCATCGCCGAGGTCGGCTGCGGTTGTTGCGGTTAGATACCGCGGGTTGGATCTGGATCGATACATGGAGCGGGTCGGCCTCGAGGGCCGTCCCGGCATCGCCGAGGTGCATCTCGCGCACGTCACCTCGATCCCGTTCGAGAACCTCGACCCGCACCGAGGGGTGCCGTTGTCGCTGGCCCAGGAGGACCTCGAGCGAAAGCTCGTCGCGGAGCGCCGCGGCGGCTACTGCTTCGAGCAGAACCTGCTGCTGAAGGCGGCGCTCGAGGCGCTCGGCATGGAGGTGGAGATGCTCCTGGCGCGGGTGCGCGTGGGCGCGCCGCCGGGGGCGATCCGTCCACGCTCGCATCTGCTCCTACGCGTTCGCGCCGAGGGATCGACGTGGCACGCCGACGTCGGCTTCGGCCGGGGCAGCCTGTTCGAGCCGATCCCCTTTGGCCCCGGGCCCGAGCGAGAGCAACTGGGCCGACGCTTCCGGGTGGTCGAGGACGGCGCCGAGCTGGTGCTGCAGGTGGCCCGGGAAGAAGGCTGGGAAGACCTCTACGGGTTCTCTCCCGACCCGGTGCCGCTCGTCGACGTCGAGGTCGCCAGCTGGTACACCTCGACCTACCCCCGCTCACCCTTCGTCACCGGCCTGATCGCCGGCATCCAGGGCATCGACGGCTCGCACACGATGCTGAGCGACTGGGGCGATCTCGCCCTGACCGTGGACACCCCGACCGGCAACACCGTCACCCCGGTCGAGCAGGAGGACGTCCCGGAGCTGTTGGCCGCGAGGTTCGGCCTGACGGGCTTCGCGATCGGCCCCGACGGTCGGCTCACCCGGGCGACGTAAGGTCAGGCGCGCCGCAGGCGGGACGAGAACAGCGGCCACTACGGCTGACGCCATGGTGCGGACGGTCGCGGTCGCGGCAGTCCTAGAGGCGGGTGTCCTGGGCGGGTTCCGTGAATAACTCCGAGGGTTCGTCACGCTTCCGCCAGGATGTCCACGCCTTCGTCACGGTTCCGTCGCACCCTGACCCGACCCCATGTCATTTGTCACCCACAGGGTTACAAATGACATGGGGTTGCCGACCCTTAGACCTTTGTCACCCTGTGGGTGACAAAGGTCTAAGGGTTGGTGCTGGGACGGTCGATCCGTGGAAGAAGGCCGGAGGAAGTGTGGAGTTCGTGGCGTCTCCCGCACGTCTCCCGGGACGGCGTCGCACTTCCTCCTCACCCTTCATACCCCGGCCGTCTCGGCCACGGCCACAGCCAGCCCCTGCACGCTTGTCTCGCATAGCGAGACAAGCGTGCAGG
>JAFDWD010000679.1 GCA_018268695.1 Actinomycetota bacterium
CCGGTCGTAGCCGCCGACCGCTCCCATCGCCTCGCGGACGGCCGGCTCGCTCGAGGGAAGCTTGACCACGATGCTCGCCGGGCCACGCTCGCTGGTCAACTCGACCCGATAGAGGAGCGAGGCAAAGCCGGTGTCCATCGCGATCTGCCGAGCGTGGGCCGAGGTGACCCGGTCCTCGGCGGCGAGGACGCCGTCGGCACGCAGGACCTCGGTCAGCCACGCGGGCGTCACGTCCTCGATCGTGTATCCGAAACTCATCGAGCGTGGCCGCTAACCGTGGACGATCGACGGCTGCCGGATGTGCCGGTCTCAGTCGAGCGAGTCGTAGTGCCGGACGTGCGGAGGCTCGGCGTAATAACCGCGGGCGAACACCACCCACTCCATATACCCGGCGTCGTCCATCGCTGCTTTATGCGCGTCGACGGAGTCCCACTCGCTGACCAGCAGATAGGTGGACGGATCCTCGACGCCGCGCGCAAGGGTCGCCGAGTGGTTGCCGTCGGCGGCGGTGATCGTGGCGTGGCCCCGTTCGGCGAACTTGCGCGCGAACTCGTCCTCTTTGCCTGGGGTGATCGTCAGTACCGCGGCCACAGTCGTCATCGGTCGCCTCCTACGGTCGTCGTGCTTGCAAGCGGGGTGCCGTCGAGATGGGCCAGGCGCGGCGCCACCTCGGTGGCGAGCAGCTCCAGCGAGCGGTGCCAGCGCTCCGGCGCGTCGGCGTAGTCGGCACTGAGCAGCATCAGGGTGCCGAAGCCACCGAGGCGCTCGTAGAGCCTGGTGATCTTCTCCACCACCGTGTCAGGGGACCCGATGATGAAACAGGTGTCGGCCAGGTAGTCGATGTCGATCGCCGAATCCGGGAGCGACTCGTCCTCCTTCAGATGCCCCTTCAGCCCGATACTGTCGAGCAGCGGCAGGTGGTACTCGGTGTAGAAGCGGGCGAAATAGCTCTCCACCGACCAGCGGCGCGCTTCCTCGTCGGTCTCGGCGACGAAGATGTCCTTGAGCACGTGCCATTGCCGGCGATCGGCGGTCCGACCGGTGCTCGCCGCGCCTTCTTCGTAGGCAGGCCAGTGCGTTTCGACCAAGCGCTCGGCGACGTTGAAGCTGATCGGGCTGTACCCCTTGGCGCCGGCGTTGACGATCGATGCCGACGCCGGTCCGAGGCCCGGGACGGCGATCGGCGGGTGCGGCTTCTGGTAGGGCCGCAACCAGGCGACGGCGGGATCGTAGTCGCACGACCAGAACTCGCCGCGGAAGCTGAATGGCTCCTCGGACGTCCACACCTTCACCGCCAGCTCGGTCGCCTCGGCCGTCATCCGGCGCGATTGGTCCATACCCCCGGCGATGCCGCCGAATGCGTGGTCGGTCGGCGCCGAGGAGATGGTGGCGGCGAAATTCAGCCGACCCTTCGCCATGTGGTCGAGCTGCGAGATCCGGTTGGCGAGGGTGGCCGGGTGCATGTAGGCCATCAGCAGGCCGGCGGTGCCGAGGCGGATGTGCTCGGTCTGCTGAATCGCCTGGGCGAGCACAAGGTCGGGGGCGACGACCGGCTCCCAGTCGAGCGTGTGGTGCTCTCCCATCCAGGCCTCGTCGAACCCGAGTTCGTCGGCCCAACGGATGCACTGGAGGTCCCACTCGATCGCGTCGTGCAGGGCGCGCTCGGGCGGATGACTAGGCATGAAGAACATTCCGAATCTCATGCCGGCGACGCTAGCGGCGCGCCCCCGGCAGGCGGAAATGCCGGGGGGCGCGCGGGTTGGATGCTTGTACAGCGATCCGGGGGGGTCAGGTCGCGAAGGCCTGGCGCAGCGCCGCGGCCGCGTCGTCCACGGCCTGACGGCCCGGCTCGAGCACCGCGGCGGCGTCGAGGAAGCCGTGCGCCACGCCGCGATAAAGCTGCGACCGTGCCTCGACCCCGGCGGCGGCGAGCAGATCGGCGTAGCGCTCCTGGTCGGCGCGGGTGAGGTCGACCTCGGGCACGATCACGAACGCAGGCGGTAACCCGGAGAGATCGTCGGCGGCCAGCGGCGCGCAGTAAGGATGCTCACGATCCGCGGCCGAGGTGACATAGAGGTCCCAGAAGTACTCGGCCATCGCCTGATTGACGACCGGCGCATCGCCGAACTCGGCGCTCGACATCCGCAGCATGACCGACGGGTAGACAAGCAACTGGAAGACGATCCGCGGGCCGGAGCGGTCGCGGGCCATCAGCGCGAGCGCCGCGGCCAGATTGCCACCCGCGCTGTCACCGCCCACCGCTACCCTGGACGGGTCGCCGCCATACTCGCCGATTCGCTCGGCTACCCAGCTGAGCGCCGCGTAGCAGTCCTCGAGGCCGGCCGGAAAGCGGTGCTCAGGGGCCAGTCGGTAATCGACCGAGACCACGATCGCGTCGCTCGCCACGGCCAGCCGACGGCAGCTCGGATCGGCGGCCTCGAGATCGCCGAGGACCCAGGCGCCACCGTGGAGCCAGAGGAGGACCGGCAGGCGCTCGGCCTCACGCGGCACGTAGATGCGCACCGGCACGTCGCCCGCCGGCCCCGGCACCCCGAGGTCATAGATCGCATGCACCTCCGGCCCCGCCGGCGCGAGGGCGCTCAGCTGGGCGAGGCGCTCACGCGCCTCGGTGACCGGCATCTGGTCGAGCGGCGCACCTAGCGCCTCCTCCGCCCCTTCGACGATCTCGCGCGCTTCGGGCGACAAGAGCGAAGCGGCTCGCTCCCGCGAGCTGCCCCCGTCGGTATCTGTCATCGCTCCTCCATTCGATCGGGAAATTGGGTCAGGAGGGGTTCGCGGCACCGCCGCGGACCTCGTCGAAGAAGCTCACGAGGGCCGAGTTGAGCCGGTCGGTCGCCTCCAGTTGGGGCCAGTGGCCGGAGTTCTCGAGCACGACCTGTCCACGAAGATCGGGGACCCACTCGGGCATGCGATCGATGTTTTCGCGCGCCCAGACCAAGGGCGCGTCGCGATCGCCGACGACGTAGAGCGCCGGGACCTCGACCTTGCGGTGCTCATAAGGCGCCAGGATCTCCCAGTTGATCTCCATGCAGCGGTACCAGTTGAACCCGCCCCACAGACCGGTGCGCTCGAACTCGCCGGCGTACTCGTCGATTTCCGCCTCCGTGATCCAATCGGGCAGCACGTCGGGGGTGACCAGCCCGTCGCGCAGGCGGCGCCCGGGCTCTACGCAGATGATCGAGTCACGCACGAACTGCTTCTGCTCCGCGATCGTCATCGAGGTGTTGTTGGGCGGCGCGTCCGCCGGATAGACGGAAGCCGATGCCGTGTACATCAGATCGCGCAGCCAGCCACGGACGTCGGCGTCGAACTCCGCCTCGGCCCGACCGACGAGGTCGAAGTACTCGGTGTAGAAGATCTTGTCCGGGCCCGCCAACTCCCGAAACACCTCGGAAGGCCTGATTTCCCCGAACGGGCTGACCGGGAAGGCCATCAGGCCACGACCTGCGAAGGGGACGCACATCCCTACCACCGAGGTGAAAACCTCGGGGTGGAGCCAGGCGCAGGTCCAGGCGACCAGCGCTCCCCAGTCGTGGCCGACGACGGTCGCCGTGCGCTCGCCCAGCGCGGTCACGGTGCCGCGGGCGACATCGACGAGCTCGGTGATCCGGTAGTCGTGGATGTGCGGCGGACGCGAGGAGCGGCCGTAGCCGAGGCCGTCGATGGCGACCACGTGGTATCCGGCATCGGCCAGATCAGGCAGCTGGCGCCGCCACGAGTTGGAGGTCTCCGGCCAGCCGTGCAGCAACAGGACAAGCGGCCCTGAGCCCGCCTCGCGCAGGAAGATGCGGTGCTTGCCGACCTGGATCGAGCGGGTCGAAACGTTGGCCACGGAACCACCTTTCGTCGTCGGGGATCAACCTTCGGGCGACCCTATCCCGGCCACTGAGAGGGTGGTGATGACCCGCGCCGGATTCACTCGGACGCTTTTCCAAGCGGCACCGGCGCGGGTGGGGTCCTACTTGGCCAACCCCCAGCGCTTTTCGTAGGCGGCCTTGAAGTCGACCGGGGCTTCGTATTCTTCGCCTTCGGGCAGCCCGCGTTCCTTGTCGAAGGCCTGCCAGGCGTTACCGGCCGAGACCGGTTCCTTGCCATCAAGCAGGGAGGCGGCGCCATCGAAGAGTTCGTAGGCGCGGCCCTGGGTCGAGAACCCGACGTCGAAATCGATCTGCGGGCTGTCCTGCCGCATCAGTTCGATGCCCTGCGGCGAGGCGGCGCCGGAGGCGACGTAGAAGTCTCCTTCGGTTTTGCCCGCCGCCTGGATGGCGGCGCCGACCCCGGCGAGGATGACGTCGTCGCTGAGGGCGACGAAGGCCTTCGCTTCGGGGTATTTGGTGAGCAGCGCCTGCGCCTTTTCCTGCGCTTTCGGGGGCACGAAGTCGGGCGCGTTGAGAACGAGATTGATGATTTCGCACTTGGGGCAGTACTTCTTCAGAGCGTCTTCGGCGCCCCTCGTGATCGCGTTCCCCGCTTCGGTGAACGGGTTTTTCTCGACGATCACCTGGCCGCCTTCAGGGTTGAGTTTGGCCGCCACCGCTTCACCTTGGATACCGCCGACCTGTTCGAGTGATTCTTCGAAGGATTTCGTTCCGGTCGTGTAATTTTCGGCTTCGAAGATCGCCGGGTCGCAGTCGATCCCGGTGCTGCTGATGATCTTGATTCCGGCCTTTTTGGCTTCCTCCAGCGGCTGCTTCACCGCCGAGCAGTCGATGCTTGAAAGACCGATCACTTCGGCCCCCGCCGCGATCGCTTCGCGCACCGCGTTGCCCTGGACGGTCGGATCCTGTTTGCCGTCGACCTGGGTGATGTCCCAGCCGAATTCCTTGCCGATCGATTCGAAGATCCCCCAGACGTTGGTGCAGTTGGGGATCACGTTGCCGCAGGCGATCAGCCAGGCCTTCTTGCCTTCCGGCACCTGCAAGGGCGCGGTCGGCGGGTGACCGAAGTTTTCGCCCGCGTACCAAGCCTCGAGCGACTTCGCCAATTCGGCTTCCGTCTTCGACCCACTCCCGGTTTCGGTCGATCCCGTTTCGGTCGATCCCGTTTCGCTCGTGCTGCCGGCGCCCCCGCCGCATGCCGCCAACGTCGCTCCCAGGACGACCATCATCAACAACAAAGCAATGAGCCTGCGACTCATGCGACCTCCCTCTCTCCTTGGTGTTCTCCGGAACCACAACCTGTCTCGGCGGCACGGCGCGCGCCACTCGCGGGGATCCCGGGCCTGGGACGATTTCCCAATCCGACCTTGCGCCGCGCGGTTGGACAGACGGACAGACGCGAGGGTCGTCGGAAGATGCGGCACGCGGACGCACGGTCGACCCTACGACGATGGCATCGGAGACCAAGAAGACCGGCGCCGCTCTCGCGGTGGTCGAGGCGGCGCTCGGCGAGATCCGCCTCGGCCGCGCGGTCGTGATCCGGGACGACGAGCGCACCGACCTCCCCGCTGACCTGATTGCCGCCGGGGATCTGGCCACCGCCGACACGATCAACCTGATGGGCAGATTGGCCGGCGGGCCGACGCGGCTGGTCATACCCGAGGACCGCTGCAAAACGCTCGGACTGAAGCCGCTGGCAATCGAGGGCGGCTCTTCTCTACGCCACGGATCGACCGACTCGATCGACGCTCGCGGGCTCAGCACCGGGGTATCCGCCGCCGATCGGGCCCGGACCATCGCGGTCGCGATCGATCCGGCGACCGACGCGGACGATCTCCTCCGGCCGGGGCACGTCTTCCCGGTCCAGGCGGCCTGGGGCGGCGTGCTCGAGGGAGGACGGACCGCCGACGGCGCCCTCGACCTCGTCCGGCTCGCCGGCCTGCCCCCTGCCGCGGTCATCTCCGAGGTTCTCGCACCGGACGGGTCGATCGCCCGCGGGAGCGACCTGGTCCGTCACTGCCGATCACATCACCTCACCCTGGTCGGGACCGCCGACCTGATCGAGTACTGCCGCCGTCACGATCGGCAGGTCGAGCGGGTGGTGATGACGCCGCTGCCAACCTCCTTCGGCTGGTTCACCGCGGTCGGGTACCGGTCCCTCCACGACGGACGAGAGCACGTCGCGCTCGTCCAAGGCGATGTCGAGGGCCGTCAGGAAGTCCCGGCCCATATCCACTCGGGTTGCGTCTCCGGCGACGTCTTCCGCTCGCTGGCCTGCGATTGCCGAGAGCAGCTGGTGGATGCCGCCCAACAGATCTCGCGGAACGGGCTCGGGGTTCTCGTCCACGTCTCCCCCGACCCCGGCGAGGTCGCCCTACGTCACCTTCCCGGCGATAAGCCCGGAGGCGAGCCCGATGACCCCGGGGGGTCGCAACCACGGTCGCGGCGCACCCCCACCGACGAGGAGATCGGCCGACACATCCTCACCGACCTGGGCATCGCCTCCGCCCGGATGCTCCCCGTGGGGCGTCAGGCGGCGCCGTCGACAGTGTCGACCAGCGTCCCGTAGCGGCCGCGGAAGAAGACGAGCGGTTCGACGTCCGTCGCCGCCTCCATGTCAAGGATGTCGGCCACGACGATCGTGTGGTCACCGGCGTCGTGCTCGTCACGGATCGAGCAGTCGATCCAGGCGACCGCGTCGTCCAGCGCGGGCATGCCGCGGCGCTCGTGCCAGGCGGCTCCCTCGAAGCGATCCTCGGCACCCTTGACCGCGAACCTCCGGCAGACCTCCTCGTGGTGGCCGGCCATCACGTTGATGCAGAACTGTCCCGCCGAGCGCAGCCGCGGCCAGGTGCCGGAGCTCTTCGCCGGGCAGATCAGCATCAGGGGCGGATCGAGAGAGACCGAGGTGACGGAGTTGGCGACGATCCCGACCGGCTCGCCGCCGTCCTTGGCGGTGATCACAGTGACTCCCGTGGGCAGGTGCCCGAGCACCCGGCGGATGACCGACTCCTCCATCTTCAGTATCCGATCAGTCAGCGACATGCGCATCCTCCCTCCCTGGTCGACAGACGAGACATCAGACGAGACCTACCTTGGCGATCAACTCCTCGGCGATCGCCATCGAGGCGGTGGCGGCCGGCGACGGGGCGTTCCGCACCCAGGTGATCCGGCCCTCACAAACCAACCGGAAGTCATCGACCAGGCCACCGTCGGGATCGACAGCCTGGGCGCGTACGCCGGCCTGGGCCGGGATGACGTCGGCGCCGCGCAGCTCGGGCACGTAGCGACGCGCTGCCCGGACGAAGGCGCGGCGGCTGGCCGCGCGGGTCAACTCGCCGACGCCCGCGCGCCAATGCTTGCCCATCATCCGCCAGGTCCCCGGCCAGCCGACGATCTCGCGGACGTCGGCGCGCTCGAAGTCCCGCCGCAGGTAGCCTTCGCGCGCGGTCGCCATCACCGCGTTCGGACCGATCAGGACGGAGCCGTCGACGCGGCGCGTGAGGTGGACGCCAAGGAACGGCAGGCGGGGATCCGGCACCGGGTAGATCAGACCGTTGACCAGCGCCGAGCGCTCCGCGGTCAGCGCCCAATATTCGCCCCGGAACGGGATGATCCGTGGCGCGGCGTCGCCCCCCGACGCCCGCGCCAGGCGGTCCGACTGGAGCCCGGCGCAGACCAGGACCCGGTCGCCCGCCACCCGCTCGCCACCACGCAGGACCGCGACTCCGCCGGGTTCGACGGCCACGACTTCCTCACCGAGTCGCACCTGACCGCCGGCGGAGCCGACGTCGGCGGCAAAGCGACGGGCGACCGCGACGTAGTCGGTGATCGCCGTCTCGGGTGAATGCAGGGCGGCGATCCCTCGTGCGTGCGGCTCGATCGCGTGCAGACCGGCCTCGTCGACCCGGCGCAGACCGGCCACCCCGTTGGCGATACCGCGCCGCTCGAGCTCATCGAGCCGGGGGATCTCCTCGGGATCGGTCGCCACCACGACCTTGCCGCACTCCTCATAGACGATTCCGTTCTCGCCGCAGTACGTGCGCAACAACTCCAGCCCGCGCCGGCAGAGTCGCGCCTTCAGCGAGCCAGGCGCGTAGTAGATGCCGGCGTGGACCACACCACTGTTATGACCGGTCTGGTGATGGGCCACCCCGTCCTCCTTGTCGAGCACGGTGACCTCGAGGCCCGGATGCTCCCGCAGCGCCTGGCGCGCGGCGGCAAGACCGAGGATCCCGGCACCGACGACCACGAGCCTCATGCCCGCACCAGACCGGTGAGGCGGGCCCGCAGGTCCTCGGGGATCGTCACCGGCCGCCGACTGGTGCGATCGACGTAGACGTGGACGAAGTGACCGCTCGCCACCGGGTCAGGGGAGCCCGTCGTGCGCAGCTCGAGCTCGTAGCGGACGCTGGAGCGACCGATCCGGCCCACGCGCACGCCCGCGGTGACCTCGTCAGGGAACTCGATCGGCGCGGCGTAGCTACAGAACGACTCGACACAGAGACCGATCGCCTCGTCGGCGCCGAGGTCACGATCACCCTTCTCGAACAGCCATGTCGTCACCGCGGTGTCGAAATAGGAGAGGTACTCGGCGTTGTTGACATGACCGTAGGCATCGGTGTCCATCCAGCGGGTGGGAATCGACACCTCGTAGGGAAACTCGCTCATGGGGCGATCGCGACCGTCTTGGTGCGGGTGTAGAAGTGAAGCCCCTCGAGACCCTGCTCCTTGTGTCCCGATCCTGAGACCTTGGCACCGCCGAAGGGCATGTGGACGTCCCAACCGGAGGTAGGCAGGTTGACCGCCACCTGGCCGACGTCAGCACCGGCGACGAAACGCCCGATCGCGCCGATGTCACGGGCGTAGAGGGCCGCGGCGAGCCCATAGCGGGAGCCATTCAGCAGCTCCAGAGCGTGTGCCTCGTCATCGGCGGCGACGACCGCGATGACCGGGCCGAACACCTCCTCGGTCCAGATCTCCGAGTCTGGACTGACATCGACCAGCAGGGTCGGCGAGACGTAGCAGCCGTGCGCGCGGTCCTCCCCTTCGGGCGCCCCACCCCCGACCACGACCTCGGCGCCTTCGGCGACCGCGCGCTCGACGAAGCCGAGCACCGAATCGCGCTGCGAGCCCGAGACGAGCGGTCCGAAGGTCGTCCCCGGCTCCAGACCCGGGCCTACCACGAACGCCTCGGCGCGCCGTCGCAACTCCTCGACCAACGGCTCCAGCAGCGGTCGCTCGACGATCACCCGGCTGGTCGCGGTGCAGCGCTGCCCGGCCTGCGCCCAGCCTGCCGCGGCGATCGAAGCGGCGGCGAGGTCGACGGGCGCGTCGGCGAGGACGATCGCGGCGTTCTTGCCGCCGAGCTCGGCCAGCAAGGGGATGTCGCGCACCGCCAGCGTCTTGCGCAGCTCGGCGCCGACCTCGTTGGAGCCGGTGAAGCTGACCGCGGCAAGCGATGGCTGGGAGATCAGCGCGTGGCCGATCGCCGCACCGTTGCCGGTGACGGTGTTGACGACGCCGGCCGGGAGCCCCGCGTCGTCGAGCGCGCGGGCCAACTCGAGCGCCACCAGAGGCGTGTAGGTGGCGGGCTTGAGGACCACTGAGTTGCCGGCGATCAGGGCCGGCGCCAGCTTCCGTGCCGGGGTCAGCAGCGGGTCGTTCCAGGGGGTTATCGCGAGCACGACGCCGAGCGGCTCGTGCACCGTATAGGCGGTCACGTCGGCACGTTCGTGGGCGATCAACTCGCCCCGCGCCCCGCGCCCGAGGCCGCCGTAGTACTCGAAGAAGTCGGCTGCCTTGCCGACCTCGGCGGTCGCCTCGGCGAGCGTCTTGCCCATCTCGCGGGTGAGGACGCGGGCGATCTCGGGAGCCCGCTCTCGCAGCAGGTCGGCGGCCCGCAACAAGATCCGGCCGCGATCGACCGAGCTGGTCGCCCGCCACGTCGCCGCGCCCGCCGCCGCGGCGGCAAAGGCCGCCTCGACATCGGCCGCGTCCATGGCGGGCACGGAGGCGACGACCTCGCGCTCGTCGGACGGGTCGAGGACGTCGATCGAGCCGGAAGCGTCGCGCCACTCCCCGCCGACCAGGTTCAGCATCTTCTCCGCGGTGGCGCTCATGCGCGCGCCCCAGCGGACACCCAGGTGGCAAGCGCGTCGCCCGCGTGGAAGGCCGAGAGCAGCTCTTCGAGCCCCTCCACCGTGATCGGCACCGGATGGTTCGGGCGGGGGTAGCGCTCGGCGCACTCGACCGCCATGCTCTCGACCTCATCCGCGTCGATCCCGACCGCCGCCAGCGAGGGAGCGATCCCCATCGACTCGTTCGCCGCCAGCAACCAGTCGAGGAGAGCGAGCCCTTCTTCCTTGCCGCAGACGATGCCGGCGATCTCGTCGATCTCTGCCTCGCGCGCGGGTCGGGCGTGGGCGAGGCAGTAGGGAAGCGCCATCGCGCAGCTGACCCCGTGGGGCAGCCCCGCGCGACCGGCGATCACGTAGGCCAGCGAGTGGCCGAGGACGACGGAGGCATTCAGCGCCAACCCCGCGTCGAAGGCACCGAGCAGCGTGTCGTGGCGCGACTGTGGGCTGCCGGACGCATAGGCCTCAGGGACGGCGCCGGCGAGTAGCCCGAGCGCCGCCTTCGCCGCCGTTTCCGAGAGCGGGGTGCGGAAGGTGGAGAGCAGCGACTCGACCGCGTGGCTGATCGCGTCGAGGCCGCTCGAGCCCGTCACCGCAGGAGGAAGGTCGGCCAACAGGTCGGGGTCGAGCACGACCACGCGAGGAACGAGATGCCCGTGGACGAACATGCGCTTGGCGCCCCCGTGCCAGAGCATCGCGACGGCGGTCGCCTCCGCCCCGGTGCCGGCGGTGGTCGGGACGGCAAGGATCGGCGGCCCAGGTTCGACTTCCTCGGTGGCTTTGACGCCGGCGGTCAGATCGATCTCGTTGGCGTGCGCGAGCGAGACCAGCTTGGCGGCGTCGAGCGCACTGCCGCCGCCGATCGAGGCGACCGCCGCGATCGGCGCGTCGGCCTGGTCGCCGATCAACCCGCGGATGGTGTCGGGCGTCGGCTCGGCCTCGACCCCCGGCCGCACGTCGAGGGTGAAGCCGGCCGCGGAGAGCGAGTCGATCGCCGCGTCGGCGAGGCCCAGCTTCAGCACCGCCGCGTCCGCGACCAAGGGGACGACGCCATCGTCAGGGCGGACGCCCGCCGCCCGCAGCTCGCTGCCGACGGAGGCGCTCGCACCCGCTCCGGCGAGCGCCCGTGCGGGTCCGACGAAGGGCCTGACGGGAGCGGTCATGACGGCTCCCCTGCGGCCGTCCCGCGACGGCCCGCCGGGTCCTTGCAGATCATCAACGCCACCCTTCCCTCGACACGTCCACACGTACCTCTTTCTCGCTCGCAGCTTCTCGGCAGGGTCGCGACGGTACTTCGTCTTCGCGCGTCCGCCGAGCGGCCTGAAGGCGGGCCGTAGTACGTCTTTCCAAGCCCTCTTGCCCGGCCGCTCAGAGCGCGTCCCAGCGGCGCTCGTGGAACTCCGGCCCCTCCCAATCAGCGACGCCCGCGGCGAGATAGGCGCGCCACGCCTCGTCCGCACGACCCACCTCCGCGGGCTGCCGTGGGGCCGCGGCCGCCCGCGCACGGACCAGCTCGAGGACGGCGTCGAAGTCACACGCCGGGACGGCGACGATCCCCTCGCCGTCGGCGACGATGACGTCCCCGGGCGCGACGCACACCCCGCCGCAGCTGACCGGGACGTTCACCTCTCCGCGTCCTACCTTGGTCGGCCCGCGGGCCGCCAGGCCGCGGGCGAAGACGGGTATGCCGAGCCGCGCGAGCCCGGGGACGTCGCGCACGGCGCCGTCTACCACCACCGCGGCACAGCCGAGCGCGGCGGCGCGGGACCCGACGAAATCCCCCCAGACGGCGCGGTCGCCGTTCCCCCCACCGTCGACCACGAGGACATCTCCCGCGCCCAACTGGTCGACCGCCCAGGGGATCATGCGGAAGTCCCCTGGCGTGATCCGCACGGTGACCGCCACTCCCGCCAAGGGCAGCACCGGCGGATTGACGGGACGGATCGCCGCGTTCAGCACCCCGGTCCCGACGACGTCCGCGAGGTGGCAGGAACCGTGCTCGGCGAGCATCGCGAGCGCGGCCTCCGGCGGCGGCGAGGGACGGTGGGTGTAGACACGCGAGGGGAGCATCATCGACGCCGGCAGCCGCGCTCGAGCCGGCTCGTTCGACGGCGCGCTAGAGGTTGTCGATGTCGTGCTCGTCTTCGCGGTCCGCCCCGATCCGCACGACGATGTCGCGCGGCACCCTCTGCTCGAGGCTGAGAAGCATCAGAGCGACGAAGAAATCGACCTCGCCGGTCGGGTCGCCGAGCAGATCGCGGCCGGTGAGCTGCTTGATCCGAGCCAGGCGGTAGCGGACCGTGTTGCCGTGAACCTCGAGCCTGCTCGCGGTGCGGCGGACGCTGCGCCCGCAGCTGTAATAGGTGTCAGCGGTCACCAGGAGGTCGACGGCTTTCGGGTCGTCGACGTCGTTGAGCGGGCCGAGGACGTCGGCACAGAAACGACGGGCGGCAGAGCGATCGCCGGCGCTGAGGAAGAGGCGGGCGGGGCCGAGATCGTCGGCGGCGAGGCTCGAGACCAGCGAGCCGCCTGAACCCAACTCCTCCAGACAGCCAAGCACCTGTTGCGATTCCTCGAAGGCGAGGCGGAAGCCAGGAGCGTCGGCGCAGACGCCCGAAAGCGCGACCAATACCTCGCCGTCGTCACCGAGGCGCAACGCGGCCTCGTTGAGGCGAGCCCTCACCGTGGCAATCGAAGCCTGGCGGGAGTCGCTCTCCTCGATCGGCACGATCACGATGATCGCCCCGGCCTCGGCAGTGGTCGCCCCTTCCCAGTGGCCGACACCCTCCGCCATGCAGGCTTCCTCGACGGCGTCGGTGGCGAGCGGCGGGCCACCGCCGTGGCGACGCTTGAGCGAGGCGACAACCGCGCCTCGGTCGAGCGAGAGGCCGACGTAGTCGGCCCGTGCCGTCGCCCGCGCAGGATCGCCTGTCCCCCCGATCAGATCGCGCACCAGGACCTCGCGGGCGTGAGCCCGATCAGTCTGTTTCCGTCGGCGGGCGGCGAAATCGATCCCGACCGCCATCGCCGCCCGGCGAGCAGCCGCCGCGTCGGTAAGGGAGAAGCGCCCGCCGGTCTCCAGCAGGGCCACACAGCCGACCACGCGACCACCGTTGGAGACCGGGGAGATGAGGACGCGGTGCATCATCCGCTGGGTGGGGATCGCGTCGATGATCGCGGTCCGCGAGGTCTCGCCCTCGAGCACCTCGCGCACCTCGGGCAGGTCGGCGCCGAGGCGCTCGAGCGCCCGCAGCGTCTCTGCTTCCGCGCCCGGGCCGCCACCCCCGATCCGACGCAGAGAATCGTCGAATACCGCGCAACAGCGGTCCGTCGCCGCAGTCACGGCAGCGGCGATCTCATTGACGCCCTGGGCATCGACCAGTGCCTGGGTCAGGCGTTCGTCGAGCACCCGGGCGCGTTTCAGCGCCTGGGTCTGCTGCTCGGCAGCGAGCTTTGCCTGGCGCAGACCCTGCGCCTGCAGAGCGTGCGACATGGCGACCCCGGCGAGCCGCCCGAAGCCGGCCGCAGCCTCCTGCGCCGCGGCCGAGAACTCGCGCCGGCGGCCGGCATCGTCGAGGAAGATCAGCCCGACGACGTCCTCTCCGTCGAGCATCGGCACACCGAGGACCGAGCTGACGCCCCAGTCGACCATCGCCGCCCGTACCGGGCGGCGGTCGTGGCGGGCGTCGGCGATCATCACCGGCCGCCGGCTCTCGACGATCTCACTCGTGAAGCGATCGGCGGCGGTGCCGCAGACGAGGCGGCGCACCCGCTCGTCCTCACCGGCGAGATCGCCGAAGGCGACCCGGCCACGAAAGAGCCCCGAGTCGCCGTCGCGCAGGTAGACACAGCAGCGCGCGCTGGCGGTCAGGCGGGCGGAGGCCGCGGCCACCAACCGCGCCGCGGTGTCGACATCGCCCAGGGGGTTGAAGGCGTCGGCGATCCGACAGAAGGCAGCGACCACGTCGCCGGACTGAGCCTCGGGTGCTGCCTCGGCGAAGGCTTCGGCAGGCGTCTCGAGGACGCCTCCGGCAGGGGCGATCATCAACTCGGTCATATCCATCTCCTCCGTTCGAAGTCCCGTGGCAACGCGGCTTTTCCGAACTGCGCCGACGCAGGCTCCCGACCTTCCGTCTCCCCGACGGTAATCCCCCAGAACGTCTCTGTCAAATAAATTCTGTTCGCGAACGGAAATAAACTCTTCAGGGACCCGATCGAGGTACCTGACGCGCGGTCCGGTCGCCCCCACCGTGCGGCTCAGCCTCGATCGCGCCGAGGATCAGCGCCACCAACTCCTGCTGGAACTCGACGGTGATCTCGCTATGACGAGCGATCCCCTCGAGATAGAGCGAGCCGACCAGGCAACGGGCGATGACATCGGCCTGGATGTCAGAGCGGGCCCGGCCCGCCTGCTGGGCCGCGGCGATCGCATCGATGACGATCTGGTTGGCAGGGCGGGCAACGACTTCCTGGAACCATTCGAAGAACTCCGGGTTACCGTTCTGCTCGGCCTGGACGTGGCCGTAGAGCCGCATCATTTCCTCGGTGTTGTAGACCGCCGCCCATTCGCGCACGATCTGCGTGAGATCACCCCGCAAGGTGCCCGTATCGGGCTTGCCGATGCGGAGCTTGGTCGAGGTCAGCGCCGCCATGATCAGCTCTTCGCGATCCGGCCAACGGAGTCGCACCGTGGCCTTCGCCACTTCGGCCCGATCGGCCACCCGCTGCACGCTGAAGCGCCTGATCCCGTGGTCGCTGATCTCGCGCAGCGCCTCTTTGAGGATCGCCCCCTCATAACTGGCGTCGCGCGGACGACCGGGGCGCCGCTTGGGTTTGGCCTTGTCCTCCTGCCCGTCGAATTCCTTGGTTTTGGGGGGAGAGTTCATGTACGAGACACGTGACGGGCCCGACCTGCCAATTTCGATCCTCGCCGCGACCATAAACAATAGGTGCGACCAGTCAGCGCCGATGACTCGGTCGGCCCTGGATCATCGAACAACCCGAGTCGCGGGCGCGGGATGGCGCCGGGCTGCTCAGGCGGGCTGGCCGGCCCAGATGGCGGAGGCTCCACCGTCCACCGGGAGGATCGCCCCGTGGATGTTGGAGGCGCGAGGGCCGGCCAAGAACAAGACTGCCTCAGCCACCTCGTCGACCTCGCTCGCCCGCTGGGACGGCAGCATCGCCACCAACGGCGCCAGCTCGTCCTCGATCGCCCGGATCTTCTCCGTCAGCGTTGCCGCGGGAGCCACCGCGTTGACGCGGACGCCGCGCGGTCCGTACTCGTCCGCCCAAGAGCGCGTCAACGAATGCATGGCCGCCTTGGTCGCACTGTAAAGCGCCAGCATCGGAGTGGGTCGGAAGCCGCTCAAGGAGCCGACGTTGACGATCGTCCCACCCCCGCGCTCGGCCATCGCCGGCGCCAGGGCACCGGTCAGAAGGAACGCGGAGCGCACGCTGGTGGCGAAGGCGAGGTCGAACGTCTCGACGTCGGTCTCCTCGGTGGCCGTGGGCGCGAGCACCATCGCGGCGTTGTTGACTAGGATGTCGATCCGGCCGCCGAGGTCGGCCAGCGCTCCGTCGACAAGTGCGTCGACCTTGGCTCTGCCGCAGCTGAGATCGGCACCGACGAACGTCGCCCGTCCACCCTCCTCGGCGATCCTCTCGACGATCGTCCGGCCGCGTGGCTCGTTGCGCCCGGTGACGACGACCTCCGCCCCGGCGCGTGCCAGGCGCCGTGCGATCGCGGCACCGATCCCGTCCGTCGACCCGGTGACCAGCGCGCGTCGGCCTTTCAGCTCGTCGTAGTCCATCCTCTGTCTTCCGCTCGCGTCCGGCACCTTCAGTGCAGGTACTCGGCGTCGACGTGGAAGCCGGCGGCCCGGTCGCTGTTGAAGTTGACGTGCTCGCCCGCGTCGACCGGGAAGACCATGCCGCGGCCGAAATCGGCGATCTCGGCGGCGTGGTCGCGGAAGTCCTCCGGCGTCCCCTCCGGACTCGCCCAGCCCCAACTCTGCGCCAGCGAGACCCGGCTGACGAAGCCGCCGGTCGAGGAGAACGCCTGCCCGGTGACCTCGACCGAGTCGTGCACCAGCCAGAGGACACCGTTGGCCACCTGTTGGGGCGTTGCGTGTTTCACCATGAAGTCCTCGAACCCGGCCATCGAGAGGCCCTGGCGGGTTCCGGCGAACGGCAGCACGCTGTTCACCTTGATCCCGTGCCGGCGGCCATCCATCCCGAGAGCCCGGCCGAGCGCGACGATGCCGCCCTTGGAGGTCATGTAGGACGACAGGTTCTCGGAGCCGAAGATGGCCCCCGAGCCGGTCAGGAGCGCGCGGCCGCTCGTCTTCACCAGCTCTGGCCAAGCGGCGTGCATGACCCGGACGGTCCCGTGGTAGTCGTTCTCGTTGCCGAACTCGAAGTCCTCCAGCGCCAGCTCCCCGAACGGTCCGGCCCGATGCACGAGGTGGCTGGTGATCACGATGTCGATTCGGCCGAACGCCTCGAGCGCGGCGGCGACGATCTCGGGTGCCTGGTCGATGACGTCATGGGTGTCGGACACCGCCTCGCCGCCGGCGGCGATGATCTCCTCGACCACGGCGTCACCCGGCGGTGGGTCCATCGGCTCGCCCTCGATCGTCACGCCGATGTCGTTGACGAGGACCTTCGCCCCGCGCGAGGCGAGGAGGCGCGCGTAGGTACTGCCCAGCCCCCCGGCACCACCGGTGACGATCGCCACCTGGTCGTCGAACCTCATCAACGGCCTCTCCGCCATCTGCAAACCCTCTCTGTCGTTGGTTGGTCAGGCAGTGATAGCTGGGCGACGACGGCGGGCGGGCGAGGACCCACCCGTCATCGTTGGCTCAGTTTCCAAACGTGCGGACGACAGCGATCAATGCTGCGTCGCGCCGGCGTCGACGGCCAGCGTCGTCCCGGTGACGTAGCGACCCTCGTCGGAGGCGAGGAACAGCAGCGCGTTGCTGATGTCGATCGACTCGACCCAGGGGATCGGCAGCACGTGCATCGCCATCGAGGCCTCGGCGAGGTCGTCGAAGGTCGGGTTCTCGAGGTGTGGACAGAACAGTTTGGCCACCGTCTCGTTCAGCACCATGTCGGTATCGACCTGGCTGGGAGCGATGTTGTTGACCCGAATCCGATGCGGGCCGAGCTCGTTGGTCATCGTCCGCATCAGCCCGACGAGGGCGTGCTTGGAGGAGACGTAATGGCTGATGTTCTCGTAGCCTTTCAGCGAGGCGGCAGAGCTCGTGATCACGATCGAGCCGCCGCGGCCACCGTCGATCAGGTGGGGGATCGCGACGCTGCAGGTGTTCCAGACCCCGGTCAGGTTCACTTCGAGCGCGATCTCCCAGAGCTCGCGGGGAATGTCCTCGGTCTTCGACGGGTAGCCGCCGCTGACGCCCGCGTTGGCCGAGACGATGTCGAGCCGGCCGAGCTCCTTCACCCCACCGTCGACGGCACTCCTCAGCTCCTCGACATCGCGCACGTCGACCTCGGCGGCGACGATCCGGCGACCGGCCGCCTCGACCTGACGGACGGTCTCGGCGAGATCCTCGGAGGTCGCCGGCGGGTAGGCCATCCCGAGGTCCTTGCAGACGTCGACCGCGATGATGTCGGCGCCCTCCTCGGCGAGCCGCACCGCATGGCTCCGACCTTGTCCGCGCGCGGCCCCGGTGATGAAGGCGACCTTGTCCTCGACCCGTCCCATGTGCACCCCTCGTTTCGCGTTGATCCTGGCGCCGAAGGTAGTCCGCCACACCGGAGACGGGACGCCGCCGGCCGTGCGCTTTCGTGCGGTTTTACAAGCCCGACGGGCTCAAGCGGTGAGGAGGATCGGCAGATCGTCGGTGACCACGAGGGTGTGCTCGAACTGCGCCGAGCAGGCGCCGTCGGCGGTCTTGATGGTCCAGCCGTCCTCGCCGTGGACGATCGCACCACTGCCCGCCGAGAGGGCCGGCTCGATCGTGATCACCAGACCCGCCGTAAGCGGCTCCGAGGAACTGGGGATCGCGCAGTTGAAGACGGTCGGCCATTCGTGGATCTCGCGCCCGATGCCGTGGCCGGTCAGCTCCCGACAGACCGAGAATCCGCGTGCCGTGGCCACGCTTTCCACGGTGCGGCCGATCTGGCCGATCGGCGTACCCGTCCGGGCGATCGCCAGTGCCTCGCCCAGCGCTGCCTCCGCGGCGGCGGCCAGATCGAGGTAGGCGCGGCCCACCATCCCCACCGGCACCGAGACGCAGGCGTCCGCGTAGTAGCCGTCGAGCTCGGCCGACACATCTAGCTTCACCAGGTCCCCGTGGCGGAGCCGCCGACGTCCGGGGATGCCGTGCGCGGCCTCGTCGTTGACGCTGATGCAGGTCGCCCCGGGAAAGTCGTAGGCCTGGCGGGGAGCGGAGCGCGCCCCGGCCGCGGCAAAGACACGGGCGCCGACGCGATCGAGCTCCGCGGTGCTGACACCGGGGCGCACCCGTGCCCGCATCGCCCGGATGGCCTCGGCGACGACCCGGCCGGCGGCACGAAGTCCTTCGAGGTCAGTGCGGCTTTCGATCGACATCGATCACCAAGTTACATCGTCGCCCGAGATTGCCTCAGACGTACTCGACCACCGTGCGGATGCCGTCCTGCTCGTGCATCAGCTCGAATCCGGTGTTGATCTGGTCGAGGGTGGTGCGATGGGAGATCAGGGCGTCGACGTCGATCTCGCCGCTCAGGTAGCGGTCGACGAGTTGCGGAACCTGGTCGCGACCCTTCACGCCGCCGAAGGAGGCCCCCATCACGGTGCGGCCGGTGATCAGGTAGCGAGGGACGACGTCGAGGGTCTCGCCG
>JAFDWD010000067.1 GCA_018268695.1 Actinomycetota bacterium
CCCTCGGCCCTCTGCCTATTTGCCGCCGACGATGTCTTCGACCACGTAGGCGGCGACGTTCTTGATTTCTTCTTCGGACAGCTGGCCTTTGAACGCCGGCATGCCGCCACCGCCGTTGGTGACCTGTTCTTCGGCGCCGGCCTGTTCTTTGGCTTTCGGCATCGTCGTCAGGTCAGGACCGCCGTTACCGCCATGGCCGGTGGCGCCGTGGCAGATCGAGCAGTTTTCGGCGAACACTTCTTTGCCGGCTTCGGCGTTCGGGGCGCCACCGGCTTCGGCGGTTTCGCCGCCTTCTTCGGGCGCTTCGCCTTCTTCGGTCGGCGCTTCGCCTTCGCCCGCTTCTTTGCCGGGTTCATCGCCCTTGTGGACGGTGCCTTCGCCTTCTTTTTCGGTGCCTTCCTCGCCTTCCATCGTCCCCTTGAGGGAGAAGACCCAGAAGTTTTCGCCGTGCGGCGTGGCCGCCAGCGAGTTGCCGCCCGCGTAGATAGCGATTTTCTCTTCGCCTTCGTCTTCGAACGGGGTCACCGTGGTGTTGGCGCCGGCGCCGGTCTGGAAGCTCCAGAGTTTTTCGCCGTTTTCGGTGTTGTAGGCCACCAGTTCCCCATCGTTTTCGCCGATGAAGGTCAGGCCGCCGGCGGTGGTGACCGCACCCGAGTAGCAGGATTCAGGCATCGATTTCTGCCAGGCGATCTTGCCGGTCGACATGTCGTAGGCGGTCACGAAGCCCGGTGCCGCGAAGCCGGTCGTCCCGCCGATGTCGCCACCGGTGAACGTTTCGCCTTCGTTGTATTCGGTCTTCCCGGTTTCGGCGATCACGCCGAGCGCGCCTTCGGTCGAGCAGACGACGTACATGTTCTTTTCCGGGTCATACGACGACGCGGGCCAGTTGTCGCCGCCGACCGCCGAGTTCGGGGTGACGACGATCGTGCTCGGATCGGTCGACATCGGCTGGAACATCTTCCCGGCCACGACCTTCTGTTTCGGCGTGTTGCCGGCCACCGATTCCTGGATTTTTTCGACCGATTCGGGGCTGACTTCGATCGGGCTGAAGGGTTCCATCGTCGGCTCGGGCTGGGTCGCCGCCGTCTTCTGGCTCGGGTCCTGCGGGACCTTGACCTCGGGGATCGGGTAGATCGGTTCGCCCGTGTTGCGATCGAGCAGGTAGACCCAACCGGTCTTCGAGGGCTCGCCGACGGCTTCCACTTCTTCGCCGTTCATTTCGCCGTCCATCAGGACGGTCGGGCTGGGGCTGTCGTAGTCCCAGAGGTCGTGGTGGACCTGCTGGTAGCCCCATTTGATCTTGCCCGTCTTCGCTTCGACGGCGACGATCGAGGCCGCCCATTTGTTGTCGCCTTCGCGTTCGGCGCCGTTCCAGTCGGGCGCCGCGTTCGAGGTCGAGAAGAACAGCGTTTCGGTCTTCGGGTCGACCGTCGGCGTATTCCAGATGCCGGCGCCGCCGTGCTTCCAGGCGTCGTTGTTAGCCGGCCAGCTGCCTTCGAAGTCTTTTTCGCCGGGCGCCGGGATCGTGTAGGAGCGCCAGGCGATCTTGCCGGTTTCGGCGTCGAGCGCGGTCAGGCGACCGCGGATGCCGTACTCGCCGCCGGAACCGCCGACGTAGAGCATGCCGTTGTAGTAGAGCGGCGCGCTGGTGATCGAGTACCCCTGGCCGGGCTTGACGACCGGGGTCGACCATTTGACCTTGCCGGTTTCCTGGTCGAGCGCGACCTGGTCGCCGTTCAGCTGCGAGACGAAGACCATGCCGTCTCCGATCGCCACACCGCGGTTGTCCCAACCGCAGCAGATAACTTCGCCGAGCGGGTCGGGCGGCAGGTGCGGTTCGTAGGTCCAGATGATTTCGCCGGATCCGGCGTCGATCGCGTAGACGTTGTCGGCGCCGTCCGGGATGTAGATCGTGCCTTCGTACTCGAGCGCCTGGCCCTCGGCGGAGAACTTCGCCGCGGTCGCTTCTTTGCCGATCTTGGTGACGTAGTCGCCTTTCAGTTCGGCGACGTTTTCGGTGTTGATTTCGTCGAGGGTCGAGAAGCGGTCGTTGGTGGTGCTGCCGCCGTTGGTCACCCAGTTGTCACCCGCGTGTTCCCAGAGTTCTTCACTGCTGAACTGCGGCGCCAGCGTGATGCCGTTGGAGGCGGTGACCTTTTCGCCTTCTTCGGCGGATTCGGACGAATTTTCCATCGACGAGGTCTGCCCCGCGGCGACCGTCGTCGTGCTCTTGTGACCGGTGTAGTGGCCGAGGAAGAACCCCGCGACGAAAGCGAGAGCGACCCCCATGCCGACCGCGCTGACCGCTACCGCTGCCCAGAATTTGAGTCCCAGGTCTTTTTCTTTCACCGATTCACCTTTCCGAAGTCCCGAACGCGACAAAGTGCCGACTGCAGGCTGAAAGCGGCGATACCCGCCTTAAGCGAAATTTACTCGTATCGGAAACCTATCGATTCGACAATGCGGGTGAGACCCGGTCGCTAGAGTCGCCGGGGGATGGCGCTGATCCCCCGCACCGACCTCGATGTCTTCGGCCTCTGCCTCGGCGGCAACGTCTTCGGTTGGACCGCCGACCGGGCGACCTCCTTCGCCGTGCTCGACGCATACGTGGCGGCCGGCGGCAACTTCGTCGACACCGCCGACGTCTACATGGCCCGCCATCCGGGGAACAGCGGCGGCGAGTCGGAGACGATCATCGGCGAATGGCTGGCGGCGCGCGACGGGATGCGCGACGCGGTCGTGATAGCCAGCAAGGTCGGCAAACTCGCCGGGCTCGACAACCTTCGTGCCGAGACGATCCGCAAGGCCGCCGACGATTCGCTGCGCCGCCTCCGCACCGATCGCATCGACCTCTATTACGCCCACTTCGACGACCGCGAGA
>JAFDWD010000680.1 GCA_018268695.1 Actinomycetota bacterium
AGGGCGTCAACAAGTTCTCCGGCCCCGACATGGGCGTCCTCATCATCACCCACTACCAGCGGATCCTGAGCATGGTCAAGCCGGACCAGGTGTCGATCATGTTCGAGGGCCGGATCGTCAAGGAAGGCGGCCCGGAGCTGGTCGGCATCCTCGAGGAGAAGGGCTACGGCTGGATCCGCGAGGAGGTCGGGGCAGCCGCATGACCGTGACGGCCGAGACCTTCCCGATCGAGCGGGTGCGCGAGCAGTTCCCGCTGCTCGCCCGCGAGATCGGCGGGGCCCCGGTCGCCTACCTCGACAGCGGGGCGAGCTCCCAGCGCGTGCTCGCCTCGATCGAGGCGGTGGACGACTACGAGCGTCGCCACCACGCCAACGTCCACCGCGGCGCCCACACCCTCTCCGCCGAGGCGACCGAGGCCTACGAGGGTGCGCGCAACATCGTCGCCCGCCACATCGGGGCGGGCGACCGCCGCGAGGTCCTCTTCGTCCGCAACGCAACGGAGGCGCTGAACCTCGTGGCGCGGGCCTGGGGTGACGCCAACGTCGGCGCCGGGGACCGGATCGTGCTCACCGAGATGGAGCACCACTCAAACATCGTGCCGTGGCAGCAGTTGGCGGAGCGGGTCGGCGCGGAGATCGACTGGGCGCCGATCGACGACGAAGGCGTGCTCGACCTCGACGCGCTGAGAGGGCTGCTGGAACGCGGCCCGAAGGTCCTCGCGATCGCCCACGTCTCCAACGTCCTCGGCACCGAGAACCCGCTGGCCGAGATCTCGGCGATGGCCCACGCCGCCGGCGCGATCGTCGTCGCCGACGGCGCCCAGTCCGCACCGAAGCTGCCGATCGACGTGGCGGCGCTCGGCGTCGACTTCTACGCGATCACCGGCCACAAGCTGTACGCGCCGACCGGCATCGGCGCCCTTTGGGGCAGGCTCGACCTGCTGCGGGCGATGCCGCCCTTCCTCGGCGGCGGTTCGATGATCCGCAAGGTGACGCGCGAGGGGACCACCTACGCGGACGTCCCGGCCCGCTTCGAGGCAGGCACCCCGGCGATCGCCCAGGCGATCGGGATGGGCGCGGCGATCGAATGGCTCGACACCGAACTCGGTATGGACGCCGTCCGCGACCACGAGCGCGCGATCGCCGACTACACCCTGGAGAAGCTCGCCGAGGTCCCCGGCCTGAAGGTCTTCGGTCCCCCCCGCGGCCCCGATCGCCTCGGCCCCGTCTCCTTCGAGATCGACGGCATCCACGCCCATGACGTATCCGAGATCCTCGACCGC
>JAFDWD010000681.1 GCA_018268695.1 Actinomycetota bacterium
CCTGGTGCCGCTGGTGGATGCGCAGGCAGGCGACCCGTCGCGGCCAGACGGTCGAGCTGGCGAGCGGCCTCGGCGGCGGGCGGTCGGGCCGCCGGAGCGACCCTGGGGAGATGGCCGAGCGACGGGACCTGGGTCGCGGCCTCGACGTCAAGCTGCGTGGCGGCGCCCTGCTCTTCGAGGCGCAGATCCTCCTCCGCGCCAGGGCAGGGGAGCGACAGGGCGCCGAGGGGATGATGCGGGGCCTCCTCGCAGCCTTCGGTCCGTTCTCGGATCGCAACTGGCTTCGGGCCTCGGGGGTCCACATCGCCGGCCTGGCCTTCCTCGGCGCCGATCTGCCGGGGCGCCGCCAATCCTTCGACCGCCGGATCGACACCGGCCTCTTCCGTCCCTCGCGGAGGAGCGTCCTCACCACCGTCGAGATCGCCGGACTGCTGAAGCCGCCGACGGTGAACTGCCGGGCCGAAAACGTCCTTCGCTCCGGCACGCTCCTCGCGCCGCCACCGGACCTGCCGGAGTTCACCCCCGAGCGCAGCGACCTGATCCCGATCGGCCGGGTGGCCGACGAGCGTGGGGAGCGGATCGTCGGCGTGCGTGTCGAGGAGACCTTCTTCACCTACGTCGCCGGTCGCTCGCGCTGGGGCAAGACGGAGGCCGCGATCACGATGTTCACCCACCTTGCCCGCTCAGGTCACGGCGGGCTCTTCCTCGACCCGCACGGCGACGCCCTGGAGCGGATCAAGCCCTACCTCGGCGAGGCCGGTGTCGCCGAGCGGGTGGTGGAGGTCGACCTCGGACCGGGTGGCGGCGAGGACCAGCCCTGCTGGAATCTCTTCGAGCTGGGAGGGGCCGACGCCGCCGCACGGGTCGAGGTCGTCGTCGACGCCTTCGCCACGGCGATGGGTTGGGGGGAGCGCTCGACCCGGGCGATCAACCTGATCACCCAGACCACCTCGGCGCTCGCCGCAATCGCGAAGATGCTGCCGCCGGAGCTTGCGCCGACGATCTTCCAGATCCCGACCCTGCTCACCGACGACGCGTGGCGCGAGTCGGTCTTGCCCTTCCTGCCGGCCTCCTCGCAGGGTTTCTGGCGCGAGCGTTTCCCTCGCCTCTCCGACGAGGCGGTCACCCCGCTGACCAATCTCGTCGACCGCGTCGGCGCGTCGCCGAGGATGACCGCGCTCCTCGGGGCGAGCCGCGGCACCTTCAGTCTGCGCGAGGCGATGGACCTCGGGTTGATCGTGCTCTTCTGCTCGGGTCACGGCGGCACGCGCGAGCGTCTCACGGCCAACCTCGCCCTCTTCGACACCTACTACAGCGCCCGCTCGCGCGGCGAGCTGGCGCCCGGCGACCGGCGTCTCTTCTGGCCGGTCCTCGACGAGGCCCAGAGCTACGCGTCAGAGACGATGACGGCGATCCGCGAGCAGGGGGCGAAGTTAGGGGCGCGGGGCATCGGAATCAAC
>JAFDWD010000682.1 GCA_018268695.1 Actinomycetota bacterium
ACCTCTTCTGCTCCGCCGCCGGGGCGCTCTGCCCCGAGGTGCGGCTGGCCAGCGAGGATGGCCACGCCGGCCACCGCGGCTACGTCACCGACCTGCTCGAGGCGATGCTGGCCGGAGACGACGCCGGCTCCGCCGTCGTCTACGCCTGCGGGCCGCCGGCCATGCTGGAGGCCGTCCGCGCCCTCTGCGCGGCCGCCGCGGTGCCCTCCCGGCTCGCGCTCGAGTCGCCGATGGCCTGCGGCTACGGCGCCTGCTTCGGCTGCGCGGTGCCAAAGCCGGACGGCGGTTACCTGCGGCTCTGCGTCGACGGCCCGGTCCTCGCCGGCGAGCAGCTCGCCGGCGTGCCGGAAGCGGAGCTGGCCCGTGCCTGAGCTCTGCGGGATCGAGCTTGCCCACCCGGTTCTGAACGGCTCGGGTACCTATGACGCGATCGCCGCCCGGCGGGTCTTCGGCGACGCCCTGCTCGAGGACTTTCCCTTCGCCGCCTTCGTCTCGAAGACGATCACCCCGCAGCCGCGGGCCGGCAACGCCCCGCGGCGGATCTGGGATACCCCGGCCGGGATGCTGAACTCGATCGGCCTGCCGAACAAGGGCCTCGAGGGGTTCCTCGCCGAGGACCTGCCGCAGTTGCGCGAGCTGCCGGTGCCGCTGATCGTCTCGGTGATGGCGACGACCCGCGAGGAGTTCGCCCGCTGCGTCGAGCGGATCGCGCGGCGCCGGGAGGTCGGCGCGATCGAGCTGAACGTCTCCTGCCCGAACGTCCACTCGGGGCTGATCGTCGGCGAGAACCCGAGTGAGACCGAGGGATTGCTACAGGCGCTGCGCCCGCTCAGCGAGAAGCCGCTGATCGTGAAGCTGACGCCGAACGTCGCCGACCCGGCGGCGGTCGCGGCCGGCGCCGAGCGAGGCGGCGCCGACGCGGTCTCGCTGATCAACACCTTGAAGGGCACCGCGATCGATCCGTCGACCGGAGCGCCCGCGCTCGGCAACGGCTACGGCGGACTGTCGGGGCCGGCGGTGAGGCCGGTGGCGCTGGAGCAGGTGCGCTCGGTGCGCGCCGCGGTCGCCTTGCCGATCATCGGGATGGGGGGTGTGTCGACCGGCGCCGACGCGGCTGAATTCCTCGCCCTCGGCGCTTCGGTCGTCGCCGTCGGCACGGAGAATTTCCGCGATCCGCGAGCCGGGTCGCGCGTCGCGCTGGAACTGGAGTCCTCACTCCGCCACGAGCGGAATTCAGAGCCCGTGCTGGACCTCGACTAGAGGTTGAGATGAATTTGGGCGCAAATGGGTGAGGACGCCTTGCGCACCCCCGAGCCACGGCTATACTCGCCGCCGCATGACGACCTCCTCGGTAAAGACCTCCCTCGCGGCCCCGGAAAGGTCCCTCGATCAGAGGATGGAGGCGCTCAAAAGGGCGAACGACATCCGTACCGCCCGGGCCAAACTGAAGAAGGACCTGAAGGCCGGCCGCTCCAACATTCACACCGTCCTTCTCGACCCGCCGGAGTA
>JAFDWD010000683.1 GCA_018268695.1 Actinomycetota bacterium
GACTTCGGGCGCGATGAGCGAGCCGCCCGACGCCACCTTCATCGACACGACCCGGATCGGCAGCGCCGGGACCACGGTCGCGGTCAAGGACCTGATCGACATCGCGGGCCTGCCGACCACGGCGGGCTGCCGGGCGATCGCGCGCAGCGCCGGCCCCGCGATCGCCGACGCCGCCTGCATGGCCGGGCTGCGCGCCGCGATCGACGCCGGCGAGGCGCGGATCGTCGGCAAGACCAACCTCTCCGAGCTGGCGATGGGAGCGAGCGGGGTGAACGAGTGGTTCGGCACGCCGCGCAACCCGCTCGATCCCGAACTGATCCCCGGCGGCTCCTCGAGCGGCTCGGCGGTCGCCGTGGCGGCCGGCGAAGCGGAGGTCGGCATCGGCTCCGACACCGGCGGCTCGGTCCGGGTGCCCGCCGCCTGCTGCGGCATCGTCGGGCTGAAGACGACGCACGGGCGCGTCCCGACGGGCGGCGTCCTGCCGCTGGCGGAGAGCCTCGACACCGTCGGACCCCTCGGCCGCGACGTCGCCGCGGTCGTCCGCGGGATGGAGCTGCTCGAGCCGGGCTTCGCCCCGGGCGCCCCGGCCCAGGTGATCGGCCGCGTGCGCGTGCCCGACGAAGACCCGCGGATCGGCGACGCCGTCGACCGTGCCCTCGCCGCGGCCGGCTTCGAGGTGACCACGGTCGAGCTGCCCGGCTGGGACGAAGTCCTCGACCCCGCCTTCTGGATCGGCCTCACCGAGGCGGCCCGCAACAACGGCGCCCTCGCCGACCGCGAGCCCGACGGCCTCCTCGACCGCACCCGCGAGGCGATCGCCGCCGGCCGCGAACTCGCCCCCCGCGAGGACGAAGGCCGCCGCTTCCAGCGCCACTGGGAAGCCGAGCTCGCCACCGCCTTCACCCAGGCCGAGCTCCTCGCCTGGCCGACCCTCGCCGGCTTCCCCCCACGCCTCGGCGAATTCGGCGTGATCGACTCCATCTCCCGGACGATGGAGGTGAACCTCGCCGGCCTCCCCGCCCTCTCCCAACCCGTCCCGACCTCCGGCCCCGGCCCGGTCCCCGCCAGCCTCCAACTGGTCGGCCCCCGCGACAGCGACGAGCGCCTCGTCGCCACCGGCGCCGTAATCGAGTCGGCAAACGGTGCCCCCGGCCGCTCGTGCACTTGAGCCGCCCATGACCGGCTCAAGTGCACGAGCGCCGGCCGTTTCTCCTTGACAAGACGGTACTCACGAGTACCATCGCGGCATGCCGACCGCCGAGATCGCCGACGCGCCCGTGACCTATCGCCTCCCGCCGGGGCCGACGACGCCCAGCCTTGTCAACGGGATCGCGTTCCTCTTCGCGCGGAACGCGCTGATCCGCCGGCTGACCGCCACTTATGGCGACGCGCTGACGATGCGGATGCCGACCTTCGGGACGATGGTGCTGGTCACCCGGCCCGACCTGGTGAAAGCGGTGTACACGGCGAAGCCCGACGTGCTGCACGGGGGCAAGAACCCGCTCGGTGAAGTCCTCGGCCCCGGTTCGCTCTTCTCGATGGACGAAGACCAGCACCTGGAGGAGCGCCGGATGCTGCTGCCGCCCTTCCACGGCGAGCGGATGCGCTCGTATGAGTCGATCATCGAAGAGGAGGCGCTGCGGGAGATGGCGTCCTGGCCGGAGGGCGTCGAGTTCGCCTCGATCTCCTCCTTCCAGACGATCACGCTGCGGATCATCCTGCGCGCCGTGTTCGGCGCCGCCGGCCGCGAGCTCGCCGAACTGGAAAAGCTGCTGCCGCCGATGACGACGCTCGGCCAGCGCCTGGTGACGACGCCGATCCTGCGCCGCGACTGGGGCGGGCGCAGTCCCGGCGCCCGCTGGAAGCGGATGCACGCCCAGTACGTGCGACTGGCGAACACCCTGGTCGACCAGCACCTCGCCGATCCCGACCTCGACGAGCGGATCGACATCCTCGCGTTGATGCTGCGGGCGCACCTCGCCGAGGGCGACGAGGTGAACAAGGCCTACCTCGCCGACGAGCTCCTCACCCTGCTGGTCGCCGGGCACGAGACGACCGCCTCGGCCCTCGCCTGGAGCGTCGAGCGCCTGCGCCGCCACCCGGAGATCCTGCACCGCCTCGAAGAGGAGGCCCGCGGGGACGAGAACGCGCTCCGCGTCGCGACGGCCGAGGAGGTCCTGCGCGTCCGCCCGGTCATCAACGCGACCGCGCGCCTGGTGATGAAGCCGTTCCAGCTCGGCGAGTGGACGCTCCCGCCGGGCTCGCGGGTCGTCACCGGGATCGCCCCACTCCACCAAGACGGCCGCTTCCACGAGCGCGCCAACCGCTTCGAACCCGACCGTTACGTCGGCAAGAAGCCTGACACCTACGCCTGGATCCCCTTCGGCGGCGGCATGCGCCGCTGCCTCGGCGCCGCCTTCGCCCAGTTCGAGATCGACGTCGTCCTGCGCACCCTGCTGCGGAATTTCGAGCTGCGGCCGACGAGCGACCCGGGCGAGCGCGAAAGCTTCCGCGGCGTCGCCTTCGCGCCCTCGGGAGGCGGTGTGGCGATGGTCCGCCGGCGGCCGCTCGCCGCTCAGGCCGAGGAGCCCGACAGCGCGGCCGTGATGACCGCCTTGAACTCGTAGGAGACCGGGCCGAGGTCCTCGCCGCGGACGAGCGCCCGCACCAGCGTCTGGTGCAGGCCGCTGACCAGCATGTAGGCGCGCTCGATCGAGATGGGCCGCACGCGCGGGTCGCGCGCCGAGTCCCCCTTCAC
>JAFDWD010000684.1 GCA_018268695.1 Actinomycetota bacterium
AAAGGGGAATGACGGAAAGAGCGGGCGGAACCGGGCGGGAGGAGGAGCTACTCGCCGGCCGGCTCAGCGGCGGCGGGCTCGGGCGCGGACTCGACCGGAGCCTCGTCGCGGGAGTAGTCCTCGCGCGGGCCGCGGTCACCGCGGTCGCGGGGGCCGTCGGAGCGCTCGCGCGGGCCGGGAGCGGCGACGGCGGGCGGCACCAGCGTCGGCGTGTTCGCGTCGACTTTGAAGATGCGGAAGCGCAGGACGCCGTCGGCGATCTTCAGTTCGTGGTCGAGCGACTCGAGCAGATCGTTGGTCCCCTCGAAGCGGAACCAGCGGTAGTCGGCCTCGGTGCGGCGATTGATTTCGTAGGCCATCTTGCGAAGGCCCCAGTTGTTCTCCTGCTTGAGGGCACCGGCAGCCTCGATCTGGCCACGCGCCTGCTGGGCCAGGGCATCCCTGGCGGGGGCGTCTTGCTGGGGGTCCAGCATCAGGACCAACTCGTATTCGCGCGGTGCGGCCATAAGCGACGGCGCACTATAGCCAAGTCAGTGCGGCGCGAACTCCTGACTACCGTCGCCAGGCACGAATCGGGGTTCCGGCGGGGGTTCCGGGAGGGGGGTCGGGACCGCTTCGGGCGCCGGTTCCGGAGCGGGCGGAGGGACGTATTCCGGGGTCGGGGACGGTGCCGGTTCGACCGGTTTGGGAGGCGGATCGGAGCTGCCGCGGTGAGAGTGATGGCGCGTCCGGGTGCCGATCTTCGCCGTGGCGGCGGGCGCGTCGGGGACGGGACGGCGGTGCGGTTTCGTCTGCTCGGGATGGACGGGCGGCGCCGGCTCGCGGACCGTCGGCCTCGCCTTCGGCAGGCCGACGTTGGCCGGGATCGGCGGCGGTTCGGGGGCCTGGAGCAGGGCGGGCACCAGCCGCAGCGCGACGAGTCCCACGACCACGATCGCCGCCACCCGCGCGACCCCGCGCCACCTGATCCGCACGCCCGCCACGGCCCCCCAAGGGCGCGGCGGCCCGGATCTCTCCCCCCGGACTCCGGAAAAAGCTAGGAGGAAACCCGCGCGGCGCGGGCTTTTTCGATGTCGGCGAGTTGGTCGTCGACCCAGTCGCCGGGATCGCGGGCGAAGATGATGTCGCGCAGGCCCCGGGCCAGCTCGGCCTTTCGCTCCGGCTCCATGGTCAGGGCGCGGTAGATCGCTTCGGACTGCTCCTGGATGTCGAACGGGTTCACCGTGATCACCCAGTCCTCGAGCTCCTGGTGGGAGCCGGTGTTCTCGGAGAGCATCAGCACCCCGTCGCGGGTATTGACCGCGGGCGCCTCCTTGGCGACCAGGTTCATGCCGTCGAAGATCGCGTTGACCATCAGCAGGTCGTAGTGCTTGTAGCGGGCCACCGCGTCGGCGAAGTGCTCGTAGATCTTCAGGTCGATCGGCATCCAGTCG
>JAFDWD010000685.1 GCA_018268695.1 Actinomycetota bacterium
AGCACCCCGATGGTCGGGATTTCGACGTCCCAGAGCAGTGCCTCCTGCATCTTCAGGCCGTCCTGGTACCAGTAGAAGTAGCTCTCGCGCTGGAACATCTCGGGCGTCTTCTCGAGTTCCCGGAAGCTCTCGGCATCGACATCCCGGAGCCAGTAATCCCCGGTACCGGTGAGGATCATCAGCTCGTTGGCGCGATCGGCGCCGACGAACCTGAACAGCTGGCCGAAGGCACGATGTAGCTCCATCGACCAGATCGCTTCGCCGCCGTTGGTGTGCATGCGGACGAGTAGCACTCCCTGCTCGTCCCGCTCGAGGATGAAGTAGTCCTTCAGGAGGTCCTGGTACACCTCCAGCGGGGCGTGAGGTACGTAATCGGTATCCATATCTCTCCTTTGGTGAATTGCCGATCCCTAGCTGCCAATCACTCGGTCCGCCCCCGCGGACCCGAGCTTTCAACCCACGTTCATCACCCGGGTCTCCCATGACCTGAATGAACGTTCATTTACCCTACAGGAGATGCGCATGCCGATGCAAGCCCGCGTCGGACGGGACCTTGCGGACCGGTGCAGGCGGGCGGCTTCGTCTGGTCGCCGGCGGTGCCGGCGACCATCCGCACGATCATCTGCGACTGCAGCTCGGCGAGCTCCTCGCCGGTGATCGGGTGGCCGGGGCCGAACCAGAAGCCCGGGTAGGTGCAGTACCCGATGAACGACCGCGAGAGCGCCACCAGGTCCGGCTGCTTGCCGTCCACCGGGGGGATGGCGAAGATGCCGCTGCCGATTCCCCGCCGCAGGGTGTCCGCCCAGATTCGCGGCACCCGGTTGTGCATCCTCTCGACCACCGCCGCCTGGTCTTGCGGCAGACGTTTGCGCTCCATACGCGCGACGATCGCTTTGAACTTGTATTCGGACGTATGCATGCGGGACGTCGCATAGGTCAGCTGCCGTAGCTCCGCGACCGGATCGCCGGCACCGGCTTCGACCGCCTCGACCGAACGCCTTTCGGTCTCGTGGTAGGCCCCCTCGACGATCACCCAGAGGATCTCTTCCTTGGAGGCGAAGTGGTTGTAGAGGGCTCCCGCGGTGACCCCGCAGGCCCCGGCGATTTCCTTCATCGTCGTGTCGACGAAGCCGCGCTCGTAGAAGAGCTTCGCCGCCGCGTCGACCAGCTCCAGGCCCCGCGGGCTGAGATCCGGTTCTGTGGTCCGGACCGCGCCGACCTCGACCTCGACCTCGACGTAATCGTCCGCTGCTGCCGGCACCGCGCTCCTCCGTCGTCGACGACCTTCCAGAGGCCGAAAACTGGTTCCGCCGGAAGCTATCAGTAAGCGCTCATTCAGTGGCGACGGGCTCAGTCGTAGACGACAACGGTGCGGACGCCCTCGCCGGCGGCCATCGCGGCGAAGGCGTCGTTCACCTGCTCGAGCGGGATCCGTCGGCTGACGACCGAGTCGAGGTCGAGCCGGCCCCGGCGGTGGAGCCCGAGGATCCGCGGGAAGTCGACCGGCGGGTTGCAGGAGCCGTAGATGCAGCCGAGGATCCGCTGCTCGGAGCTGGTGATCGTCATCGGGTCGATCTCGACCGTGACCCCGTCCGGCGGCATTCCGACGAGGACGGCCGCTCCGGCGGGCCCCAGCATCGCGATCGACTGCTCGATCGTCGCCTTCAGCCCGATCGCCTCGAAGGCGTATTCGACCCCGCCCCCGCTGATCTGGTGGACCGCCTCCACCGCGTCGACGCTCGAGGCATCGACCGTGTGGGTGGCGCCGAGCCGCGCCGCCAGCGCAAGCTTCTCGGGATTGGCGTCGATCGCGATCAGCGTCTCCGCCGACATCGCCGCACAACCCTGCACGATCGAGATCCCGACGCCGCCACAGCCGACCACCGCCACGCTCTGGCCGGCCTCGACCCGGGCCGTGTTCAACACCGCACCGACGCCGGTGGCCACCGCACAACCGACCACCGCGGCGAGGTCGAGTGGCACCGAGTCGTCGATCCGGATCGCCCCGTTCTCGGGGACGACCGTGTATTCGCCGAGCGAGCCGACGGTCAACATGCTGGAGACCGGTTCGTCGCCGGACCGCAGCCGCGACGTGCCGTCGGGCATCAAGTTCTGGTGGATCGTCTCGAGCGAACCGACGCAAAGCTGTGGCCGCCCGGCGAAGCACTGCCGGCAGCGCCCGCAACTGGGCAGCCACGAAAGCGCGACGTGATCGCCGATTCTCACCCGCTCCACCCCAGGCCCGACCGCCACGACCTCCCCGGCCCCCTCATGCCCAAGGACGATCGGCCTTCGAGTCTCCGCCCACTCGCCATTGATGCAGTGCAGATCGCTGTGGCAGGTCCCGCTGGCAGCAAGACGGACCATCACCTCCCCCGCCCCCGGCTCGGCGATCTCAAGCTCCTCGATCTCCAGCGGCCGATTGATCTCACGCAGCACCGCCGCCCGGATCATCCGCCCTTCAAACCGCGCCTCACCACCCATCTCGCACCCTTCTGTAGCTCCTCGGAACGAGGAAGCTTCGCGAGTGCGGGAGTTCCGTGCAATTCAATGACCGCTTAACGATTCCTTATCATTCTGCGATTCTGCTCGTCCTAGCTTCTTCAAATGACTGACGAAGTGGACTTGGATCTGCAAAGGGAATTCGACGAGGCCTTCGAGCGCCTCCAGAAAGTTCTGGCGCAGAGCCGGGATTCATTCCTACGGGATGTCGCGGAGGGTCCGCGGCTCGAGTCGGAAGTCCTCGCCCAGCTGTCCAACTACTCGGACCCTGATCGAAGACGGGCGAGACTGATCAGGGAATCGGCGGAAGCGCTGGAAGCCGAGATCAAGGCGGGCCGCCCGACGATCCAAGCCATAGGCCAGGAGCAGAGCGTCGTTTCGATGAAGGCGGTGGCGGCCCTGACCGCTGTGGCCAAGGACACGATGGAGGCCATCGGGCAGGCACTGCACGTCGACGCCGGCGATACGGGCGAGGTGCTGGCGAGGCTTGCGGCAGGCATGACGGAGGCGCAGGTCGAATCGAGCCTCGCCCTCGCACGAGGGATCACGATCGCTCGCAGCCTTACCACCGCCGCGGCGGCCGCGAACCTCCTGGTCAACCTCCGGGAGAACGAGCTCGAGAGCTACCTGAACCAGGCTCCGACCTCGACCGAGTTGACCATGGCAGAAGCGCTATGGGACCTCGTCGCAGAAGAGGGTGCGATCGGGATCGCCGAGCACCTCCTCGTCGAGCTCGTCGGGGTGGCGAATCCCGTCGGTGGCCTCATCGTCGCCATCGCCCGGATCACGATCGAGATGCGCCGTAAGGCAACCGAGCTGCGGCAGGTCTACGCGCGCGGAGACGTCGACGAGATGCTCGACTTCGCCGACCGGATGAGTGTGCAGCACAAATGGGCCGAAGAAGTGATCGACCTGTTGGAGAAGACCGGGGAATTGGCGGCGATCAAAATCGAAGCGGGTCGTAACCGCTGAGAAGACCGACCTCAGAGGTCGAGCACGATGTCGCCGTGGGGGCGCGAGCAGCAGATCAGCAGGCTTCCTTCGGGAGGTTGCTCCACCGGGTCGGGGTCGTAGGCCACGTCGCCGGCGATGAGGGTCGTCTCGCAGGTCTGGCAGACGCCGGTGCGGCAGGACCAGCGCACCGGGACGTCGCAGGCCTCGGCGAGCTCGAGGAGGGTGCCGACGCCGTCGTCCCACCGGACCGCCAGATCGCTGCGGGCGAACTCGATCGTCGGGCCGTTGCCGGGCGGGCCGGATGGCTGATGCGGGGTCCTTGAGGACATTGCCGCGATGCCCGGGGTCTGCCCCGGGGCGGGCCCGAACGGCTCGGTGTGGATGCGCGACGCCTCGATCCCGAGGCTGGCCAGCGAGGCGCCGGCCTCCTCCATGAACGGCACCGGACCGCAGAGGTAGGCCTGCGCATCCGGCGGGGGTTCGAGAGCCGCGATGGCCGCCCCGGTCAGCCGGCCGGCGGTGTCGAAGTCGCGGCCCTGACGATCCCCCTCGTCGGGGCGGCTGTAGAACACCTGGCTGCGCACGTTCGGCAGCGAGGCGAGGAGGTCGCGGGCCTCGGCGGCGAAGGGATGCTCGCCACCGTTGCGGGCGCCGTAGAGCCACCAGATCTCGCGTTCGGAATGCTCTTGGGCGAGCGCGCGCAGCATCGCGAGGACGGGCGTCGCGCCGATCCCGGCGCTGACCAGCAGGACCGGCCCACCGGTGGAGTCGAGCGTGAAGGTCCCGCGCGGCGCCGCGATGTCGATCCGGTCGCCCACCGAGAGCCGCGTGGACAGGTGACCGCTGACGATGCCGCGGCTCTCGCGTTTGACGCTCACCTGGTAGTAGCCCGCGCCGGGCGGGCCGGAGAGGGAGTAGTTGCGCAGCAGCGATCGCTCCTGACCGTCGGGCCGGACCCGCACCGTCAGGTACTGCCCGGGAAGAGCGGATGGCAGCGGCGCTCCCTCCGGATCCTCCAGGCGCAGCGAGATCACCGACCCGCTCTCATGGACGATCGCGGTGACCGCCAGCGAGCGGAAGCCCGGCCATGCCGGCGGCGGGGCCGTCGCCGCGAGGCCGGCGTTGCCGTTCCCTCCACCCTCCTCGAGCAGGGCGCGGAACGAGCCCTGCCAGCCCGGGCTCAGGGCCGGGATCCGCAGCGCCCGCAGCAGGCCCTGGCGCTCATGGCCCGGGAGGTAGAGCAACCCGTCGACCTCGGCGACCGGCATCTGCTCGGGCCCGGTGGTGACCCTGACGATCTTGTCGCCGGCCTCGACCTCGCCCTCCTCGATCACGCGGAAATAGAAGCCCGGGCGGCGGTGGGAGACGAGGAGCGCCGGGATCCGCGGATCGTCCATCCTGATCCCCACCCGGTAACAGGTCACCCGCGGCTGACTCACCTCGAACAGCGCGGTCCCGATCCGATAGCGATCACCGATGCACACCTCGTCGTCGGGGAGGCCATCCACGGTGAAGTTCTCGCCGAACTGTCCGTGGACGAAGTCGTCCCGACCCAGCTCGCGTTCCCAGTGCCGGTAGGAGTCGAGCTGGTAGACGAAGACGGCCCGCTGCTCGCCGCCGTGCCCCGCCAGATCGCCCTGGCCGTCGCCGTCGACGTTCAGCCGGGCGACGTGGCGGGGACCGGTGACCGGATCCTTGTAGACGCCGGTGAAGACGGTTTTCCCGCGCCAGGTCACGTCTTTCGGCAAGCCGACGTTGACCGAGATCAGCTTTCCGACCGATTCCATCGGCGCCTAGCCGACCGCCTTGCGGATCGCCGGCGAGAGCAGCGGCCAGTCGGGTTCGTAGCCGAAGACCTCCCGCAGCGGGGCCAGGCCGTAGCGCTCGGAGACGATCTGCAGGTGATCGGCGGTCACCAGGGCGGGGTGGCGGACGCCGCAGGTGCGCGAGAGGGCGAGGAGCTCGGCGCGCAGGGTCACGATGTAGTTCGCGGCCCGCACCGAGTTCCAATCGGGATCGAGACCGCGCATCAGCCACGGCGACTGGGTCGCGACGCCGCTCGGGCAGCGGCCGGTGTGACAACGCTGGGCCTGGATGCAGCCGACCGACATCATCGCCTCGCGACCGACGTTGACCATGTCGCAGCCGAGCGCGAACGCGAAGAGGGCGCTGTCGGGGAAGCCGAGGCGGCCGGCGCCGATGAAGGTGACGTCTTCGGCCAGGCCGGCGCGGGCGAAGATCGAGTACACCTGGGCGAAGGCGAGTTTGAAGGGCAGGGCGACGTGGTCCTCGAACGCAAGCGGCGCGGCGCCGGTGCCGCCCTCACCACCGTCGAGGGTGATGAAGTCGGGCCCGCCGCCGGTCATCGCCATCCGTTCGGCCAGCGTCGTCCAGAACTCCTCCTCGCCGACCGCCGACTTGATCCCGACCGGCAGCCCGGTCGCCGCGGCGATCCGCTCGAGGAACTCGATCAGCCCGTCGACGTCGGAGAACGCGGAGTGGGCGGGCGGGCTGATGCAGTCCTCCCCCACCGGCACCCCGCGGCAGGCGGCGATCTCGGGGGTCACCTTGACGCCGGGCAGCATCCCGCCGAGGCCCGGCTTGGCGCCCTGGGAGAGCTTCACCTCGATCGCGCGCACCGGCGCCCCCTCCACCGCCGCGACCAGCCGCTCGAGGCTGAACCGCCCGCTCTCGTCGCGACAGCCGAAGTAGCCGGTGCCGATCTGGAACACCAGCTCGGCGCCGTGCCGGTGCGCGTCGGCGATCCCTCCCTCGCCGGTGTTCTGCAGGCAGCCCGCCGTGGCGGCGCCGCGGTTCAGCGCCTCGATCGCCGTGGCCGACAGCGACCCGAAGCTCATCCCCGACACGTTGACCACCGACGCCGGCCGGAACGCCCCGCGCCGCCCGTGCCCGGCGCCGATCGTCTTCGCCGCCGGGACCTCGTACCGCGGCGCCCCCGCCGGATCACCCTCCGCCGGCTCGCTCGCCGGGAACGGCGAGTGCTTGATGATGACCAGGCTGCCCACGGCCTCGACCTCGTCGTCGGTGCCGAACCCGAACAGGTTCGGCCTCCCTTCCGATGACGCCTCGATCCACCGCCGCTGGTCCCGCGAGAACGGCCGCTCCTCGTTGTTGGAGGTGACGATGTAC